>CAYODK010000116.1:0-17218 GCA_964402695.1 uncultured Verrucomicrobiota bacterium
GAGATGCTGCAGACCGAGCCGTGGGAGGTGCGGCAGATCCTGTGCGCCATCGACCGCATTCCGCGGGCGCTGTGGGGGCAGGAGAACCTGGGCCGCGTGCACCTGTCGCTGTCCGGAACGCTGCTGGAGACGCTCTCCAACCCCGGCTTCCAGTCGGACGTGTACGGCGTCGTCAAGGTCGGCGACCTGCTGTGGCATCTTCAGAACCGGGCCATCATCGACATCCTCGGCACGGGCTACTACCACCCGGTGCTGCCGCTGATTCCGGAGGCGGATCGCGTCGAACAGGTCCGGCGATGGCAGGGGATCGGCCGGCACCTCTTCTGGCGCGGCGATTTCCAGGGCTTCTGGCCGCCCGAGATGGGCTTCTGCATGGAGATGATCCCGCTGCTGGCTGAGCATGGCTACCGCTATGTCCTGGTCGACGCCGAGCACGTCGTGCCGATGTCGCCGATGAAATGGCCCGAGATCCGCTACCGGCCGCACGTCGCCCGCCACGGGGGTCGCGAGATCGTCGTGATCCCGCGCGACCGCGACCTCTCCATCGCGCAGGAGTCCGGCATGGACGCGGACTGGTTCCTGCGCGAGGTTCGCGAGCGGACGAAGTGGTGCGACTTCGAGCCGCTGGTCACCACGGCGACCGACGGCGACAACGGGGGCTGGTTCCGCAACCTCACGCCGGGACAGACCTTCTGGGACCGGTTCCACCGGCCGCTGCTCGACCTCGTCCGCGCGGGCGGCGCCGGCGATTTTCGTCCGGCCTTCATCCACGAGTATCTCGACCGCCATGGCGCCCACGGTGAGGTCATCGTGCGGGCCGGCGCGTGGAACACAGGCGACCACAGCGGCGTCGGCTTCGTGCAGTGGACCGGGGCCTCCGCGCAGCGCGACGCGCTCGCCCGGGTGGAGGAGGTCAGCCGTTGCGTGCGCGACGCCCGCGACCGGGCGCTGCGCGCCGCGCCCGGGGACGGGGAGCTGGCCCGGAGATTCGAGGAGGCCTACTGGCGGGTCCTGCGCGCCGAGACCAGCTGCCATTTCTTCTGGGGGGAGGCCTGGCTGGGGCGCTGTCACGCCGATCTCGACGCCGCCCTTGCCGCCCTTCCGCCGGCCCCCTGACCCGCCACCGTCCCGGATCGGCCCCGAGCGCACGACAGCGCCGCGGCGGTGCGGTGGCCGCCACCGCCGGTCGCGGCCGTGGGCGCCGGGACGCCTGCCGGCCGCGACGCCCCGCCGCGGCTGCAACAGTCGCCGAGGGGCGTATCTCCTTCGCTTCTGACGATCGGCGGGGGAGATGCCGCCATTTTCTTCAACTTTTGACTTGCCAGAATATTCCCGTCACGTAAGTAAGGGATGACGAAGCCCTGCATGCTGGTCCGTCCGGCATCGCAGCGTGGAACTCGGGAGGAGACGGACATGAAGCGGATGACATGGATTCTGGGGTTGGCGGTCGGGATGGGCGTCCGGTCCATGGCCGTGGAAATCGTCACCAACACGCTGGCGGCCAACTATGCCGCTGACTTCAGCGCCAACGGGGTTTGGGAGAACCGCGCCGGGGGGCCGGCCGAACTGGACCTGCAGGTGTGGGGACCGACGGTGTGGCTGGACACGCGGCCGATGACCCTGCTCAACGTCGATTCCTGGTGGACGTTCGGCACGTCGACCAACGCGAACTCGATGATCGTCACCAACAGCGGGACGCCGGTCAAGAACACCTGGCCCGAGATCCTCGGCGGCGCGCTGGACACCAAGGACATGACGCTGGAGATGTGGTTCGACCCCGCCGCGTCGGGCACGAATGCGATGCGCCAGATCCTCTACGAGGTCGGCGGCGGCACCGGGATCTCGCTGACCTACGACCAGGGCGTGTTGCGCTGGCGCATGGCGGGCAACCTGTTCCCGACCGTCGATGCCGTCCTGACGAACTTCAACGGCGTGGACCTGACGGCGGGCAACCGGCTGATCCAAGCGGTGGCCATGGTGGATTTCGACGCGACCGCGGCCAACCGGACGATGACGCTCTACGTCAACGGCCAGTTTGCAGGCGCGGTGACGAACTTCGCCAACACCGACTGGGACGGCGGCGACGGACAGGGGATCGGCGGCCGGGCCGAGGCGAACCTGGGCGGGTACGGGAACGGCTTCAATTTCCCCGGGCCTGTCAGCGGTTCCGGGAACTACAGTTCGTTCCAGGGCAACCTGGCGATCGTGCGGTTCTACAGCAACACGGTCCTCTCGGCGGCCGAGGTGCTGCAGAACTACAAGGCCGTGTCGCCGGACGGGAACGCGGTGGCGTTCACCGCCGGCACCGGCAACGAGACGCTGGCCTGGGAGACGGCGGCGAACTGGACGAACGGCGTGCTGCCGACGGCGGACGAGACGGCGTACGTGATGAACGTCGGCACGGGCACCGACATCGTCACGCTGAGCAGCACGCAGACGGTGCAGAACGTGATGATCGGCCGCGGCGGTTCGGGGGGCACCGGCCAGCTGACGGTCAACGCCGGGGGCGACCTTTCCGTCGCGCGCAACCTGTGGATCGGGGATGACGACACGGCGGCGGGGGTCGGGATCCTCCAGATGAGCGCCGGGTCGGTGACGGTCAGCAACAACATCGTCTTCGGCCCGCTCGGACGGGCCGGCGGGACGATCAACGTGAACAGCGGGAGCACGCTGACGGTCAGCAACATCATCGAGAGGGCTCTGGACGTCAACCAGGCCCAGTTCCACATCAACGGCGGCACGGTGAACGTCCTGGGCACGGAGATCACGGTCCAGAGCTTCCGCCTCGGCCAGGACCAGGGCACGACGGGCGAGTTCACGCTGCGGGCCGACCAGGTGCTGACGAACACGGGCACCTTCTTCCTCGGCGGCGACGGCGGCACCGGCAACAACAGCCAGGGCTACTTCACGAACAACGGCGGCCGGGTCTTCATCATGAACGCGATGAACCTGACCCAGAAGGGATCCGGGCAGGTCGCGCACTATGTCCAGGCGTCCGGCCACACCGCGGTGGTCGGCGGCGCCGTGGACGTGGGCAAGTTCGGCGACGGGAACCTGATCCTCAACGGTGGCGTCTTCGAGTTCTCGGGCAGCGGAAACCTCCGGTTCGGCCAGAACGGCGGGACGGGGACGCTGACGATCGACGGCGGAACGTTCGTCATGCGCGACACCGGCGACGTCAACGTGGGGACGGGCACCGGCACGATCAACCTCAACGCCGGCACGCTGGACTTCCAGAACACGGCGGCTGCCCGGACCATCACGTTCTTCAACCACGGCGACGGCGCGACCAACTGGTTCACGCTGCACAACAACGACACCGGGTTCATCCCGCTGAACGTCCTCGACACCGCGACGATGGCGGCGACGACGGTCGCGGGCGGATCGGTGTTCGAGATCCGGATGGACGCCTTCGCGGATGCCGGGTCGGCGGTCACGTGGATCGGCGGCGCGGCCGAGTGGGATGCCACGGCGAGCCGGTGGGCGGATACCAACGGCGTCAACGTCACGCCGGACCTCGGGGCGAATGCGATCAGCAACGGGCAGTCGTTCGCGGTCATCCTCGCGACCAACAACCCGATCGTGAACCAGGCCAACAGTTCGATCGGCGCGACGGCGGCCGCCGGATGGGGCCTATCGTTTCCGAATTCCAGCACGATCTCGGTGCAACGCACGGGAGCCAGCCTCGGCTTCGGGCCTGCGAAGGCGCTGATCACCAACTCGACGGACGTTGTCACGCGGCTTTCCGATCTCGTGATCCAACCGGTCACCGGTGCGGTGGCCAGCGCCGCCCGGTTGGAGGTCGGGGGCGGGGCGACGTTGACGATGCCCGGGGCGGGGACGGACCTGATCCTCGGCGGGACGGCGCAGGGACAGGTCGACCAGAACGGCGGGACGGTGGCGATCGGCGGGCAGCTGGTCTTCGGCGACGCGGGCACGGAGGGTGGAACCTACAACCTCAACGCCGGGACGCTGATCGTCTCCAACGGCGTGATCGAGGGGCCGGCCGGAGGGCCCCAGAACGCGAACGTCAACAACGCGCAGCTGATGATCAACGGCGGCGACCTGCAGGTGCTCGCGGGCGACATCTATGTCCAGCGGTTCTCCGTCGGCGAGGTGGCCGGGACGACCGGTCGCTACACGGTGGCCGGCGGTCAGCTCCTGCAGACCTCCGGGACACTGGCAGTCGGGGCGTACGGCGAGGGTTCCATCATGCTGACCGGCGGCGTGATCAACGCGAGCGACTCGCGGATCGGCCAGTACGCGACCGGCACGGGCGTCTTCACGGTCGCGGAGGGGCAACTCGTCGCGGGCACGATCTATCTCGGCGATGGGGGCATGGGGACGCTGCTCCTCCTCGGAGGCACGAACCATACGGCGAGCAACGTCCAGATCGGCCAGAACGCGGGGTCCGAGGGGCTCTTGAGGGTCGAGTTGGCCGACGAGGCGGAGACCTTCACCGTGAGCGGCAACCGGTTGACGGTCGGCAACAACGGCAAGGGGACGCTCGAGCTTTTCAAGGGCACGGTCAACGCGAACACGGGCGTCTACGCGGGCGACAACTCCGGTTCGTCCGGGTCGAACGCCGCGCGGATCGTGATCGGGAAGGTGGACCAGAGCACCTCGCCGACCCTGAACGTCAAGGGAGGCAACCTTGACGTCGGGATCGGCGGGCTCACCGGCGGCGGCGAGCGGACGCAGGCGGCCGTCGAGATGTATTCCGGGGCCTACAACCAGCTCAACAACAACCTGGTGCTGGGGCAGGCCAACTCGGACGGAACCTTCACGCAGCACGGCGGCTCGGTCGTCATCTCCAACCAGATCCGGATCAACAACGCCGCCAATTCCGTCGGGCTCTACGTCCAGAACGGGGGCACCGCCACTGTCTTCGGTGTGATGGACATGGGGAACAACGCAACCGCGGTGCGCGGCGAGTACCGGGCGCTGGGCGGGATGCTGGACGCGATGGCGGACGTCGTCGTTGGCAATCTCGGCGGGACCAACACGCTCGTTGTCAACGGCGGCACGGTGCGGATCGGCGGCACGTTGACGAACGCCTACGCGGCGGGCGCGACGGGCGTGGTGGTCCTGGCCGGCGGCACGCTGGACATGACCGGCGGCGACATCGTCTTCGGCGCCGGAGCGGGTGAATTCAAGTTCACCGGAGGGCTGCTGAAGGACGTCGGGACCTTCGGCGGAACATTGACCCAGGAGGGCGGCGCCCTTCAAATCGGGGCGTCGCCGGGGGTCATGACGGTCAGCGGCGACTACTCGCTGGAAGCCGGCGCCGAGCTGCGGCTCGAACTCGCCGCACAGGGAGCGACCGCGGGGACGGACTTCGACCTGATGAACGTCGCCGGCAACGCGACCCTCGCGGGGGTGATCCTGATCACCGACGTCAGCGGCGGAGCGATCGACACCGGGATCCCGTTCACCTGGGACGTCCTCAAGGCCGAGACGATCGACCTGACCGGCAGCACGGTGACCACGCCGTCGGGGGTCTACTACCGGGTTCTGCCGGACAACGAGGGGACCGTGGACGCCCTGCAGCTCTACACGATCCCCGAGCCGGGCTCCCTTGCCGTCTTCGGGGCCGCCGCGGTCGTCCTGCTGTTGCGGCGGCGGATGGCGCGGGGCTGACCGGTCACCGGAACGCCAGAATCTGCGTCACCGCGCCGCGGCCCGTGTGGCAGCGGCCTTCGAGGACGTCGCGCTCGGTCTCGAGGGCGGTCTCGAAGGTCAGGCCGTCCAGTTCGCGGCGCAGCGTGGCGACGTCCATGAGCATCTCGAGCACCGGCGGGCCGCCGGTGCGGAATTCAAGCTGCCGGGGGGCGTAGGCCTCGAGCACGAACGCGCCGCGGGGGCGAAGGCCGTCGACGCAGCGGCGGTGGACGTCCGCCCGGAGCGCCGGCGGCAGGTGGCAGAAGATCGCGACGATCGCGTCCCACTCGGCGACCCCGATCCGGAAGTCCGCCAGGTCGCAGGCCACGGTGCGCAGCGCGACGCCGCGCGAGGCTGCAAGTTCGCGCGCCTTGGCCAGGCCGACCGGGGAGAGGTCCACCGAGGTCACATCGAAACCCAGCGAGGCGAGGTGAACGCCGTTGCGTCCCTCGCCGTCGGCCAGGCACAGCGCCCGCCCCCGCGGCAGGCGCGGCGCGCACTCCGCGAGAAACGCGTTTGGCTCGGTTCCGTAGGCCCAGCCGGCCTCGGCGTACCGCCGGTCCCACAGGGCGGCGGCGGGCGGGGGAGGGATGGGGTTGTTCATGGCAAAGGAACGGAAGGGCGGATCATCCTGCGTGGGGGTGGGACGGCAGCAGCCGGCGCGCGACGCGATCGAGCCGGGCGTCGGCGGTCAGGAGCGGCGCGGCCATCCGGACCGCGGCGGCAAGGTACAGGCCGTCGAAGACGGTCAGCGACTCCCGGCGGGCGAGGGTGCGGGCCGGCTCGATCAACGTTTCCACGGCGATCATCTCGACCGGTGTCCGCCGCATGTCCCTCCAGATTGCGTCGCACTCGGCGGACGACAGCGCTCCGCGCCGCTCGATCCGGTTCAACGCCCCGGCAACCTCCGGAAGGACCGCGTCGGGCGCGGCGAACACATCCTGCCGGGCCTCCACGGCCATGGCGGCATCGGCCAGGTGGTCGGGCCACGGGCCGTCGTTGAGAAACAGGCGCAGCCATGCCGACGCATCGAGGACGAACACGCTCATCGGTTCTCCCGAGCGCTGCGGACCGCCTCCACGGAATCGCCGAGAGCGCGGCCCTTCAGTCGTCGGTTCCATCGCCGCGCGGCGGAGAGGAAGCCACCCCGGGGAAGCCGCGCGTCCTTCTCCAGCACCCAGCGGACCTGCTCCTGGATGCTGCGCCGGCTGGTCTTCGCATCCGCCCGGATCACCTCATAGACCGTGTCCGGAACCTCGCGCACCGTAAGTGCTTTCATGATGCACGACGGTACGCCGGCGGGCAGTGGACGTCAACCGGGTGAATGCAAATCGCTTTCAGATCCGATCGAGCGTCTTGCGGAAGGCGCGGCGCAGGGCGTCGACGGGGCGGTCGACGAGCGTCCGGCCGCGGGCGCCGGTGACGCGCAGGCGCGGGTCCTCGACGACGACGCCGACGCGCTGGAACGGCAGGCCGGCGAAGACCGCCTCGGCCTCCGCGGCCTTCGCGGGATCGACCGAGACCACAAAGCGGCTGTTGGATTCGCTGAAGAGGAGCGCGTCCTCCGCGAGCCGGCCGTCCGCGGGCGCGGCGGTGAGGTCGATCTCCGCGCCGACATCCCCGCCGACCGCCGCCAGCGCGAAGGCGGCGGCGAGGCCGCCCAGCGTCGGCGTGTGCGACGAGCGAAGCAGGCCGGCGGCGATCGCCTTCTCCATCGCCGCGTAGAGCGCCAGCGCCGCGGGGACGTCGAGCGACGGGACCGCGCCGCCGAAGGCATCGGGCGTCCCCTGTTCGCGGGCCAGCCAGCGGTGGAACTCCGAGGCGCCGCGCTCGTCGCGCGTGAGGCCGGCCACGTAGACGAGGTCGCCGGGTCGCTTGAAGTCCATCGTAACCAGCTTCGAGACGTCCGCCATGCGTCCGATGACCGAGAAGAGGACCGTCGGCGGGATCGAGATGCGCCGCCCGCCGCGGACGGAGTCGTTCTTCATGCTGTCCTTGCCGGAGACGCAGGGCACGCCGTAGGCGGTCGTGACGTCGTAGAGGGCCTGGTTGGCGCGGACGAGCTGGGCCATCTTGTGCTCGCCGTCCGGGTTGCCGGCGGAGGGCACCGGGTCGGGCCAGCAGAAGTTGTCGAGTCCGGCGAGGTGCGCGAGCGTGCCGCCGACGCTGATTGCGCGGCGGACCGCCTCGTCGATCACCGAGGCCATCATCGCGTAGGTGTCGAGGTCGGAGTAGAAGGGGTTGATGCCCTCGGCCAGGACGATGCCGTCCGCCGCGCCGGGTTCGACGCGCATGACGGTCGCATCGGCGGGGACATCGGAGCGGACGCCGACGAACGGCTTGCCGACGCTGAGCCCCTTGACCTCGCCGTCGTACGAACGAGACTTCCATTCCTTCGAGCAGACGTTGAGGGCGCCGAGGACCGCCTCCAGGGCCCGGTTGCGGGATCCGCCGCGCAGGGGGGCGGGGGCGGGGACGGCCGGCGGCGCCCAGCGGGCGGTCAGGTCGAGCCGCGGGCATCCGTCGTGGAGGAACGAGAGGTCGATGCGCGCGACGACGCGGCCCCCGTGGCGGATGATCAGCGCGCCTTCGTCCGTGAAGCGGCCGAGCGCGGTCGCCTCGACGTCGCGGCGGGCCGCAAGGGCGAGGAACGCATCGAGGGTCTCCGGCTGGACGGCCAGGCTCATGCGCTCCTGCGCCTCGCTCAGCAGGATCTCCCACGGGTCGAGGCCGGCGTACTTGAGCGGCGCCCTCGTCAGGTCGAGGTCGGCCCCGCCGCTGAAGGTGCACATCTCGCCGATGGACGAGCTCAGGCCGCCCGCGCCGTTGTCGGTCAGGGCGCGGTAGAGGCCGAGGTCGCGCGCCTCGATCAGGAATTCGTAGAGCTTGCGCTGCGTGAAGGCGTCGCCGATCTGGACGGCCTGCGCGGGCGACTCGTGGCGGAGTTCCTCGGAGGAGAACGTCGCGCCGTGGATGCCGTCCTTGCCGATGCGCCCGCCGATCATGACGACCGCGTCGCCCGGCAGGATCTCCTTGCGCTCCGAGGGCCGGCCGCCGACGAGGCGCGGGATGCGGCCGACGGTGCCGCAGTAGACGAGCGGCTTGCCGATGTAGCGGTCGTCGAACCGCTCGAAGCCGCGGGTCCACGGGATGCCGCTCTGGTTGCCGCCGTCGATGACGCCGTGATGCACGCCGTCGCGGATGCGCCGCGGGTGCATCAGGCCGGCCGGAAGGTCGCCGTCGTAGAAGGGGGAGCCGAGGCAGTAGCCCCAGGTGTTGCAGACCAGTTCGCAGCCCATGCCGGTGCCCATGGGATCGCGGTTGACGCCCACGATGCCGGTGATCGCGCCGCCGTAGGGGTCGAGGGCGGAGGGGCTGTTGTGGGTCTCGCACTTGTACGCGACGTTCCACCGGTCGTTGAACCGGATGATGCCGGCGTTGTCGGTGAAGACGGAGACGAGCCAGTCGATGCGCTTCGCGATCTCCATCGTCGCGCCGCGGATGAAGGTCTTGAAAAGCCCGTCCAGGGTCCGCGACTGTCCGTGTTCGTCCGTGTACCTCACCGTGGCGGCGAAGATCTTGTGCTTGCAGTGCTCGGACCAGGTCTGCGCGATGCACTCGAGTTCGACGTCCGTCGGCGCGGCCGGCAGCGAGAGCGCCTCGCGGGCGGAGCGGACGTCCGGCCGGCGGTAGTAGTCGCGGATCGCGTGCATCTCGGCGAGGCTGAGCGAGAGGATGCCGTCGCGACTGATCTTCATCAGCGCGTCGTCGGCGACCTCGAGGTCGTAGACCTTCACCTGCGGCGCGTGGGGGTCGCGGACGACCGGAAGGTCCGTGTCGGGCGCCGCGGCGGCCCACTCGGCCGGGTCGAAGATGCGGATCGTCTGGATCAGTTCGTTGGCCAGCGCGCCGCGCGCGAACCGGTCGGCGGATTCGCGGGTGAGGCCGGCGCCGCGGATGAAGTACTGGACGGAGCTGTACACCCCGCCGACGTCCCCCGCGGCGCGGTCGAGGACGTCCGCGAGTACGGTGCGGGCGGTCTGGCCGACGTTGTCGGTGACGCCCGGCTTGAACCCGACCTCGATCAGCCAGTCGAACGGGGGCGGGCGCAGGCGGCCGAGGGCGGCGGTGGTGATGACTGGGTCGGCGAAGGCGTCGCGGACGCGCCGTTGCAGGCGGGGCGGAAGGTCGTCGGCGACCTTGTAGACGTCGCGCGTGCGCACGGAGCGCACGGGCAGGTGCAGGAACCCGCGCGCCCGCGATGCGGCGCCCTCGCCGCGGGGATCCCGCACGCCGCGCTTCAGTCCGATCTCGATCCGAAAGCTCATCGTTGTCCCCGGTGTGAGCCGTGCTTTATACCCCCCCGGAAGGGCCGGAACAACCCCGGACCTTCAGACCGGCATCCCCGGCGGTTGTCCCTGGCGCGGCCGAGGGCGCCGCCGTGCTCGATTCGAGCCTGTTGAGGCTCCGTTTTGATGTTGAAGTGCCGAGAAGGCATGTGGCAACCTGAAGCTCTGTAGGGAACCGCTGTGGCCATGGTCGAATCGGCTGATCCCGAAGGTTCTTCTTGCGCTGCAACATGAACGACGTGCGGGCTTCACGCCCCGTGGATGGCCCGGGAAACGGCCGCGCTTCCGGGGCATGCCGGACGGTGTCCATCAGGCTCGGCCCCGTTTGAAGTGATTTTCGATGAAGACAAGGATGATCCAAGTTCTGGTGCTTGTGCTGGGGGCCGCGGGCCTGTTCCCGTCCGCCGTCGCGAAGACCACCGCGGAACTGGAGGCCGCGTTCGCCGCCGCAAAGCAGGTGGCGGTGGAGAAGCGGCAGCAGGCCGACCAGGCGAAGAAGGCGGTCGACGACCTTGTCGCGGGGCAGCAGAAGCCCGCCGAGGCGAAGCTCGCGGCGACGGCCCAGGCGGTGACGGACGCGGTGAACGCCAAGGCCGCGCCGGACAAGGCACTGGCGGATGCCCGGGCCGCGCTGGCGAGGGCACAGGAGGCGTCCAACGTCGCCGAGAAGGCCGCCCAGGATGCCGAGTCCGTGGCGAAGGCCAAGGCCTCGGCGGCCAGCCGGTTCGCGGATGAAGCGGGTGCGGCGGCGGCAGAGTCCGACGCCCGCCGCAAGGCATCCGACGCCGCCAAGGCCGCCCTCGCCCAGGTCCAGCAAGCCGCCCAGCAGGCGCAGGCTGCCGTTGCCGCCGCCGCACAGAAGCTGGCCGGGGCCGAGGCGCAGAAGAAGACGTCCGAGGAGGCCCTGGCTGCCGCCAGGAGCCGGGTCGCCGCCGCCGGCCCCGCCGCCGAGGCCGCCGAGAAGGCGGCACAGGATGCCGCCGCGAAGGCCCAGCAGATCGCTGCGGACGCCGCGAAGCCGGAGACGGAGAAGAAGCAGGTCGCGGACGAGGCCGCGGCGCGGCGCAAGGCCGCAGACGACGCCAAGGCGGTGTTGAACGCCGCGCAGCAGGCTGTCCAACAGGCGGAGGCTGCGGCCGCGGCCGCAGCGCCCGGCCTGGCGGAAGCCCAGGCTCAGAAGAAGGCGGCGGACGATACCCTCGCGAACCTCAACGCCCAGGCGGCTGCCGCGACCACGGCGGTCGCCGCGGCCGACAAGGCGGCCCAGGATGCCGCAACCGTCGCCGTCGCCAAGGGTCAGGCTGCGGCCGACGCTGCCGCGAAGCGCAAGGCGGCGGCCGACACCACCGCGGCCCTCGCGCAGGCGCGGCAGGCCGAGGCAGGGGCGCAGGCCGCGTCGGAGGCCGCCGCTGCGGCCCTGGCGGCCGCGGGTGAGCACAAGAAGCTCGTCGACCAGGTCCTTGCCAACATCAAGGGACATGTCGCGGCCGCCGCCGGACCGGCGCAGGCCACGAATGCCACCGAGGCCGCCAGGGCGGCCCTGACCGAGTCGCAGCAGGCGGAGCAGCATGCGATGGCGCTGGCCGGCGCCGCCGCGCAGAAGCTCGCCGCCGCGGAGTCCGTGCGGACCGCCGCGGAGGCCGCCCTGACGTCCGCGCGGACCCAGGGCGCCTCGGCTGCGACGGCGAACCAGGCGGCGCTGGAGGCGGCGAAGGACCTGCTCCGCCTCGACCAGGAGAGCCAGCAGGCCGCCGCGGAGGCCGCGGCCCGGCGCAAGGCGGCGGTCGACGCGGCGGCGGTCCTCGCCGTCGCCGCGCAGGCCCAGCAGGGGGCCCAGGCCCAGGCGGATGCCGCGGCAAGGAAGCTCGCGGAGGCCGAGGCGCAGAAGAAGGTGGCCGCCGATGCGCTGGCCGCAATCACCGCGCAGGTCGCAGCCCTCACGCAGGCGTACCAGGCGGCCGAACAGGCCGCGGTTGCGGCGGATATCGCGGCCGATCCGGCGAAATCGCGGCAGGCGGCCGAGGATGCGGCCCGGTCGGCGGAGGCGGCGCTCGGCCCGCTGCGGGCCGCGATGCAGAAGGCCGACACGGATTACGCCAACGCGAAGAAGACGGCCGACGCGAAGCGGCAGCAGGCCACGGACGCGAAGAACCTCTCCGGCGAACAGGGCGTGAAGGACCTCCAACAGGCCGAGGCCGCCGTCCCGGAGGCCGCCAAGGCCCTGGCCGATGCGACGAACGCGAAGCCGCCGCTGGACCAGGCGCTCGCCGCCGCCAAGGCCGAGGCCCAGCCGCTGCAGCAGACCTACGACGCGGCCGAGAAGGCGGCCGTGGAGGCCGAGGTCGCTGCGAAGGCCGCGGCCGAAGCGGCGACCCGGGTCGATGAGGAGGCCAAGAAGGCCGCGGCCCAGGCGGCTGCGAAAGTCAAGGCCGTCGAGACCGCGCGCGCCGCGCTCGCCAAGTCCCGGCAGAACGAGACCAATCTGATGGCCCAGGCCGCGGCCATGCCGCCGAAGCTGGCCGAGGCGGAGGCGCAGAAGAAGGCGGCCGACGAGGCCCTCGCCGCCGCGGCCCAGGACCCGAAGAAGCGCCAGGAGGCGCAGAAGGCTGTCGACGCCGCGGTGCAGAAGCTGGCGCGGCTCACCGGGCAGGTCCGGCTTGCGGACGCCGCGCTGGCCGGTGTCCGGAAGCAGATCGGCACTGCCGTCCCGGCTCTGGAGGCGGCGGAGAAGGCCGCCCAGGAGGCAACCGCGCTGGCCGACGGACGGAAGCAGGCGGCGGACCAGGCCGCGGCGAAGCGCAAGGCCGTGGCGGATGCGGCCGCCGCGCTGGCCCAGGTACAGCAGGCCGAGCAGCAAGCCCAGGCTGCCGCGAACTCCGTGGCGCAGAAGCTGGCCGAGGCCGATGCGCTGAAGAAGACGGCCGATGCCGCGGTCCTGAACGCAAGCAACCAGGTCGCTGCCGCCGCGACGGCCGCTGCGGCGGCCGAGACCGCGGCGCAGGAGGCCGCGACGCGGGCCCAGCAGATCGCCGCGGATGCCGCGAAGCCCGAGCCGGAGAAGAAGCAGGCCGCCGAGGAGGCCGCCGCGAAACGGAAGGCCGCTGACGAGGCGAAGGCCGCGCTGGCGAAGGCGCAGCAGGGTGTGCCCCCGGCCCAGGCCCAGGCCGCCGCCGCCGCGCAGAAGCTGGCGGAGGCGCAGGCGCAGAAGAAGCCCGCGGACGACACGCTCGCCAACGTCAAGGCGCAGGTCGCCGCCGCCGCGGCCGCGCACCAGGCCGCGCGGGATGCGGGCGGGGATGTGATCAAGCTGGACGAAACCCATCGCGAGGCCGCCGCGCAGGCCGCCGCGAAGCGCAAGGCGGCCAACGACGCCAAGGCCGCGCTGGCGCCCAAGGCGAAGGCCCTCGAGCAGGCGCTGGGCGCAGCCAACACCGCCGCCGGGAACCTGGAGCGGGCCACCGCGCGGAAGAAGGCCACCGAGGAGGCCCTGGAGAACCTCAGGAAGCGGATCGCCTCGGCCAAGGAGACGCATGTCGCCGACGAACAGGCAGCGCAGGCCGCCGAGGCCGCCGCCGCGCCGTTGAAGGCCGAGGCGGAGCGGACGCGCGCCGCCTACACCGAGGCCAAGAACGTCGCCGACACCCGGCGCGATCTCGCCGAACAGGCCAAGGGCGTGCTGTACCGGCTGGTCTCCGCCAAGCAGGTGGCGGGGCAGATGGAAAGTCCCGAGCCGCCGGTCCCGTCGGGCCCGATCGACGAGATCCTCTTCGCGAAGCTGAAGTCGCTGAACATCCAGCCGGTTCTCTGTTCCGACGCGGTCTTCCTCCGCCGCGCCCACCTGGATCTGACCGGCACGCTGCCGTCCGCCGACGAGGCCCGTGCGTTCATTCAGAACCCGGACAAGAACAAGCGCGTTGCGCTGGTCGACCGGCTTCTCGATCAGACCTCGCACGTCGACTACTGGGCGATGCGCTGGAGCGACATCCTCCGCATCAAGGCGGAGCATCCCGTCAAGGTCTGGCCGAACGCCGCGCAGGCCTATCACCGATGGGTGTGGGACTCGATCGCCCGGAACAAGCCCTACGATCGGTTCGCCCGCGAGCTGCTCACCTCCAGCGGCAGCAACTACCGCGTCGGAGCCGTCAACTTCTACCGCGCCATCCAGGACAAGACACCGGAGGGCATCGCCGCGTCGGTCGCGATGGCGCTGATGGGAACCCGGGTCCACGCGTGGCCGAAGGAGCGCCTCGCCGGCATGGCCGCCTTCTTCTCGCAGATCGGCTACAAGCCGACAAGCGAGTGGAAGGAGGAGATCGTTTTCTGGGATCCCCTCAAGTCGACCGCCGTCGCCGGCAGCACCGCGGCGGGCCTCGATGCGATCGACAAGGCCCTCGCGGCGACCTGCCAGATCCCGCAGGCGCTGCCGACGCCCCTGAGCGAGAACGGGCCGCTGGAGGCCGTCTTCCCCGACGGCGTGAAGACCACGGTTTCGCCGACCCGCGATCCGCGGGAGGCGTTCGCCGACTGGCTGATCCGGCCGGAAAATCCCTGGTTCGCGAAGGCCATCGTCAACCGCACCTGGGCTTGGGCGATGGGGCGGGGCATCATCCACGAGCCGGACGATATCCGGGACGATAACCCGCCCGGCGCGCCCGAACTCCTGGCCTGCCTCGAGAAGGAACTGGTCTCCAGCGGGTGGAATCTCAAGCACCTCAAGCGGCTGATCTTCACGTCCACCGTCTACCAGTTCTCCTCGATCCCCCGGCACAGCAGGCCCGAGGCCGGCGCGGCCTTCGCCAGCTACCTCATGCGGCGGGTCGAGGCCGAGGTTCTGATCGACGTGCTGAACGGGATCACCGGGAGTTCGGACCTCTACACCAGCGCCGTCCCCGAGCCCTTCACCTACATCCCCAAGGACATGTCCGCCGTGGCTCTGGCCGACGGCAGCGTCACCAGCGGATTCCTCGCCCTGTTCGGGCGCTCCGCGCGGGCGACGGGGATGGAGAGCGAACGCATCAACGAACTGGCCTCCCGGCAGTGGCTGCACATGCTCAATTCCGCGACGCTGCAGGGCAAGCTGCAGAGCGGTCCGAAACTCGCGGCGCTCGTCGCGGCGGGCGGCACGCCGAAGGAGATGGCCGACCGCCTCTACCTGACCATCCTCTCCCGGTTCCCCACGGAGGCCGACGTGGCGGCGGCGGAGACCTATGCGAAATCGGGCGTGGCGCAGGGGCGCGACGCCTGGATCGATCTCGCGTGGGCCCTGTTCAACAGCCCCGAATTCCTCATGAGGCATTGATCCGTGAGGGAACCAGGGGCACACTAGAGGATACCAGGTCGATCGAAGCGGCGTGCGGACGAGAGCAACGAGGCGAGAACACCATGAAGACGAACCTCCATCCCGACAACGCGAAGCCCGTGTCCCGGCGCGAGGCGCTGCGCTGCGGCCTCCTCGGCGCGGCGGGCGTGCTGGCGGCCGGTGGTCCGGGCGCGCTGGCCGCGGACGCCCCGGCCCCGGCGGCGCCGCCGAAGACCCCCGAACAGGTGCAGGCCGAACTGCGGACGTCGCGCGATGCGGCCGCCCGCGAGAAGGCCAAGGGGAAGGGCAAGGTCAAGTCGGTCATCCAGATCTTCCTGTGGGGCGGGATGTCGCACAACGATGCGTGGGATCCCAAGCCGGGTACGGGCTACGACTGGCTGGGCGAGTTCGACAAGTTCATCCCCACCAACGTGCCCGGGATCCAGCTCGGCGCTCTCTTCCCGAAGCTGGCCAGGCAGGCCGACAAGTACTCGCTGATCCGCAGCATGACCCACGGAAACAACGGGCACGAGACGGCCGCCTACCTGATGCAGACCGGCCACAAGCCCGACGGACGGCTGGCCTATCCCAGCGTGGGCGCCATCTTCGCCTACTTCAAGCGGGAGCAGTACCAGGGTCTTCTCCCGCCCTACATCGTGATGCTCGACGCGGCCGGCCGGTTCTCGGAGGAGGGTTTCCTGGGTCCCGCCTACAAGCCCTTCGCCACCGGGGGCGATCCGAACGCCGACCGCTTCGAGGTGCAGGGGATCGTCAACCGCGGCATCAACGACGACCGGCAGCGGGCGCGCCGCGACCTCGTCGACAAGGTCAACCTGATGGGCTACGGCCTCGCGGATGCCCCGGCGATGGCCGAGGCGGAGGCGGCGAAGCAGAAGGCCTACGGACTGATCCTCGGCCGCGGCCGGGAGGTGTTCGATCTCTCCAACGAGCCGACGGAACTCCGGGATCGCTACGGCCGGAACACGTTCGGCCAGGAGTGCCTGGCGGCGCGGCGGATGGTCGAGGCCGGCGTGCCCTACGTCAATATCAGCTTCCCCGGCGGGTGGGACACCCACGGGAACCACTTCGCCACCATGAAGCGGCAGTGCCCCTGGCTGGACCAGGGGCTCGCGACCCTGCTGGAGGACCTGAAGCAGCGGGGCCTGCTCGACACCACCCTAGTGTGGTGCACCGGCGAGTTCGGCCGCACGCCAAAGGTCTCCTGGGAGGCGCCGTGGAACGGCGGACGCCACCATCACGGCGCCGTTTTCACCGTCCTCGTCGCCGGCGGCGGGTTCAAGGGAGGCTGTATCGTCGGTTCGTCCGACGAGAAGGGCGAGAAGGTCAAGGACCGGCCCGTCTACCCGGCGGACCTGCTCGGGACCTTCTACCTGCTGTCCGGCATCGACGCCGCCGCCAAGCTTCCCCATCCCCTCGGCTTCGACGCCCGCGTTCTCGACACGGAGAACGAGGGCATGAAGGCGGCGGGGATGCTGGAGGAACTGATCTAGGAAACGGGACCGGCGGGAAAGGGAGCATCTCTTGAGCAGATCCGACGGCGCGCGATCGGAGGGTGATGGGGGGCGTCCATTCGGTCGCCGGGGCCGGCGACCCTCCCGGCCCGGCGAGAGTCCGGGAGGGCCCGCGGCCTCGCGGGCCGCTGCGCGCTCCGCGGGACGCGGGCTCGCCGCCCTTGTCCTGCTCGGGCTGGCCTTCACGGCGGCGGCACAGAACCAGTACATCGGGTACGTCTACCCGGCCGGCGGCCAGCAGGGCAGCACGTTCCAGATCCGGCTGGGCGGGCAGGGGCTCGTCTATCCGTCCGAGGCGATCGTCAGCGGGGACGGGGTCTCCGTTCGGCTGATCGACTATCACCGGGTCATGAGCAACGAGGAACTCGGGCTTCTCC
>CAYODK010000117.1:0-17071 GCA_964402695.1 uncultured Verrucomicrobiota bacterium
GATGTCGAAGACCAGGTCGCTGTTGAGGATGAAGGGCGAGTTGATCGTGAAGCCCTTGCCGACCGTCGTGACGGTTGCGGCGTTCCCCCCGTTGTCAAAGGTCAGGGAGCCCGTGGCGTTGGTCGTGAAGGTGAAGATGCTGCCAAGGTTGTAATCGCCGATCACCATGTGGCCGATGGTGCGTTCCGTGTCGATCGTGATCGTGCGGTTGGCGGTGATGTTGTTCGTGAACCACGCGGTGTTTCCGGCGCCGTCGGCGACGATGCCGCCGAGCCACCGGGCCGTGTCGCTCCACAGGCCGTTGCCCGTGTTGAAGATCCATGATCCGTCGGTTGCGCGGCACGGGACGGTCCCTGCAAGCAGGAGGAGCACGGAGGCATGCGCCACAGGAACCCGCCGCCATTTCATCCATGCGTTCATGGTCGTTCTCCGCCGGGCGCCGGTGATCCGAACGCCTGCGCCCGTTCGTCTTCGAGAACCCTCGGATCCTTCGAAAGACTGCCTGCGGGGCGGTCGGGGCGATAGTCGGTAAAACTACCGACAGGGGGCGGGGCACGGGTCAGTGGTCGCGGGCGCGCGCCACGGCCTGGGCGCGCGAGTGGACGTGCAGCTTCTGGTAGATGCGCTCGATATGCGTGCGGATCGTCGCGTAGCTGGACCCGGTGTGATCGGCGATCTCCTTGTAGAGATAGCCTTGGGCGAGCAGGTCGAGCACCTCCTGCTCGCGGGGGGAGAGCGTCTCCACGTGGGCCGCCGGCCGCTGGAACGTCTGCACGACCTTCCGGGCGATGCTGCTGGTCATCGGCGCTCCGCCGCCGTAGACATCGTGGATCGCCTCGACCAGCTGGGCGGCGCGGACCGGCTTGACGAGATAGCCGACCGCGCCGGCCGACAACGCGTTGAAGATCGAGTTCGTGTCCTTGAACACCGTCAGCATGAGGATCTGCGTCTGCGGGACGGCCTCAGACAGCCTTCGAACGCATTCCACGCCGTCCATGCCCGGCAGGTCGATATCCATCAGAACGACCTCCGGCGGCTCCTGCGGAATATGGAGCAACGCATCCTCGGCGCTTCCGTACGCGCCGCGGAGAACGCAATCCGCCGCCCGGCGCAGGACGTCCACCATGGCGCTGCGCAGGGCAGGATCATCCTCGACGATGGAGACGCTGATGGTCACCGTGCCTGCTTTCCGGCGAATCCTGCCGCACCCGGCTCGACCGGTGGAGTCGGTAGTTCTACCGACAGCACAAGGAGGGTGCCGCGGCCCGGCCGGCTCTCCCGATGGAGATGCCCGCCGATCTCCCGGATGCGCGTCTCCAGGTTGGCGAGACCGTCGTGGCCGCTGGACACGCCGCCGGCCGCCGCGTCCGCGAAGCCGCGGCCGTTGTCTTCGATGCGGATCGAGAGCGCCGCGCCCGCGAGGTCGATGGACAGGGTGACCTCGCCTGCGCCGGCGTGTTTGACGATGTTGTGGAGGGCCTCCTTGACCGCAAGACAGAGATGGTGCCGCACGCCGGAACCGAGGGCCAGAGGGGGCGGGCTGGGCGGGAGATGCAGGCGGCAGACGACGCCGGCGGCGCCGAGGAAGTTCTGCGCGAAATCCCCGACATAGGCCACCAGGCTTTCCATCGAATCATTGGCCGGATTGATGGCCCAGACGATCTCGTCGAGCGATTGGGTCAACTGGCCGGCGCGCTGGAAGATCCGATCGAGGTGCTCGTGCTTCTCGTTCGCAGGGAGGGCCTCGCTCTGGGCCAGCTCGCTGAGCATGGCCATCTCCGTCAGGCCGGCGCCGACATCGTCGTGGATGTCCCGGGCGATGCGCCCCCGCTCGCGCTCGACGGCATGCTCCTGCTCCAGGATTCGCATCCGGCGGATCGCCTGGCGCCGGTCGAGGGCATGAACGATCCCCACCATGCCGGCCACGGCCACGACGATCACCCCCACCCACCACCCGACGGTCTCCCAGAGGAACGGAGGAACGACGACGCGGATGGCGGCCGGAGGGCTCCACTCGCCGTCGCGATCGCGCACCATCACGCGGAAGACGTAGGATCCGGGCGACAGGCTGGCGTAGGGGGCGGTTCGCTCCGGGGCGGCACGGGACCAGTCCCCGTCATGTCCGGACAGCTGGAACTTGAAATGCACGCGCTCGGGAGCGGTTAGCAGCGGCGCGGTGAAACGGAAATCCACGGCGCGCAGGCCGCGGGGCAGGTGGACGGTCCGCGTGGGGTCCGGCTGTGTCGACAGGGTCAGCAGGGGGGCGGTGTAGTGGGCGTGGCCGGCGGCCCGGACCTCTTCGATCAGCGGCGGGGCGGGCGGCGGCTGGCTCCGGATCTCGCGGGGGTCGGCCATGACGATGCCGTCCGTGGTGGGGAACCAGAGGCGGCCGTCCGACGTCCGTCCGGCCCGTGCGCCCATGCGGCCGGTGCACTCCGGGTCCAGCATGCCGGCATCCACTCCCAGGACGCGCGTGGCGAGCACCTTCCTCCGGCCGGCCGCCAGGTCGGTGAATTCCGTCTTCTTGATCCGGAGGATCCCGCGGCGGGTGCCGAGCCAGAGATGACCGAGGTCGTCTTCCAGAATCTGGAGAATGGAGTTGTCCACCAGGCCGTCCGTTGTGGTGAACGCGTGTCGGATTCCGTCCTGCCACCGTGCCAGACCCCGAGTCGTGCCGATCCAGAAGACGCCCTCCGCATCCTGGAAGAGCGATCGGATTCCGTCGCCGGGCAGCCCCGAGGCGCGGTCGTAATGCTGGACGCCCCCCCGGGGATGAAAGCAGGCCAATCCGGTGTTCTGATATCCCGCCCAGACCTTCCCGGCCGAATCCTCGAAGAGAGCCTGGACCATGTCGGCCGGCGGCATGCGTCGCTCGCCCGTCCGTCGCGCGCCCGGGACGGGGGCCAACGCCCCGGCGCGGTTCAGCTGCATGAGTCCGTCCCATGTCCCCACCCACAGGACGCCCCGGCGGTCCTCAAGCAGGGCGCTGATGCCTTGGGAGTCCAGGGGGGTGCCCGCGGCGGGCTGGACCTGGTGCGCCTCGTTGTCGCGCCAGCGCCAGAGTCCGTCGCCTTGCGTGCCGACCCAGAGCGTCCCATCGCGGCCGCGCAGCAGCGACGAGATGGTGATGCGTTGCGAGAGCGTGCCGACCTGCACCGGGCGCAACTCGGACGGGGGGCCGGCCAGGAGGCCCGACCCCGCCAGGCCGACCCAGAGGTTGGTCGGGGATTCCACGAGCAGCGCGGTGATCGTCTCCGTGCCGGCCGCCTGCCCGGTTCGGAAGACCTGCAGCCGCTTGCGGCGCAGGCGCACGAGCCCGCCGCCCGTTCCGATCCAGACATTCCGGTCGCGGTCCATGGCCATCGATCTCACATCCCAAGGGACGATGCCGTCGCGTCCCGTCACGTCGCTCCATTGTCCCCTGTCGAAGCGGTGCACCCCATGCACGGAGCCCGCCCACAGGGCGCCGGTCCCGTCGGCGAGAAGGGTGGTCAGCCGATCCGCACCATCCCGTACGGCGGTCGGCGGCTCGATGCGTTGCCAGGCGGCGTCGCGGCGGAGGAAGAGGGCCTTGCGCGTCAGCGCCCAGAGTTCATCCCCATCGCCGCGTGCGATTTGAACGACATCCCGTGGGGTGAGATTCGGGGGGGTGTCCTGGGGGGATACGATCGGCGGATGGGGCGGTTCCGATGTCGTTCGGGGCGCGACGACGAATCGCGCTCCATCGAACCGTGCGTTGAATCGCGGGGTGGTGCACCAGAGGAATCCGTCGTCGGACTGCTCGACCCGGACGACACGCGTCTCCGGTAGCCCCTCCTCGGTCGTCCAGCGGCGGAGGGTGTATTCGTCGAGCAGCCGGGCGGCGGACGCGCGAAACGCGAGGGGCGGAAAAAGCGCGGCGAGGAGCAGGCAGGTTCGGAGCGACGCCGACACCAACCCTGCGCCTGACGACATCGTTCCGACGGGTCTGCCGGTCGCCCTGTTCATACCACGGTCACGCTAGCACGCAGGTCCCCGGCTGCCCAGCGGAACTGCCGCCGCGGAACGGAAGGGATCCGGTCCCGGCCGGAGGCTTTGCGGATCAGAGAATCCAGGACAGGAGCAGGGTGAACACGAGGCCGCAGACGGCGATGATCGTCTCCATGACGGTCCAGGACTGGAGGGTCTGCTTCTCGGAGAGGCCGAAGTACTTCCCGACGAGCCAGAATCCGCTGTCGTTGACGTGGGAGAGGATCGTCGCGCCCGAGGCGATCGCGATGACGATCAGGGCGCGGTCGACGTCCGTGAGGCCCGCGACCCCGCCCAGCATCGGGGCGACGATGCCGGCGGCGGTGATCATGGCGACGGTCGACGATCCCTGCGCGATGCGTACCGCCACGGCCAGGAGCCACGCGAGCAGGATCGGGGGGAGGTGCCCGTGGGACATCGCCTCCGCCAGCATCTTGCCGATGCCGCTGTCGATCAGGACCTGCTTGAGCACGCCGCCGGCGCCGGTGATGAGGATCACGATGCCGGCGGGCTCGAGGGCCTTCGAGCTGAGGTCCATCAGCGCGGCGCGGTCGAAGCCGCGGCGGATGCCGAGGAAGTAGAGCGCGAGAGCGGTCGACACGAGAAGGGCCGTGAACGGGTGGCCGGCGAACGCGGCGGCCTGCGTCCACGCCGACTCGGCGACGACGCCTTTCTTGACCAGCAGCTGGCTCGCCGTGTTGCCCAGGATGAGCACCAGCGGAGCGCCCATGATGAGGGCCACGAGGCCGAACGACGGGAGGGTCCCGGCCGCCGCGGGCGTCTTCCCGAGCGCCGCCAGTGCGTGCGCCGGCACCGGCGCGTGGATGCGCCGGGCGATGAAGCGGCCGAAGAGCGGGCCGGCGACGGCGGCGGTCGGCAGGCCGCAGACGATGCCGAGCAGGATGACCCAGCCCATGTCGGCGCCCACGATGTCGGCGACGGCCACGGGACCGGGGGTCGGGGGGACGAAACTGTGCGTGACCGCGAGCCCCGCGAGCAACGGGATCCCGTAGTAGAGCAGCGAGCGGCCCGACTTCGCCGAGAGCGCATAGAGGACGGGCACGAGGATGATGAAACCGACGTCGAAGAAGACCGGGATCGCGATGAGGAACCCCGCCAGCATCAGGGCCCACGGGGCGCGCTTCTCGCCGAAGGCCCGGACCAGGGTCAGCGCCATGGACTCCGCGCCGCCGGAACTCTCGAGGATCTGGCCGAGGATCGCGCCCAGTCCCACGACCGTCGCGACGAAACCCAGCGTCCCGGCCATGCCATCCTGCATGCTCTTGAGGATCGTGGGAGGAGGCATGCCGGCGATGAGCCCGACGGCGATGCTGGCGACGAGAAGGGCGATGAAGGCCTGCACCTTGTAGCGCAGGATCATCAGGAGAAGCAGCGTGATGCCCGCCACGGGGGCGAGCACGAGCCGGTTGCGCAGCACGAGATCGAGAACAGATCCTGCGTCCATCGTGAGTTGTTCCCCGCGCAACGTGTAGACGTTTCGCGCGGCGGTGTCGAGGACGCCCGACTCAGGGCGCGCGGGCGGCCCACTGCGCGTAGGCTTCCTTGAGCCGCGCGGCCGCGGGTTTGAGCGAGCCGTCGGCCCGCACGAGGCCGAAGTGCGACTCGTTGGGGTTGCCGATCGGGTAGTCGTGGAGGCACCACGCAAGCACGCCGGCGACGCGGGCCTCTTCCGCGGCGGCGAGGAGGATGCCGTAGAGGCGGTCCTGCTCGGCCTCGGTGCCGGCCGCATCGCCAAGCTTCGGGATGAGGGCCGGATCGGCGCCGTGCAGCGGATCGCGGGCGGTGCACATGCCGAACTCGCCGACCAGCAGGGGGCGGGGGCCGTTGCCGGCCCGCTGGTTCGCGATGGATCTCAGCACCCGCGGGGCGCCGTCCGCGAAGAGCCGGTCCTTCGGCGCGTACTCGTGGTATTGCAGGATGTCGGGCAGTCCGACCTCGCGGAGGCGGTCGATGCGCCAGGTGATGCCGACGGTGGTCGGGTGGCTGGCGTCGGCGGCGCGGAGCACGGCAGGGGCGTCGCGGAGGTACGCCCGCGTGCCCGGCGTCCACTTGGCGTCGTCGTCGGGCTCGTTCTTCAGGTCCCACAGCAGGACCCGGCCGTCGTCGCGGTGCGCCCGGGCGATGGCGGTCATGGCGCGCCGCCACGGCGCGGCCGTGTTCGTGTCGGCGAGCCAGGGGGTGTCGAACTCAAAGCAGAGGATCGCACGGATGCCGTTCCGCCACGCGGCGGCGAGGAAGGTGTCGACCCGCGCGAGGTAGGCGGGCGGAATGGCGCCGTCGGGCCGGACGAGGCCGGCCTCGACCATGCGCGGCGAGACCTGGAGGAACGTGCGCACGGTGTTGATGCCGAGCGAGGCGGCGAGCGCCATGTCGCGCTCCCATACGGCGGGGGGCGTCCGCGTCCAGGCTCCACTCCACGGCGTCTCGCGGGGGAAGTAGTTCACGCCGCGGACGGAGAGGGGCGGCAGTTCGCGGAGGACCGCGGCGCACCCGTCGCCGGCATCCCGGATGCGGTGGGGACCCTCGGTGACGACGAGGCGGCGGGCCGGCGCGACGTCGATGCGGTTGTCCTCGACGGACTGATCCGTCCCCGCGACGGAGATCCCGGCGCCGCCGGCCCCCGCGACCGAGTTGGCGCGCACGACGTTGCCGGACGTCGCCGCGGCCAGGCGGATCGCGTCCCCCGTGATGCAGGTGAACCGGTTCGATTCGATGACGTTGCCGGTGTTGAGGCCGGGCTGGCGGCACCAGCGCCAGAGGGTGAGACCCATGTCGCATTCGACGAAGTCGTTGAGGGCGACGAGGCACCCGGTCGTGTCGTTGAGCTCGATGCCGACGCGGCAGCGGTTCACGCGGTTCGAGACCACGCGGCAGCGGACGGCGAAATGGTCGAGGTCGAGGCCCTCGTCGGCGCAGTCCGAGATCGTGCAGCACTCGAGGACGGCGTCCTCGACCGAGTAGGCGGCGACCCCGCGGCCGAAGCAGTCGCGGATCCTGCAGCGCCGCACGGCGAGCCGACGAACCGGCGGGCCGGTCGGCCCCTGCGCGTAGCCGAAGGGTCCCTCGGCGAAGATCCCGCAGAGCCGCGCATGGCCCTGGTGGGGCGGATCGCCGGGGCGGCGCCCGCCGTCGAGTTCGAGATCCTCGATCGTCAGGTCCCCGCCGCCGCGGATGTCGATCAGGTTCGGCGCGTTGGCGTCGCGGATCAGCGTTCCCGCGGGGACGGGATAGGGCAGGGGGCCGGCCATCACGAGGCGGCCGTCCCCGGCGCGGTCCATCGGCGCGACGAACGTCGGACGCGGCCTCCCGGTGTGCGGTTCGATCGGCCCGGGCGCATGGATCTCCAGCTTCATGCCCGGCTCCAGCGCCCGCGTCCATGACACCGGGATCGCGGCGGCGCCCGCCGGCACGGCCTCCGAGACGATGGCGAAGGCGGCGGGCGGCAGCGCGAGAACGGCCCCCGGCTCGCCGCGAAGCGTGAAATTCGTGACCCCGTGGAACAAGAGGCCGCGCGGCAGGACGTTGGTTCCCGCCGGAACGACGAACTCACGCGCTCCGGATGCTACGGCCGCCGCAATTCGGTCGGCGAGGGAACCGTCGGCACGGACGCCCTGCGCAAGGCCGGCGGTAAGTGCGATGGCGAGGCCGGCGGCCGTCCGTCGGAGACGTGCCGACCAAGTGGAAAACTCCAAACTCCAAGGAAGTGGAAAGGAAGAAGGACGGAAGGATGCAAGTCGGAGGGCGGGGGATCGGAACAGGGAGGACTCCACCTTCCCCGCGCCGGCACTCGGTTCGCGGACCGTCCGGCCTTCCCGCCTTCCCTCTTTCCTCACTTCCTGCTTCCTTGGAGTTTGGAGTTTCCTCCTTCTTCCGTCTTGCTTCAGGGCTTCGGCACGAGTCCGCGGCTGCGCATCCAGTCGGCGCAGCGGTCGGGCCAAGTGCGGATGTCCTGTGGGATGTCCTTCATGCCGAAGCCGTGGCCCCCGTCGGCGTAGATGTGGAGCTCGGCCGGCACGCCGGCCTTCTTCAGCGCAAGGAACCACGCGATGCTGCCCTCGGGCGTGATGCGGTCGTTGGCGGCGTGGATCATGATCGCGGGCGGGGTGTCCTTGCCGGCGGGCAGGGTGAGTTCGGTTCCGCCGGCGGCGTTGGTGGCCGTCAGGTAGGCGGGGTAGACGAGCACGGAGAAGTCGGGGCGGCAGGAGGCGTCGTCCGCCGAATCGACGCGCGCGTAGGTGCGCGGGCCGGTGTGGGCGGAAACGCGCGCGGCGAGGTGGCCCCCGGCGGAGAACCCGAGGACCCCGATCCGGTCGGGCTGGAGGCCGAGGTCCTTCGCGCGCGACCGGACGAGCCCGACGGCGCGCTGGGCGTCCTGGTAGGCGCCGTCCCGCTGGTTCGGCACGCGGTAGATCAGCATCGCGGCGGTGACGCCGAGGCGGTTGAGCCATTCGCAGACGGCGAGGCCCTCGTGCGTGACGGCGAGGATGCTGTAGCCGCCGCCGGGGCAGACGACGACCGCGGTGCCGTTGGGCTTCTCCGGGCGGAAGATCTCGAGGCGCGGGTCGGTGACGTTGGTCAGGCGCTTGATGCCGTCGCCCTTGTCCGGCTGGTATTGCTCGGCGCCGATGCCCTGCGCGAGGTCGGGGGCGCCCGCGGGCCAGAGCTTCACGACCTCGGGTTCCGCCGCCATCACCGTTGCCGTCGCGAGTCCCGCCGCCGCCATCCAAACCTTCATGTCAGGTCCTCCGGGTTTCACCCGCCCACCATGCCACGGGCCGGGGACGGATGGAAGGACGGATGGCGCCGCTGTCCGTCCCGCCGGTTCCGTTCGCGCGCCCCGGGGGCCAGGCGAGGATGGGAAGTGCGCACCACGGGCTGGCGCGCGCGGCGAAACCCGCTAGACTCGGCGCCATGCGAACGGCCCTCGATACGCACGTCCACCTGCACCCGTTCTACGACCTTGCGCATGCGTTCGCGGCGGCGCGGGACGTCCTGCTCGGCGCCACGGGTTCGGGCGGTGCGGCGGGGCTCTGTCTCACCGAGGCGTCCGGATGCCGCGCCTTCGAGGCGCTGCGCGACGGGCGGCTGGCGGCGCCCGGCTGGTCGGTCGAGGCCGCGGCGGACGGATTGACATTGCGCCTGGCTCCCGCGGCGGGAGGGGAAGGCCTCTGGATCGTGGCCGGCCGCCAGATCGTCACGCGCGAGCGGATCGAGGTGCTGGCGCTGGGGTGTGGCGCGGAGGTGCCGGACGGCCTCGCCGCGGAGGATGCGGTCGGACGCGCGCAAACGGCGGGCGCGCTGCCGGTCCTGCCATGGGCGCCGGGGAAGTGGTTCGGCGGCCGGGGCCGGCGGGTCGCCGCGCTGATGGACCGGTTCGGCCCGTCGGCGCTGGTCCTGGCCGACACGGCGCTGCGCCCCGTCGGCTGGCCGACGCCGGTCCTGATCCGCCGGGGTCTGCGGGAGGGATTCCGCGTGCTGGCGGGGTCCGATCCGCTTCCGCTCCCGCGCGAGGAGCGGCGGATCGGGCGGTATGCGACCGTTGTCGACGGTCTTCCCCATCCGCATCAGCCCGCGGCCTCGATCCTCCGCCTCGTCGGTCCGGGCGGCCCGCCCCTGCAGGCGGTCGGACGGCGGCCCTGCCTTTCCGCCACCGCGCTTCGTCTCTTCCGCCACGCGCGGGCGAAGAGGGCGTCGCGGTCGGGTTGATCCCGTATCGCGGCGAACGGCAGCGGCCTTGGCTCACGCGGCAGACCCCCGATCGACCGTGAATCGGCTGTGAATCGCTTGCATTCCAGGGTCACCCCCGCGATGCTGTCCCCATGAATCTCGAAGAGATCCTTCAGCAGGTTGCGGCAGGGGCGCTTGCGCCCGCGGAGGCGGCAAGCCGTCTCGCGGGGTCCGCCGAGGCCAGCCTGGGCTTCGCGCGGATCGACCTCGACCGCCACCGCCGCTGCGGCGTGCCGGAGGTCGTTTTCTGCCCCGGGAAATCCGTGGACCAGATCATCGCCATCCTCCGCCGCATGGCCGGGGCCGGTCACAATGTGCTGGCGTCGCGGATTTCCGTGGAGCAGGCCCGGGCCGTTCGGGAGGCGCTCCCGGATGCCGTGCATCACGAGTCGGCCCGCTGTCTGACCCTCGATGTCGCGCCGCTGCCCGGACCGCAGGGCCAGGTCGCGGTAGTCACCGCGGGCACATCGGACATCCCGGTCGCCGAGGAGGCCGCGCTGACGGCCTCGCGGATGGGCGCTCGGGTCGAACGGATCTTCGACGTCGGCGTCGCCGGGCTGCACCGCCTGATGAGGCATATCGAGGTCCTCCGCGCCAGCCGGGCCATCGTGGTGGTGGCGGGCATGGAGGGGGCGCTGCCCTCCGTCGTCGGGGGGCTGGTCGACCGGCCCCTGATCGCCGTGCCGACGAGCGTCGGCTACGGCGTCAACCTCGGCGGCCTCACCACGCTGATGGCGATGCTCAACTCGTGCGTGCCGGGGATCACGGTCGTCAACATCGACAACGGCTTCGGCGCCGGCGTGGCGGCCGCCATGATCAACCGGAGCGTGGAGAAGCCGTGAGCGTGCTGCGGTTCGACCTGGTCGGGGGGGCGAGCGGGGACATGATCCTCGGCGCGCTGCTCGACCTCGGCGCGGATCGGGCCGTGATCGAGACGCAGGTCAACGCCCTGGGCTTGGGCCGCGTTCGCTTCGAGGTCGGGCGGGACTGCGTCCATGGGCTCACCGGGACGCGGCTAGCCGTGCGGGAGGAGGCGGAGGCCCCCCACGGGCATGCCCATCCGCATTCTCACGACCACGGCCATGCCGGCCACGCCCACCGGACGCACGCGCAGATCCGCGAGGCGATCGCACGCAGCGGGCTCCCCGCCGGACCTCGCGATGCGGCCCTGCGGGTCTTCCGGAGGCTTGCGGAGGCCGAGGGACGCATCCACGGGGTGCCGGCGGACCAGGTCGCCTTCCACGAGGTCGGGGCGCTCGACTCGATCGCCGATATCGTCGGATCCTGCCTCGCCCTCGACCAGCTGGGGGTGACCGGCGTCGAGGTCGGTCCGTTCCCGCTCGGCGGCGGGGAGGTCCGCTGCGCGCACGGAGTCTATCCGTTGCCGGCGCCCGCGGTCGTCCTGCTCCTTCGCGGCCGTCCGTGCATCGGCGTGGAGGAGACGAAGGAGACCGTGACGCCGACCGGCGCGGCGCTGCTCGTGGAATGGGCGGAGTCGCTTCCGGCGCCGGCCGGCCTCCGCCGGATGGCCGGCGCGGGCTACGGCTTCGGCCACCACGAACTGCGCGGGCGTCCGAACGTGCTGCGGGCGGTACACATGGAGCCGGACACGGCCGGGGACGCCTCTCCCGAGGAGTGCCTCGTGTTGGAGACGCAGGTCGACGATTCGACCGCGGAGTGGATCGGCGTGCTGGTCCAGAAGCTCCTGGCCGAGGGGGCGCTCGACGTCTTCACGACGCCCGTGCAGATGAAGAAGCAGCGGCCCGGGACGCTGGTCACCGTGCTTTGTGCCCGCGAGGGCCGCGATGCGATGCTGGATGTTCTCTTCCGGAACTGCACGACCTTCGGCGTCCGCGAACAGGTGGTCCGCCGCACCGTCCTCGCGCGCCGGTGGGAGACGGTCTCCACGGAGTACGGGGAGGTGCGGGTCAAGATCGGCGTGTGGAAGGGCGACGACGTCACGCGCGCCCCCGAGATGGACGACTGCATCGCCCGCGCCGCCGAGCACGGCGTTCCGCCCCGTCGCGTCTACGAGGCCGCGCAGCGCGCCTCGGCCTGATGCCGCCGGCGGAAGGGCTTGTCCCGCGGTCCTGCGTCGTGTTCAATGCTGCCCAACTTCGTGCCGGGGCGTAGCGCAGTCTGGTAGCGCGACAGCTTTGGGAGCTGTAAGTCGTGGGTTCAAATCCCACCGCCCCGACCATCATGAATGGATCATGAAGATCGTTGTTCCGTTGGTTGCGCCCTTCCTCGCGTTGCTTCCGCCGTCGGTTGCCGTCCGGGCATCGGCCTCGGAGGCTGCCGGCCTGCCGCCCTCGGGTCCCGTGCTCGCGCTCGACTACACCGGCCGGGCGTCGAATGACCTCGCGATTGCGGACTTCCTGTATTTCGTGCCGCTGATCTCGCCGGAGCCGGTGACGGTTTCGGAAAGCCCCACCAACACGCTGCGGGTTCGCGTCGCGTCGGTCCGGCAGGAGGCACACCAGGGGCGTTCCTCGGTGAGACTGGCCTTCCGTGTGTCGGGCCAGGGCTTCGTGCATTACGCCATCGATCCATCCCGGATCATCCGCCAGCACGAGCGCCGTCGGGCGGCCGGGACCCCCTTGAAACGGCAGCTCCAGTACATCCGGTACGAGGGGCCGGGCACGGGGCTTCTCGAAGTCGAGGACGGGGGCGAGGGGGGAGGGAAGGGCGTCACGACCGTCCGCCTTCATTTCGTGGACCATGGCGGCGGCAGTCCCGTGACCATCGGTTTGACGGACCTGCGGGTGGCCGATGGTGTCCCCCAGTACGAGAACCAGCTCGTGGCGCGCGTGAACCGGCTCGACTTCACGCGCGACGGCGCGCCTCCCCGGATGGGCGTGCGCGTCGAATCGGTCAAGAGCCGGGATGCCGGCGATTCCTTCCTCCAGAACGTCAAGGGTCGGTTCACCGGCCTGGTCGCCACCATGGTGATCGGCCGCATCGCCATCCGGACGATCGGAAATGAAGCGATGCTGGACTTCGGCCGGGCCATCCTGGAGCGCGAGCCGTCCTTCACGTTCCCGGCCGCGAGCGGCGTGAAGGCACTCTGAGGCGCGGATCCGGCCCGAGGGGGGCGGGGAAGGAACGACCCCGGCGTTCCCGGCGCGGAGGCGCGTGGACGCCCGGCTCCGGATCGTCCGCGGACCCGGTGCCGGATTCCGTTTGCCGAACCACGGGGCGGATCGATAGGATGCACCATCCTTGGGAGGACCAGTCGATGAACAACGGGATCCGGTGGTCGCGGCGGCAGGTGATGCAGGCGATGGCGGCGGCGGGCTTCGGCTCGGCCTTCGCGCGGCGCGTGGTGGCGGAGGAACCCGTGAAGGCCGTTCCCGGGGCGGCGAAGGAGCGGCAGTTGATGCCCCGCCGCGAACTCGCGCTGCACCCGGCGATCCTGGCCGGCGGACGCGTGACCCAGCCCGAGCGCCCCCTGCCGGTTGTCCACGAAACGGACGTGCTCGTCGTCGGCGGCGGCGCGGCGGGGTTCGCCGCGGCGGTCTCCGCGGCCCGCGCGGGGGCGAAGACGACGATCGTCGAGCGTTACGGGTTCTTCGGCGGCCAGTGGACCGGCGGCATGGTGCTGCTGGTCATGGGCACGCACGCCGTCGTGGACGGCAAGCTCAAGAAGACCCTGCGCGGCATCGGCGATGAACTGCTCGAGCGCCTGAACCAGGTGCCCGGCGGAATCATCAACCAGGTCGAGGGGAAGTACAATCCGACGGTCGATCCCGAGGCGACGAAGTTCGTCATGGACGAGATGATCGCCGAGGCCGGCGTTCAGGTTCTCCTGCACAGCTGGGCGGTGGAAATCGTCACCGAGAACGGCCGCCCGCGCGGCGTCGTCGTCGAGGGCAAGGCCGGCCGGCAGGCGATCCTCGGCAAGGTGATCATCGATGCGACCGGGGACGGGGACGTTTTCGCGGCGGCGGGTGCCGAGCACGAGCAGCGCCTGCATGCGATCGGTCTCGTCCACCGGCTGGGCAACGTGGACCGCGCGGACCGCGCGAAGCTGAAGGAGGCGGGATTCACCTCGCTCGGCGGCGCCACGCCGCTGCCCGCGGTGAGCTGGGTCAACCTGCGCGGGCCGAGCACCGACGCCCTGGACACGAAGGAGCTGTCGCGTCTCGAGATGGAGCATCGCCGGTCGATCTGGCAGCGCGTTCAGAAATTGCGCGCGACGCCGGGCGGCGAGCATCTCTACCTCCTCGATACCGCGCCGCAGCTCGGCGTGCGGACGACGCGCATTCTCGCCGGCGTCGAGTGCCTGACCCGGGCGGACACCAGGGCGAGCCGCACGTTCCCGAATACGATCGCCGTCGGCGGCGGGGATAGCGGGAAGGGGCCGGAGTGGCCGATCCCGTACGGCGTCCTCGTGCCGAAGAAGGTCGACGGCATCCTCGCGGCCGGCCGGTGCATCTGTGTCGACGAAGGGCTCATCGAGAGCATGCGGCTCATCGCCTGCTGCATCCTGACCGGCCACGCCGCGGGCGCGGCCGCGGCGCTGTGCGTGAAGAAGGGGTGCGAGCCGCGCAACGTCGATATCGCCGCGCTCCAGGCTCTCCTGCGCGAGCAGGGCGCCTACCTCGGCTGAGCCCGGGAGCGCGCGTGCCGGAGCCCGCCCAGCCGACGCCCCGGCGCGGACCGCGCTTCGACCCGCGCTGGGTCGTGCTGGCGGTCGCGCTCGTCCTGGCCATGGCGCCGCCGGATCCGCCGTGGATGGCGCTGCTCGTCCCCGCACTGAGCCCGCTGACGGCCCTGGCGTCGGCCGTGGCGACGCGGGCCGTGACGCTCGTCGCGGCTCCCGGCCTCCCGTTGCTGCTGCTTGCCATCGCGCGGCCGCGATGGATCTGCCGTTTTGCCTGCCCGCTGGGCCCCGCCCTCGACGCGTGCGGACGGCTTCGTCGCGGCGGGGCGGGACGCATCCCCGCGGGGGCGGGACGGATGCTGCTCGGGGCGATCCTCGGCGCGGCGGCGGTCGGGTCGCCGTTCCTTCTCTGGCTCGATCCGTTCGCGCTCGTCAACGCCGCGGGGCGGATGGCGCGGCACCCGGCGGACCTTGCGACGGCGGCGGCCGGGCTCGGCGTCCTGATCCCGGTGCTGTTCGCGATCGGGTTCCCGAGGGCGTGGTGTGGCCGGGTCTGCCCGCTGGGGGCGATGCAGGACATCCTCGCCGGTCTGCGGCGATCGGCGCGGGCGGAGCCGGCGTCCGGGGCCACCGGGGCCGCGTACCCTCCGCTCTCCCGCCGCGAGTTCCTCGGCGCCGGGGCCGGCGTCGCGGCGGCGGTCGCGACGCGGGCGTCCGGGGGGACGGTGCCCGGCCCCCTGCGTCCGCCCGGCGCGGTGCGGGGGCCATGCTTCGGTGCGGTATGCGTTCGCTGCGGCAACTGCGCGGCGGCGTGTCCGTCGCGGATCATCCGTCCGGATCCCGGCCGGCACGGCGTGGCCTCGTTCCTGTCCCCGGTGCTGGAATTCTCCAAGGACTACTGCCGGGAGGACTGCCGGCGCTGCACCGAGGTCTGCCCGAGCGGCGCGCTGGCGCCGCTGCGGACCCCCGGGGAGAAGAAGGCGTGGCTCATCGGACGGGCCAAGGTCGATCTCGGGACGTGCCTGCTGGCCGCGGGCCGGGAGTGCACGCAGTGTGTCACGGCGTGCCCCCACGGGGCGATCTCGGTCCGGAGCGACGGATTCGACAGCGCGCCGGCGATCGACCCGGCGCTCTGCAACGGCTGTGGCGCGTGCGAGGCGGTCTGTCCCGTCGAGCCGGTCCGATCGATCCTCGTGATGGCGGAGGAAGGGGGTCCCGTCGCCGGCGCACGGGAGGGTTGAAACCGGCGCCCGGCGCGCGGATAGTGGGGGCATGAACATCCGAATGAAACCAGCGAACCTGGCTGCGGCGATGGTTGCCGTGGCGATCGGCGCCGCCGCTGCGGCGGGGCCGGGGGGGAGGCCGGGCATGGACCTCAAGCCGGGCGATGTCGAGATCTTCTCCGTCGAGTCGAACGCGGTCGTACGACTGCCGCGCGTGATCAAGACGGATGAGGAATGGAAGTTCCACCTCACGCCGGAGCAGTACACCGTCACGCGCGAGGGCGGCACCGAGTGCGCGTTCACCGGCCAGTTCCACAAGTCGAAAGGCGAGGGGCTCTACCGTTGTGTCTGCTGCGGCACGGGGCTTTTCCGTTCGAAGGACAAGTTCGAATCGGGCACCGGCTGGCCGAGTTTCTTCCAGCCCGTGCACAAGCTCAACCTTCGGGAGTTGACGGACCGCAGCCACGGGATGGTGCGCGTCGAGATCCGTTGCGCCCGCTGCGACGCCCACATGGGGCACGTCTTCCCGGACGGCCCGAAACCGACCGGCATGCGCTACTGCATCAATTCGGCCGCGCTGAAGTTCGAAGCCGAGCCGGCCGGGGCGAGGAACTAGGCGCCGGCCGCGCCCGATCATGCCGAACACGCTGGTCCACCTCGGGGTCCAGGGGCTTGCGACGAGGGCCGCCTGGCGCGGGGCCGACCTTGCGTGGATCTATGCGGGCTGCGTGATCCCGGATCTTCCGTGGATCCTCCGGCGCGCCGTCCCCGCCCTCGTGCCGTCGGTGAACCTGCTCGACTGGCACCTCCACACCGCGGTCCAGGCCTCGTACGTCTTCTGCCTGGTCCTCTCGGCCGCGGTCGCGCTCCTCGCGCGCGACTCCCGCCGCGTCTTCCTGCTGCTTGCGGCCACCTGCCTCGCCCACCTGGTGCTCGACACCGTCGAGATCAAGTGGGACAACGGCGTGCACCTCCTCGCTCCCTTCTCCTGGTGGACCCTGTCGCTCGGGTGGGTCTGGCCGGAGAGCGTATGGATCCACATCCTCACCGCGGCGGGCCTGGTCGCGGTGCTGGTCCAATGGCGGGCCGCGACGCACGGGCCGCCGCTGCTGCGCCGGCCGACCCCCGCCCGCGCCGCCGCGGCCGTCGCGCTGGCGGCCGCGTGGCTGGTCCTTCCGGCCGCGTGGACCGGCGCGTTGGAGGCGTCCGGGATGCAGGATGCCGCCACGCTGCGCGACCGCCAGGCCCGCACCGGGAAGCCGATCGTGCTGGACCGCGTGCCGCTGGTCCGTGGGGATGTCGAGGATTTCGCGGTTGCGATCGACGGCAGCCGCCTTGCGCTTGGAGGGTTCCGTGCGGATCGCGACGGCCTCGTCTCCGTTCGCGGGACGTTCACCGCGCCCGACCGCGTCCGCGTCGACGAGATCCGCGTCCACCCGGCCGGCCAGCGCGACCTCCAGACCGTCGCGGGCCTCGCGCTCGCCGC
>CAYODK010000118.1:0-16113 GCA_964402695.1 uncultured Verrucomicrobiota bacterium
GGGACCCAACCGTCCCCGGACCCCGTGTCCATGCCCGGCCGCGGCGCGAGCAGCAGCCTGACGAACGTTTCAATCCATGTCGCGAGGAACATGGCGATCATACTCTGCCTTGTCAAAAACCCGGGTTCAGCGGCCGGTCAGGCGTCCCGTATCTCCGCCTTGAGGTCCCGGACAACCGCGTCCGCGACCGACTGGTGAAACCGCTGCACCTCGTCGTCGGTCAGCGTACGTCCGGCCGCGCGATAGGTCAAGGAGTACGCCATGCTCTTTCGATCCGCCGGGATGCCGCGGCCCTCGTAGATGTCGAAAAGCTCGACGCGCTCGAGCTCGGCCGGCGCGGCCTTGCGGATGACGGCGAGCACGTCCTCGTGGCGCGTCGCGCGCGGCAGCACGAAGGCCAGGTCGCGCACGCTGCACGGCACGGTCGGCGGCGGCCTGGGGCTCGGGATCGCATGCACGCCCGCGGTCAGCGCGTCGAGATCGATCTCGGCGACCGCCACCGGGTCGTAGATGCGCCACTCGGCGGCGATCCGGCGCCGCAGCACACCGCAGCGCCCGGCCGCGGCCCCGCCGACCGTCACCGCGAACGACTGTCCCGGCTCGAAGGCGGCGCACGGCTCCGCGCACAGCGCGAGGCCCCCGCCGCGGAGGGCGCCGAGGAGCCCGGCGAGGATACCCTTCAGCCAGCGGAAGGTCTCCAGCGGCTCCGGCGAGGGACGGCGGGCGAGGGGACCGCGGCCCGCGGCGCCCATCAGGCCGATCGCCACCCGTGCCGCCTCGCGCGTCGGGCCGCCGGGCTCCTGCTCGTAGGTGCGGCCGAACTCGAGGAAGGCCGCGTCGGCCACCTGGTGCGCCCGGTTGCGGCCGAGCGTCTCGACGAGCTGCGGGATCAGCGAGGGACGCAGCACCGACTGCTCGGCGCTGAGCGGGTTCGGAAGCCGGATCCGGCGCGCAGCGTCGTCGAGGCCGAACCGGTCGAGCAGCGCCTCGGAGGTCAGGCTGTAGTTCATGATCTCGGTCAGACCGAGCCCGACCGCCGCGTCGCGCACGAGTGCGGCGGCGCGCACGGCCCGGTCGTCGGCGCCGTCGACCACGCGGGCCGCGGGCGTCTTCGCCGGGATCCGGTCGAGGCCGTGCAGGCGCGCGAACTCCTCGACCAGGTCCACCTCGATGCGGAGGTCGCCGCGGAAGGTGGGCACCGTGACGTCCAGCGTGTCGGCGTCCCGCGCCTCGACGCCGAGGTCGAGCGAGCGCAGCACGCCCGCCACGGTGTCCGCGTCGGTCTCGACGCCGAGCGTCCGGCGGATGGCCGAGACGCGGCACGACAGCGTGCGCGGGGCGACCGGCGCCGGGTAGCGGTCGATGACGCCCGGCGCGACGGTTCCGCCCCCGATCTCCGCCAGCAGCGCCGCGGCGCGGCGGCTGGCGCGGTCGGCCAGGTCGGGATCGACGCCGCGTGCGAAGCGGTAGGAGGACTCCGTGACGAGGCCGAGCGCCTTCGACGTCGCGCGGACGCTCGCCGGCTGGAAGCAGGCGCTCTCGAGGAGGATCGTCGAGGTGTCGTCGCGGACCTCGCTTCCGGCGCCGCCCATGACGCCCGCGACCGCGACGGCGCGGGCGGGGTCGGCGATGACCAGCATCGATGCGGCGAGCTTCCGCTCCTGGCCGTCGAGCGTGTGCATGACCTCGCCCGCGGCGGCGCGGCGGACGAGGATCCTCGGCTCCGCCAGCAGCGCGTGGTCGAAGGCGTGGAGCGGCTGGCCCATCTCCAGCATCACGTAGTTGGTCACGTCGACGGCGTTGTTGATCGGCCGGATGCCGGCGCGGGCGAGGCGGTTCTGCATCCAGCGCGGCGAGGGGCCGATCCGGATGCCGCGGATGACGCGCGCCGTGTAGCGCGGGCACAGCTCCGCGTCGAGCACGTCGACGCCGGCGAAGGCATACACCGGCGCGCCGGACTCCCGCACCTCGCAGGCCGGCGGACGCAGCGGCAGGCGGTAGAGCGCCGCGACCTCGCGCGCGACGCCGAGGAGGCTCAGGCAGTCCGGCCGGTTCGGCGTGATCTCGAGGTCGAGGACCGTGTCCGGTCCGCCGAGAACCTGCACGAGCGGCGTGCCCGCCACGGCGTCGGCGGGGAGGGCCATCAGGCCGGCGTGGTCGTCGGAAAGCCCGAGTTCGTCCTCCGCGCACAGCATGCCGTGCGACTCGACGCCGCGCAGTTTCGCCGCCTTGATCTTCAAACCGTTGGGCAGCGTCGCGCCCCCGGGCGCGAAGGGGTAGCGGCCGCCGGCCGTGACGTTCGGCGCACCGCAGACGACCTGCACCTCGCTCGTCCCGTTGAAGACCCGGCAGACCGTCAGGCGGTCGGCGTTCGGATGGCGCTCGACGGCGCGGACCTCGCCGACGATCAGGCCGGCGAAATCGGAGCCCACCGGCTCGATCGCCTCGACCTCGATCCCGCCGAAGGTGAGCCTTCCGGCCAGCCCCTCCGGGGTGTCCTCGAACGCCACGTATTCCCGAAGCCATTCCAACGGCACGCGCATGATGATCTCCGAACGTCCAGCGAACGGCGCACACTGTCACCCCGCCCGCCGCCCTGTCAAGCCGCCGGGGCGGGCCCCAATCCTCGGCTAAGCCGGAGCGATGCAGTTGACCACGATTCACGGAGCCCCATGGGCATCGCTCCGGAAGTAGGGAACCTCCAAACTCCAAGGAAGTTGGAAGTTCCAAAGAGGCAAGAAGGGAAGTCGGAGGGTCTTCAGGTATGGATCAGGGGGCGTCCCCAAAGATACCGACCTTTCACGGACCGTTCCGGGCTGTCAGGCCGTCCGGCCTTCCTTCTTCTCCGTTTCACTTATCGCTTCCTTGGAGTTTGGAGTTTCTTACTTTCCCCTTCCGGAACGATTCACTCCTTGCGCCGCCTGTCCTTGGGTCCAACGGAATCGTTCCGGCTAAGCCCTGGATCTCCGGTGACCACCCCTGTGAAGTGCGCATGGACACGGCCGCCCTCTGTCGCGGCAGAATCCATGTGTGCGCGAGACGGGTCGTGCTCGCGTGCGGCGTGCGTTGTCGGTGATCGGGGGGATGGAGCGCAGGGCGGAGAGCCGATGGGAATCCGGGCGCCGCGGTTCCAGGCAGGCGGTGGGAGAAAAAGACGGGGGCGGACGAAACCGTCCGCCCCCGCGAATTCTCACCCCCCGGAAATCAGAGCCCGACGATGATCCTGGCGGCGGCCATGTGCAGTTCGCTGTCGCCGCGGAAGAAGTGGCCCTCGTAGTCGAGCAGGATCTGGACGGAGTCTCCGACCTCGATCAGGACGCCGGCGCCGGCGCTCAGGTAATCCTCCTCGAGCGTCGCCGTCTCCAGCGCGGTCGAATAGGGCGCGCCCTCGGTGACCTGGGATCCGTTGATGATGGTGATCGGGGACGTCAGAAGGCTGGCGGTGATGTCCTCGGTGTCGTCGAGGTACTCATGCTCCCACGCCACGCGGATCTGCGGGACGACCCGGACGCCGCGGGGCTTGACGGGGTAGGAGAACTGGACGCCGAGGCGGGAGATGAACGACTCGAAGGTCTGCTCTCCGTAGGCGACCGCGGCCCAGCATTCATCCTCGTCGTAATCCTCGATCTCCCCGTGGCGGTACTCGACGCCGGCGATCGGCCCCGCGACAAAGCCCGAGAACTCGAAGTTGTAGCCTGCGTTCAATTCCACCGCGTGGACCAGCGTGTCGGTCTCGCCCTCGGTGGTCGAGCTGCCCGTGTTGCGCTCGATCGTGCTCTGGAAGAGCCCCAGGCTGTACAGGGCGTCGACGTGCAGGGGGCCCCGGATGTACGTGGCGTACGGGGAGATCCCCAGACCGGTGGTCTCGATGGAGGCGATGTCGTTGTCGAGGTCCCCGTCGGCATCGAACAGGGTGGCCGCCAGGCCGAGGTTGAAGTTCCCGTTCAGGAAGTACTCGAACCCGCCCGAGGCCGAGAGCGTATCGGCGCTGAAGCCGAGGCCGCCGTTGTTCGGCTCCGTGTCCGATGTGGAGAAATCGCCCGAGGCGAAGACATGGAACCGGTCGGCGACGGAGGCCTCGTTCAGGCGCGCCGCCTCCGCCTCGCGCTCGGCCGCGGTGCGCGACCGGCTGCGGAAGAGCCGGGCGTTCAGGTCGCGCACGGCGACACGGGAGAACCCGAGCATCGCGGTGCGGTGCGCGACGGCCGCCGGGAGGGCCGAGTTGAGCACGCTGGCCATGGCGCCCGCATCGACGATGGTGATCGGGGCCGGCGGGGCCGTGGGTTCCTCCCGCGCCCGCTCCGTCGTGCCATTCACCGGGCCGATGGTCGGTCCCGTCCCCACGTTGATCAGCCCGCCGTCGACGCCGGCGGTGAAGTCGTAGTGGTTGTCGGCGGGATCGACGTCCTGCAATTGGAGCACCATCTCGCCCGAACCGGACAGGGCCGCGAAGATGGCCGCCAGGTCGGCCGGGCCCGACACGACGAAGAAGCCCGTATCCAGCCGATCGTCGCGGAAGCCGCCCGCCGCGTTCTGCGAAATCTCGGTCAGGCCGTCGGCGCTCGTCTGAACGGTGACGATGTCGGAGAAATTCCCCGCATTGACGCCGTTGATCAGCAGGGTGTTCTGGTTGTCGTCGAAATCGCCGGAACCGCTGTCGCCGTCGTACAGCGTGATGCGGACCGCCAGGCTGTTCAGGCCTCCGCCGAGGGCCGCGATGATGGCCGGAGAGAAACCGCCCTGGATGCCGATGGTCACCGGATTGCCCCGGTAGGAGACCGGCGTGCCATCGTCGGAAAATCCCTCGAACAGGGTCGACGCGGCCAGCTGGCTGACGACCCGGGTTCCGCTGGCACCTTCCATGTCGAGAACCACTCCGCCCACCTCGGTCACGCCGGACGGAAGCGCTCCGCCGGTGGGCGAGGTTGTGGTGAATGTCGTGCCCCAAGCGACCGATGCGGTTACGAACGCGCCCACCGCCGCGAGGGCCAGGTCCCGAAACGTCTTCATCTTCCCGTCCTCCTCCGGGGAGAAGCCGCCGCGGTGGCACACCTCGGCCTCCAAGGCCCCCCCCATTGACGATGACGCTAGATCCGCGACAGGGACGGATGCAAGAGAAAAGATGAAAGAATCACCGGTTCTGGAGACGTTGTGGATCGGCGTCCGGGGGCGCGGGCGGAGGCGGATGAAGCGGTTGCGCCGGGGACGCCGGCGGACCATGATGGACGCATGAGAGCCTACGCGTTCGGACTGTGCCTGGTGCTGGCGGCGGTTGGGCCCCGTGCGGGGACCGCCGCCTCCGCGTCGGCGAACCTGCCCGCCGCGGAGCTGGAGAAGCGGTGGAAGTCGGCGGAGGCGCCGTCGGGCCGGTTCTCGACACGCGAGTTCTATGCGCTCGCGCTGGAGGCCGCGGCGGCGGACTGGCACCCGGAGCGGGTCGAGACGCTGCTCGCGCACGGCGCCGCGAAGCAGGACCGCGACCCGAAGTCGAAGACCTACGGCAACCTGGCGTGGTACTGGGAGGATCCGCTCCCGGTCGACCGCAACTGCGTGCAGTTCTGCATGCAGCGCGGCGCGCTGCTCTGGATCCTCTTCCGCGACCGCCTTACGCCGGGGGCCCGCGCGACGCTGGAGGAGACGATGCGCTTCGCCGTCGAGGGCATCCGGCTCCATCGGGTTCCGCCGTCCTACTCCAACATCTACCTGAAGAAGGCATGGACCAGCCTCGCGATCGGAGAGAACACAGGCCGGCCCGACCTCGCGGCCGAGGGCCGGGCGATGCTCGACATGTGGCTTGCCCACACGCGGACGAACGGCGTGTGCGAGTACCTCAGCCCGACCTACTACGCGGTGGACCTGGAGAACGCGGGCCTCATCGCACGCCACGCGCGGGACCCGGAGACCCGCCGCCGGGGAGCGCTCGCGATGGAGTTCCTGTGGACGGAGGTCGCGGCGCACTGGTTCCCGCCGGCCGGCCGGCTCGGCGGGCCGCACAGCCGCGACTACGACTACCTCCGCGGCATCGGCGGGCTCTGGGTGTGGACCGACCGCGCCGGGTGGCCGTCCGTGACCGATCCTTCGCGCGAACGCCTGTTCATCGACGACGCCTGCTGGGTCGCGCCGCCGCCTCCGCTCACCGACCTCGTCCATCGCGCCCCGCGGATGGTGCGCGGCCGGTTCGGCGCCGACGGAGGACGCACGATCGCGCAGTGGGTCGGCCGGCGCATCGCGCTGGGCACGGCGGGCGCGGCCTACTCCGATTCGATGGACAAGACCTTCGTCGTCCTGTTCCCGGGCCACGAGCGTCCGACGGCGTCGTTCCTGATGGACGCGCGTCTCGATCCGTACGGCCAGAGGAAGTACCCGACCGGCGGCGGCCACAACAAGGCGCACCATGTCTTCCCGTTTCTCACCAGCGTCCAGCGCGGTCCCGAGGCCCTCCTGCTGGCCTCGGCGACGACGGAGGGCCGGTCGCAGGCGTTCCGCCGGTCGGGCACCAACCTCACGTGCATGCTCTCGCACTGGACGCTGCCGGCGGACCTTCCGCTCCACGTCGGGGCGACCGGGGCGGCCGTCGCGGTGAAGGGGACGCTGCGCCTGCCGGCGACCGACACGCCGGTCTTCCTTCGCGACGGCGACGCCGCGGCCGGTTTCCGCTTCGTGTGGGGCACGACGCCCGCGGGCGGCGCGCCGCCGGTCGAGGTGGTCGAGGATGGCGCGAAGTGGAAGGTCCGCCGGCTGACGTGCGTCCACTCGACCAAGCCGCCCGCCGGCCGCACGGCGGTCGCCGTCTGGGCGCGCGCCGCCGAGGGGCTGGACGAGGCCGGGTTCGCCGCCTTCCGCGAGGCCTTCGCCCGCGCGAAGGCCTCCGTCCTCGTCGAGGGCGACACGGTCGACGTGCTCGCGCAGGGACTCGCCGGTCCGCTTCGCTTGACGGCCGACCTCGCGAAGGAGGAGCGGCTCGCGATCGAGGGCGCCGAGGCCGGCGCGGAGGCCGCGCTGCTCTCGGTCGACGGCCGTGAACTCGGCGCGCCGATCCTGGACCGCGCCGCCCCGCGCTAGCCCGCCGCCGGTTGCCGGGCCGCCACGCGCGTCTCGACCAGCAGGTAGAGTACCGGCAGCACGACCAGCGTCAGCAGGGTCGACGTCGCCAGGCCGCCGATCACGACCGCCGCCAGGGGCCGCTGAACCTCCGCCCCGGCGCCCGAGGCCAGGACCAGCGGCACGAGGCCGAGCAGCGTCGTCAGGGCGGTCATCAGCAGCGGGCGGAGCCGCAGGTCGCAGGCCTGCCGCACCGCCTCGCCGAGCGGCATGCCGCCGGCGCGGAGCTGGTTCATGAAGGTCACCAGCACGACGCCGTTGCCGACCGCGATGCCGAAGAGCGCGATGAAGCCGATCGCCGCGGGGACGCTGAGATCGACGTCCGCCCCGACGAGCGTCAGCACCCCCCCGACGAGGGCGAAGGGCAGCACCGCGAAGACCAGCAGCGCGTGCCGCACGGTGCCGAGCGCGGCGAGGAGCATGACGAAGATCAGGCCCAGCGCGACCGGCACGACGATCGACAGCCTCCGCATCGCCGCGCGCTGGTTCTCGAACTGGCCGCCGAGCCGGGCCCAGTAGCCTTCCGGGAGTCCGTCGACGATCGGCGCGATGGCCCGCTCGACCTCCGCCGCGAAGCCGCCCGGATCGCGCCCGCGGACGTTGCACTCGACGACGATCCGCCGCATGCCGTCCTCGCGGCCGATCTGGGCCGGTGCCTCGGTCTCGGCGATCCGTGCGACCTCGCCCAGCGGGACGACCGAGCCGTCCGGCGCCGGCAGCGGCAGGCGTCGCAGCGCATCGAGGTCGCCCCGGCGGTCGGGGACGAACCGGACGACGGCGTCGAACCTGCGCTGGCCCTCGGCGATCCGCGTCACGACGCGCCCGCCCACCGCCCCCTCGACCAGTTCGTTGACATCCCCCGCGTTCAGGCCGCGTTGCGCGAGCGCGTCGCGGTCGGGGACGATCTCGATCTGGCGGAAACCGGAGACCTGTTCGACCTTGACGTCCTCCGCCCCGGCGATGTCGCGGACGGCCGCGGCGACGCGGTTGGCCTCCTCGCGCAGCCGGTCGAGTTCCGGGCCGAAGAGCTTCACGGCGACGTCGCTCTTGATGCCGGAGATCAGTTCGTTGACCCGCAGCGCGATCGGCTGGCTGAACGAAGGCCGGATCCCCGGGATCTTCGCGAGCTCCTCCTGCATCGCCGCGACGAGGTCCGCCTTGGTCCGGCCGGTGGTCCAGGTCCGCGGCGGCCGGAGCGCGATGATCACGTCGTTCTGCTCGGGGCCCATCGGGTCCTCCGAGATCTCCGCGCGGCCGGTCTTCGTGACGATCGACTCGATCTCCGGGAAGGCCTCGCGGAACCGGCGCTCGATCAGCGTGCCGACCTCGACCGAGCCGTCCAGCGCCGCGGTCGGCAGGCGGACGATGTTGATCGCGATTGCGCCCTCGTCGAGCGGCGGCAGGAACTCCGTACCGATCCGCGGCGCAAGCGCGGCGGCCGCGGCGGCCAGCGCGCCCGCGATCGCGAGCGTCGCGCCGGGCCGGCGCAGCGCCCGGTCGAGCACCGGCCGGTACGCGCGCTTCATCCCGCGTGTCAGCCAGGGCTCCCGGGGCGCGGCCGGCGGTCTCAGGAAGGCGGAGGCCAGGGCCGGGATCAGCGTGAATGCGGTCAGCAGCGACGCGGCGAGGGCCAGGCAGACCGTGATCGCCAGGGGCCGGAACATCCGGCCCTCCATCCCCTGCAGCGTCAGGATCGGCAGGAACACGACGATGACCGTCAGCCCCGCGAACAGGATCGGCCGGGCGACCTCCGCCACCGCGCCGGCGGTCAGGGCGGCGCCGGGACCGCCGTCCCGCCTCTCGGCCAGGTGCCGGGCGATATTCTCGGTCACAACGATCGACGCGTCGCCGAGCATCCCGACCGCGATCGCCAGGCCGCCGAGGGTCATCAGGTTCGCCTCGAGCCCGGCGGCGCCCATCGCAAGGAATGTCAGGAGCGCCGAGACCGGCAGCGCCACCGCGGTGATCAGCGCGGCGCGAACGTGGCCGAGCAGCAGGAAGAGCACGACGACGACCAGCACGCCGCCCTGGAGGAGCGCGTCGCCGACCGTCCGGACGCAGGCGCGGATCAGCGTGATGCGGTCGTAGAAGACGTTCAGGCGAACGTCGTCCGGAAGGCTTGCCGCGACGGCGGGCAGCGCGGCCCGGATGCGGTCGACCACCGTGCGGGCGTTGGCCCCCTTGAGCGCGATCGCCATCCCGGCGACGGCCTCGCCGTTCCCGTCGCGCGTGACCGCGCCCTGGCGCGCCGCGTGGCCGATCGTGACCGTCGCGACCTGCCCGAGGCGCACCGGCACGCCGTCGACCGCCTTGAGCACGATCGCCGCGAGGTCGTTCGTCCCCGCCGCCTGCCCGGCGGACCGGACGTAGGCCTGCTCCCAGCCCCGCACGAGGTAGCCGCCCCCGACGTTGGCGTTGTTGCGCGCGACCGCCTCCTCGACCTCGCCCAGCGTCACGCCGTGGGCGCGCAGAAGGTCGGGGTCGACGAGGATATGGATCTGCCTCAGGAAGCCGCCGAACGTGTTGACCTCCGTCACGCCCGGGAGCGCGCGGAGCTGCGGCGCGACGACCCAGTCCTGCAGCGTGCGCAGGTCCATCAGCGATCGCGACGGGCTCTCGAGCGTCCACTGGAAGACCTCGCCGAGGCCGGTGCTGATCGGGCCCATCCCGGGCTCCGCCCAGTCGGGGAGACCCGCGCGGGCGGCCTGGAGGCGCTCGAAGACGAGCTGACGGGCGAAGTAGATGTCCGTCCCGTCCTCGAACACGACGATCACCTGCGAGAGGCCGGCCTTGGAGAGCGACCGCACCTGCGTGACGCGCGGAAGGCCCTGCAGCGACAGTTCGAGCGGGAACGTCACTTGCTGCTCGACGTCGACCGGCGACTGGCCCGGCGCCTCGGTCAGCACCATGACCTGCACGTTCGTGACGTCGGGAAAGGCGTCGATGGGAAGCCGGAACCATGCCAGCGCGCCGGCAGCGCAGAGCGCGAGGACCGCGAGCGCGACGAAGAGGCGGTGCCGGAGAAGGAAGGCCATGGGGGAGTGCATCCGCGTCTCCTCAGTCGGCGCAGCCGGCGCCCATCTTCTCGCGCAGGACATCGCTCTTGAGAACGAAACTGCCGCGGGCGGCGACCACGGCCCCGTTGGTCAGGCCGCCGAGGATCTCGACGCGCCCGCCGCCGCGCCGTCCGGTCTCGACGTGGCGTCGCAGCCAGTAGGGGCCGGTCCACTTCTCGAAGACGAACGGGCGGCCCTCGTCATCCAGCACCGCCTCGGCGGGCACGGTCAGGACGTCGCCGCGGGCGGGCAGGGCGACCGAGATCCGCGCATACATGCCGGGCCGGAGCGCGCCGCCGCCGTCGACGAGGCGCACGCGGGCCTCGACGGTGCGCGTGGCCTCGACCATGTCGCCGCCGGTCCAGTCGAGGCGGCCCCGGACGACGCGGTCGCCGGCGCCGGCGACGCGGACGTCGGCGTCGAGGGGCCCGTGGGCGCGCAGCGCCCCGTCGATCGCGCCCAGGTCGCCGGCCGGCACGTGGGCGATCGCCCACAGCTCCCGGTGGTCGCAGACGCGCCCGACGACGGCCTGGTCGCCCGCGAACTGGCCGGGCGAGGCCTCGAGGCCGGTCAGGATCCCGTCGCGCGGGGCGCGGACCTCGAACCGTCCCGCCGCCGCCGCGGCCCGGGCCTCCGCGTCGGCCGCGTCGACGCCGAAGATCGCGAGCCGCTCGCGCGCGGCCTCCACGGCCGCCGCGGCGGCCCCGGCTTCGCGCTGGGCGTCCTCGAGATCCGCCGCGCTGCCGATCTCCTTTGCGCGCAGTTCGCGCTCGCGGGCCAGCCGGCGGTCCGCCGCCGTGCGGCGCGCGGAGGCCTCGATCCAAGCCGCGGCCGCCTCGGCGCAGGCCGGGGACCGGACCGAGAGGATCGCGTCGCCCGCCTTCACGCGGTCGCCGGAGATCTTCGCAACGGCGAGGACCCGTCCGGCGGCCGGGACCGTCACCACGGCGACGCGGGTGGGGTCCTCGCGGATCTCGCCGGTGAACTCGCGCAGGTCCGCCACGGTGCCCGGCGTGGCGACCGCCTGCGTGACGAGGTTCGATCCGACCGCCGGGTCGAGCGCGACGACGCCCGCCTCGTAGCGGCACTCCGCGCACTGCGCGATCGGCACGTCGTGCTCGCACCGCATCGCCTCGATCTCGGCCGGCGTCGGATCGCGTTCCGGCGCGTGGGATGCGTGGTCGTGACCGGTGTGGCCGTGGGCCGCATGGTCGTGAGCCTCTTCCGCCGACCCAAGACGTGCCGCCAGGGCCAGCGACATCAGCGCCACGGTCAGCCGCAGCGGGTGCACCACGGATCGCACGGAGGACCCGGATGGAGGGCGGGGCGAGCCGTATCCGAGGCCCACCCGCCTGCTCGTGCAATCCGTGGTTCCTTCGGTTCGGTTTCGGTGTGCGTTCATGATTCGTCGTCCTTCTCGGATGAGTGCAGATTAGTGAAGATCAGTGGTTTCCTGTCCGGTCGTGCTCCAGTACTCGAGTTCCGCCCAGGCGAGGAGCGCCTCCTTGCGGGCCTCGATCCACTCCGCCTCGATTTCGGCGGCGGCGGCCTGGGCCTCGAGGACGGCGGCGAGCCCGAACTTGCCGGCGCGGTAGCCCTCGAGCATGCCGTCGGCCGCGCGTCGCGCGGCGGGAACGGACTTGGCGGCCAGGACGTCCGCCGCCTCGCGCGCCCGGGCGTAGGTGGCGCGGGCGGCGGCGATCGCAGCCTCCGCTTCGCGCGCGGCGGCGGCGGCGGTCCGGCGCGCCGCGTCGAGATCGTGGTGCGCGGCGGCGACGGTGGTGCCCGGGCGGCTCCAGAGGGGGAGCGAGACGGTCAGTCCGGCGGTGATCCCGGTGTCGGCCGTCTCCTCGAAGCGCTGGACGCCGGCCATCAGGCCGTAGGTCCCGAATCGCGCGGCGCGCGCCGCGCGGTGACCGGCGGCGGCGCGGGACGCGTCCGCGGCGGTCTGCAGAAGCAGCGGATGGCGCGCCGCGGCGGCGCGGAGGCCGTCCGGCGCGGGCGGGTCGGGCAGCGGGGCGGCGGGGTCGTGCGCCACGCGGACATCGGCGGGGTCGCCCCACAGGGCCGCGAGCGCGGCGGCGGCGCGCTCGCGCCCGCCCTCGGCTCGCGCGACATCGGCCTCGGCGAGGCCGGCGTCCGCCTCGGCGCGCAGGGTCTCCAGCGGGGAGCCGGCACCCGCCGCGGCGCGGTCGCTCGCGACGCCCGCCAGCCGGCGGGCAAGCTCGACCCGCCGGTGCGCCAGGGCCAGGAGGTCCTGCCGTGCGGCGAGTTCGTGGAACGCCTGGTCGGTCGCGCGCCGGAGCTCGCGGCGGGCGAGGTCCGCCCCCGCGCGGGCCGCGAGCGCCTCCTGGCGCGCCCCCTCCGCCGCGGCGCCGCGGGCGCCCGGCGGGGAGAGCGGCTGGGTCAGTCGGAGCGAGGTCTCCGCGGCATCGAAGCCGGAGGCCGCGCCGGAGCCGCCGAAGGATTCGGTCTCCAGTTCCAGTTCGGGGTCCTCGGGCCGCCCGGCGCTGCGTGCGCGCTCGGCCGCGGCGGCGGCCGCCGCGTCGGCGGCGGCGATGCGGGGATGGGCCTCCAGGGCGCGGCGGCGGACCTCCGCCAGCGGTACGAAGGGCGGCTCGTCCGCGGACGCGGAGAGCAGGGGCGCGGCAAGGGCGGCGACGATCGGAAGAACTGAGGATCTCGACATGACAGGCTCCGGCAGCCGGACGGGAGACAACGAGGCTGTGCGCGGCGGAGACGAAGCGGACCTGCGACGGAACGTCAGCGGCTCCCCGCGCCCGGGACGAGCCGGTCAGGCGAGGGGAGGACGGAAGATCTCGGCGGGGACCAGGACACCGGACGAGGTCATCGGGACTCCGATGAAATGGGTCAGCGCCGCGGGCGGCGCGACGGCGATGTCGGCGGCGGACTCGGCGTACACGTGGCAGACGCACATGCAGACGCACGCATCGTGGCGGTGACCGTCCGCGCAGTCATCGTGGCCGGCCTCGAAGATCCCGAGACCCTCGAGGGTGAGCAGGGCCATGATCGCGAGGATCGCGATCGCCGCCCATCGATGGAGCCGCCTTCGGTGCATACCCTCCGCATCGTACCGCATCCCGCGCGCGATGCAACCGGGAGGAGGGGGTCCGGGTTTCAGGTTCCAAGTTGCGGGCGCACCCGGTAGCATCCGGGGGTGTCCGACGGGGGCGCGTCCGCCCTGCGGGCGATGGGAGGATGCCTGCTTGTGTCCGGGGAGCACGGATCACCATTCTGGCCGGGCCGGTCCGTTCTCGTGACGGGCGGGGCCGGGTTTGTCGGTTCGCACCTGGCGGAGGCCCTGGCGCTTCGCGGCGCGCGGGTGACGGTGGTCGACAACCTGCAGGCCGGGACGTGGGCGAACCTGGCGGGCGTCGCCGGGCGGGTCGCACAGCGGGAGGTCGACGTCGTCCGCGCCGCGGACCTCGATCCGGTCCTGGAGGCGTGCCGCCCGGACTTCGTGTTCCACCTCGCGGCCAACGCCTCGGTGCCGCTCTCGGTCGAACGTCCCGCCTGGGATCACGAGACCAACTGTCTCGGTACGGTGCGCGTGCTCGATGGCGTGCGCCGGTTCTGTCCCGCGGCCCGCGTGGTGTTCGCCTCCTCCGGCGCCGTGTACGGCGAGCCCGCGCGGGTTCCGATCGCCGAGGACGATCCGGCGGCGCCGATCTCGCCGTACGGCTGCAGCAAGCTGGCCGCGGAGATGCAGTGCCGCAGGGCCCACCGGCTCCACGGCGTCGACGTCGTGATCGCGCGGCTTTTCAACACCTACGGACCGCGGATGCCGCGGTTCGTCGTGCTCGATTTCCTGCGCAAGCTGCGGCGGGATCCCTCGCGGCTGGTGATCCTCGGCACCGGCCGGCAGGTCCGCGACTTCAACCATGTCTCCGACGCGGTGGCGGGCCTTCTCCTGCTGGCGGAGAGGGGGAGCGCCGGCGACGTCTGCCACGTCGCGTCGGGGCGGGCCCGATCGGTGACGGACCTGGCGGGCGACCTGATCCGCATCCTCGGCCTGGAGGGGACGACCCGCCTGGAGTTCACGCAGGCGAGCTGGCCCGGGGACGCGCAGCGCTGGGAGGTCGACGTGGCCCGCCTCGCGTCGCTCGGCTACCGCGCGGACGTGACGATGGAGGCGGGGCTCCGCTCGGTGGTCCGGTGGTTCGACGCCCTCCCGCGCGATCCCGGTCAGCCGTAGTACGACGCGAGGTACTCCCGGTGGCGCCGTTCGGCGTACTCGCGGATCCGCCGGATGAAATGCGACGGGCCGAACGGCTCGGCGTGCGCGGCCATGACGGCGCTGTCGAACGAGAGCGTTTCGAAGCGGCGGACCGCGTCCGCGAGGGCCTCGGGCGTGGGCTCGCGGAAGAAGACGCCGGTCGTGCCGTCCGACACCGTCTCCAGCGCCCCGCCGGCGGCGTAGGCGATCACGGGCCGGCCCGACGCATGGGCCTCGACGGGCGTCAGCGGCGAATCCTCCTCGCCCGCCAGGACGAGCGCGCGGCAGCGGGCCAGATGGTCGCTGACGACCTCGTCCGGCTGGAAGCCCAGGAACGTGATGGCGGGCGTGGCGATGCGCCGGAGGTGCGGCAGCCGCTCGCCGGTCCCGATGACGACGAGCGGCTTGCCGAGCGCGGCGAAGGCGCGGACCGCCAGGTCGACGCGTTTGGCCAGGACCAGCCGGGAGACGACGAGGTAGAAGTCCTCCGGCGGCTTCCCGGTCGGCCGGAACCGCTCGTACTCGATGGGCGGGTGGATCACGTCGGCGTCGCGCCCGTAGTGCTTCCGGATGCGGCGCGCGGCCACGTGCGAGCCGGTGATGAAGTAGTTCACGCGCTCCGCCGAGACGACGTCCCAGCCGCGGTAGTAGTGCGTCGCGATCCGGAAGCCCTGCCGGAAGAACCAACGCCCGCGCAGTTCGTCGATGTAGTTCTGGTAGAGGTCCCACGCCCAGCGCATCGGCGTGAAGCAGATCGAGATGTGGCACGTCCGCGGGCCGGTCAGGATGCCCTTCGCGACCATGGTGCTCACGCTGAGGACGACGTCGTAGTCGCGCAGGTCGAACTGCTCCACCGCGAAGCCGTAGAGCGGGATGTAGAGTTCGAAACAGCGGTGCGAGAGCGGAAGGCGGTTCACGAACGACGGGCGGATGTCCATCGACTTGAAGTCGTCGGGGAAGACCTTCGGGTTGTAGACGACCGTGTAGATCGGCGCATCCGGGAACGCGTGGTGCAGGATCCGCACCACGCGCTCGGCGCCGCCGAACTGCGTCATGTAGTCGTAGACGATCGCCACCTTCATCGGAACGCCCCGCACCGGAGGGATGATCCCCGCGCCGGCCGCGCCCGTCAACGGCGTCGCCGGGGAGCCGCCGGCGCTACCGCCTGACCACGATCGCGTGGCCGTTGAGGTTGTGGATCAGGAGACGGTCGGCGCACCGCCGCTGCTCCTCGACGTGGGCGGTGACCCCTCCGCAGTTGAAGGAGCCGTAGTCGTCGTAGACGACGATCCCGCCGGGGACCATCCGGTCCCAGATCCAGTCGACGATGTCGCGGGAGGACTGGTAGACGTCGACGTCGATGTGGCAGAAGCGGAAGACGAGTCTCTCCACCCGGGGGCCGGTCTCGTCGGGGAAGACCCCCTCCAGGATTTCGGCGTTGTCCAGCCCGAGCCGGGCATGCAGGAGGTCCTCGACGATCCGGCGGCTCGTGTCCGCATGCTCGCCGCCGCGGTAGAGCGAGTCCCGCGCGCCGGCCTTCACCACGCCGGTGAAGGTGTCGCAGAGGAAGACCCGGTCCCGGATCCCGCACTCCGCGGCGCGCCGGGCGATGAGCGCGCCCGTGCCGCCCTGCCAGACCCCGATCTCGATGAGGCTTCCGCGGTCCAGCTTGGCCGATTGCTCGACCAGCTGCCACAGCTCGTGGCAGCGGTAGACGTC
>CAYODK010000118.1:16123-17070 GCA_964402695.1 uncultured Verrucomicrobiota bacterium
GCCGGCGTCCGGGTTCCACGGGCTGTAGGTCGCGAGTGGCTGGACGATCTCTTGCTCCGGGCGCGTGCCCGGAGCCCCGCCCTTCGGGACCCGGACCATCTCGAACCCCACCCGGTTCACGATGCGCTTCAGACCGGTCTTCAGCCAATTCACGGAATGCCTCCCCCGCCATGGACGTGCCGCCGGTCCCGGGCCACGACGCGCGGACATCGTAGGTGCGGCCGCCGCCGCGTCAAGACAGCGGAGGTCACGGCGGCCTTGACGCGGCGTACGTACGAGATAGAGTATGAAGACGTACGACTGATGGACGGAGGGAGCATGAAGACGGCGATCACGGCATCGGAGTTCCGGAGCAACGTCTACCGGCTGCTGGACCGCGTGGCGGAGACCGGAACGCCCTTGGTCATCGCCCGGAAGGGGCGTCGGCTGAAGGTCGTGTGCGACCGGAAGGAAGGCCGGCTGGCCCGGCTGGTGCGGCGCAGTTGCATCAAGGGCGATCCGGAGGACATCGTCCACATGGATTGGTCGGGGGAGTGGAAGCATGACCTTCCTTGACACGCATGTGGTGGCGTGGCTCTACGCCGGCGAGATCGAGCGGTTCACCGGCGAGGGGCGCCGGAGGATCGAGGAGGATGACCTCCTCGTGTCGCCGATGGTCATTCTGGAGCTCCAGTACCTGCGTGAAACTGGCCGGCTGACGGTCGATGCGGCCGCGATGGTCGACTCCCTGGCCGAATCGATCGGGCTCCGGGTGGACGACGAGGCGTTCCTCATGGTCGTGCGCGAGGGCCTCGGCCAGTCCTGGACTCGCGATCCCTTCGATCGTCTCGTCGTCGCCCAAGCCGCATTGCGGGCTGCGCGGCTGCTCACCAAGGACCGGACGATCCGGCGGCATTACCCGCGGGCGGTGTGGTAGGGCGGGGTCAGGATGCGGGAGCGCGCGCGAG
>CAYODK010000119.1:0-16977 GCA_964402695.1 uncultured Verrucomicrobiota bacterium
GCCTCCCCGCCCGCCGTCATCGAGGCGCTGCACCGTCGCGTCGATCACGGCGTCTTCGGCTACGCCCGCGCGCCCCGCGGCGTGGTCGAGGCCGTCGCGTCGGCCCTGGCCCGCGACCATGGATGGTCGATCGATCCCGCGTGGATCGTCTGGCTCCCCGGCGTTGTCACCGGGCTCGGTCTCTGCTGCCGCATGCTCTCGCCGGACGAAGGTGCCGTCACGTTCGTCCCGGTCTACCCGCCGTTCCTCGACGGCTCCGTCCTCGCCGGCCGCCCGCAGACCCGGGTTCCGCTCGCCGATCGCGACGGTCGCTGGGAGATCGATTTCGATGCCCTCGAGATCCTCTCGCCCCCGTCGGCGCGGTTGCTGATGCTCTGCACGCCCCAGAATCCGACCGGCACCGTCCTTCCGCGCCGTGACCTGGAGCGGCTGGCCGCCTTCGCGCTCGGGCGCGGGATGACGATCCTCTCCGACGAGATCCACTGCGACCTCGTCCTCGACCCCGCGCGCCGCCACGTCGTCACCGCGACGCTCGGCCCCGAGGTCGCCGCGCGCACGATCACGCTGATGGCCCCGAGCAAGACCTACAACCTGCCCGGGCTCGGCTGCGCCTTCGCGGTGATTCCCGACGCGACGCTCCGGCGGCGCTTCCGCGAGGCGGCCGGCGAGTTCGTGCCGAACGTGAACGCGCTGGGCTATGCCGCGTGCGAGGCGGCCTATCGCGACGGGGCGCCGTGGCGCGCGGCGTTGATCGACTACCTCCGCGGCAACCGCGACCTCGTGCAGGCCGAGGTGGCGTCGATGGCGGGGCTGTCGATGAACCCGGTCGAGGCGACCTACCTGGCATGGATCGATGCCCGCCGTTCGGGGCTCGCGGCCCCTGCGCGCGCGTTCCTGGATGCGGGCGTGAAGCTGGTCGACGGGGCGTTCTTCGGCGCGCCGGGTTTCGTGAGGCTCAACTTCGGCTGCCCGCGCGCGCGGCTCGCCGAGGCGCTTCGGCGGATGCGGTCCGCGTTGCCGCGGTCCTGATGTCCGGCCCCCCCGGCGCAAGGCCGGGGGACGCCTCCAATGTCCGCGCGCCGGCGCAAGGCCGGGGGCGTCTCCGATTCCCTCCCGCACCGGCGCACGAAAGGACGGCGCGCTCCCACCGGGCCTGCACGCTGGGCGTCCGGATTCGCTCCCACCGGGCTTGCCACTTGGGCGTCTGGATTCGCTCCCACCGGGCTTGCCACTTGGACTTCCGGATTCGCTCCCACCGGGCTTGTCCCGGTGGAGCGGGAAAAGGGGCCTGTCCCGGATCACCAGCGGTAGTAGCGGTACGGATCGTCCCCCGCGACCGGCACGTCGAGATAGAAGCTCTGCAACCACGCCTGCGGCACCGGCGTGGCGAACCGCTCCCCGAGCGGCGGCCGGAACTCCGCGCCGAGGTTGCCCAGCAGCCGCGAGGCCATCGCGAATGCGCGCCGCTTGCTGGTGCGCAGGTAGGGCTTCGCCGCCTCGTCGATGACCCACGGCGGCGCCTGCCAGATCACGATCCGGCCGCGGCCGTGCCGTACGACGCGAAACGCGACGTTGCCGGACGCGTCGGCCCCCTGGAGCGCGTCGATCGACAGCCGCCCGTGCCATGCCCAGTCGGCGTTGCTCAACCCGTCCAGTTCCGGCGGCGGCGCGGCGATGCGCGCGAACGTCGTGTTCGTCGCCACGGTGGACAGCGGGACGGGGCACCACGTCTTCAGTTCGGCGCCGGACAGGCCCAGGCAGACGACGTCGAGGCCGGCCTCGACAGCCTTCGCGAGATCCGGCGGCGGAACGGCGCCGGGGCCGGCGACAAGCAGGGTTCCGGCCGCGGTCGGTTCGCCTGCGGCCGCGGGCCGTGTCGGGATGCCGAGATCGCGAAGCAAGTCGGCACACGCACCGCCGCCGGCGACCGTGACTGCGCGGGGCGCGGGCTCCGGTGCGGAGGCCAGGTAGCCGACCAGTCCGGCGACGATCCGGTCCGCGACCGGGTCGTCCGCCGTGCGGCCGGTGACATCGAGCTGGCAAAAGACCGCGCGGCCGCCTCCGTCGACGGTCTCGATCAGCGCGGAGTACTGCAGATCGAATTCGCCGTCGACCAGCGCTCGCCAGTCGCCGCGCGCGGGCTTCTCGATCAGGACCGACGCCACGGCGCCCCGGTTGCCGCAGCGCCAGACGACCGTGTTGGTGAACCCGCACCAGGTCTTGTGCGGGTCGTGCGTCTCGGCCTCGGGCAGGCCCTCGAGATGCGGAGGAACGAGTGTCGCCGCGCCGGCCCAGTCGCGGAGGCACTCGGCGTCGAGCCCTCGCAGGGCGGGGTGGGGGAAGCGGGGGAACAGCGAGCGCGATCCGCGCCCGGTCACGCGGAAGCCGAGCAAACCCTCAAGGACGGCTGCGCGTTGCTCGAAGACCAGCAGGCGGGCGCCGTCGGAGATTCGCGCCAGCCAGGGCAGTCCGTTGGTCGTGAGCGCCTCGCGGCCGATGACGACGACCTCGCCGGCGCGGGGCGTGCGCGATCCGTCGAAGCGCTCGTAGGGGATCGCCAGGCGGTCGAACAGCGCCGCGGTCCGGCCGGGCGGGTCGTAGAGCCGCACGGGGAGGGCCGGCGCTGCGGCGGCGGGCGGGGCGACGGCGCGCAGGGCGAACGCGTCGTGCTGCCTCACCCCGCCCTCGAACTCGAACGTGGCGTTCAGGTCGAAGCGGTCCCCGTCGCCGGCGCGCTTCGGGATCGCGGTGCGGACCGGCACGAAGGCGCGGCCGCCGGCGGGAACGGTGACGCGCCCGCGGTCGTCGTCGAGTTCGCGTCCGTCGCGGGCCAGGGTCCACGACCACCGCACGGTCTGCGGCTCGCGGCGGTCGTTGAGAATGACGAGGCTCTTGCGGACCCCGCCGCCCGGCGCGACGAGGTGATCCTTCGAGGTGAAGGCGTCCGCGGGGCCGCCGATGTAGCCGCAGTCGGGGAGGTTCCAGCGCAGGAACGCGCGGCCGACGGGGGACGGCTCGAACGCGGCGGGCGGGCCCGGATCCTGGATGAACTGGCTTCCGGCGAGGAGCCGGTCCGGCACGATTCCCGGCCGCTTGAGGCCAAGGAAGGGGTCCGGGGCGTCGGCGGCGGGCGTCTCGGCGACGCGGGTCCAGAAGTCGCCCTGGTCCCACGGCAGCATCGCGGAGACGCCGTGCGTGCGGTGCGCGCGCCAGTTGTCGGAGGCGTAGAGGGCCTGGATGGCGGTGTAGCTGGACTCGAGATCGCGCAGCGGCCGGTTGAGCGTGCTCCATGCAAAGGGCTTACCGCCGGCCCACAGGGCCTCCTCGTGGTCGAGGGCCTTCACGGCCGCGGCGTCGTCGCGGTAGGCGGCGTCGCCGAGGAACTGCGCGGCGAACTCGGCGGCCCACAGGCTCTGGAACGCCTCGCAGCGCCAGATGAACTGCGGGCCGCGGTAGCTCGACCAGCTCGAGATGTGCGGCAGGCCCCACTCGACGAAGAAGAGCGGCTTCACGCCCTTCGCGGCCCAGTGCGCGGTCCAGTCGCTGCGCTCCTGCACCGGCGCCCAGTTCAGGTAGCAGTTGACGGTGTGCAGGTCGCCGAGATGGCCGGACTGGTGGTGGTAGACGGGGCGTGTCGCGTCGAGGGCCTTGACGATCGCGTCGGTGATGCGCGCCTGCTTCCGGTTCTTCTCCCACCACGCGTTGCGCGTCGCGGCGGTCTCGGGGATCTCGTAGACGCCGTCGATCTTGAGCGGGTTCTGGTCGCCGTAGTAGCCGGTCGCGTTGTGGTTGAGCGAGTAGAAGACGACGGACGGATGGTTGCGCGCGCGCCGCACGAGCCAGGCGGCCTGCTCGCGGTAGCGGGCGGCGACGGCGGGGTCGTCGAGCTTGTTGCCGAAGTCCTTCATGTGCGGCAGCGAGAAGGCCATCAACATGCCGGTGGCGTCGCAGGCCTCGAGGAGCCCGTCGAGGTACCCGACGGAACCCGGGGCGAAGTCGTAGTTTCCGGCGATGAGCAGGGTGAACCCGTACGAGAGCATGCGGCGGCACAGCTCGGCCGCCGCGGTGGAGGAGGCCTTGTCGGCCGGGCCGTTGGCGGTGGTGTTGTGGAGCGCGCGGAGGTGGACGGGCGTGCCGTTGAGCAGGAAGTCGCGGCCGGCGGCGCGGAACTCCCGGAAGCCGAACGTCACCGGCGTCAGCGTGTCGACCACGGTTCCGTCCGGGGCGAGGAGGGAGAGCGAGGCGGTGTAGAGATTCTGCGGGGCGTGGGTATCCCACCGTCGCGCCTCGCGCCACGGCGCGGTGAAGCGGAGGATGCCGTCGGCGTCGGGGGCGATCGCGGCGGACTCGAACGTGCGCGGCCGGCCGCCGCAGCCGGTCACCTCCGCGCGAAGGCGCCAGGGGCCGGCGCCGAGCCCCGCGGTCTCGGCGGCGAAAGTGATGGAATCGTTCCGGACGGACGTGACGACGTGGACGTCCTGCAGCCGCGCCGCGGCGGGCATCGCGCAGAGGAAGAGGTCGCCGGTGATGCCCTTCAGTTTCACGGTGGCCTTGTCGGTGAGGACGCGGTCCGGCGCCATGAACGCGTCGCGTGTCGCGGTCAGCGGCCGCGCGGTGACGAGCAGGGCCAGTTCCTGGTCCGCGCCGGGCTTGAGGCGGCCGGTGAGGTCGAGTTCGCCGCCGGGATACCACAGTTCGCCGGCGCGATGGCCATCGACGAAGGCGAGCACGTGGGTCTGGAGCATCGTGAAGTCGAGCACGACGCGCCGGTTCGTCCATGCGGCGGGGACGGCGATGCGGCGCCTGTACCAAGCGCGCTCGAAGGGGCGGTCGCCCCCGCGCTCCTCGAGCCATGGCGCGAGCCACACGCGTTGCGCGCCGTTCGCGAATTCCGTGGGGCTGGACGGCCAGAGGCCGGGCACCTTGAACCAGCCCCAGCAGTCGCCCGGGGCCGGGACGCGGTCGGCGGGGTCGTTGGTCGCGAGCGGGCGGAAGGCCCAGAGGCCGTTGAGGCAGATCCGGTCCCGCGTCGGAGTGGTCTGCCGCCAGGCGTCGTCGAGCGCCCACGGGGCGCCCGCGACCCCGTCCGGAACCGGCGCGTCGGACTTCGACATGGCGCGGACGCGCCCCACCGTGAGCGACAGCGCGCGGAACTCGACCGTGCCCGACGCGCCGAGGTTTCCGGGGTTGAAGGACAGCGAGACCGCGTCCGGCGGGACGGGGTAGTCGCGCTCGCAGGCGATCCAGTCCGTCGTGCCCGTGAAGCCGAAGACGTCGGGCCAGTCGCCGACGCGATCGCCCGCGGCGTTGTGGAACGACATGGCGAGGCGGCCGGTCTGCCAGCTCTCCTTGCCCAGGGCGACCCCCGTGACCTTCATCTGCATGGAGAGGTGGAGGCGGCCGTACTCCGGCTTCAGGGGGATCCGGAACGAGACCCCCGCGCCCGCGCCCTCGGCGACCAGGCGGTTTCCGGCGGGGTCGCGCTCGATGCGGGCGTGGCGTCCGGCCGGCCATCCGACGGGCCAACCCTTCGCGTCGAGATCGGCCATGGCCCCGTTGGGAATCAGCTCGATGCCCGGCGGCCTTGCCGCCGCGCAGGCGGTGGCCAGCCCAAGGACGGCGAGCGGGAGAATCCGTTGCATCGGTCACCTCGTTTCCGTTGCCGAACCTGCCCGAGTCGGACGGCGGATACAAGATCGGCATTCCCGGTTGCGCGCGGCGGGTGGCCGTGGCAGGGTCGCTGTTTCGATAGCCAATAGCCGATAGCCAACAGCCAGTAGCCGATGGCGGGGGTGGACGAGGGCGGATGACGAGGCGTGCACGACAGGCATGGGGTGGGGTGGCGGCGTGGGCCGTGCTGACGCCGGGCGTCGCGGCGGCGGATCCTGCGGCGCTGCAGGTCGTCTACCCGTTCGCCGGCTCGCAGTTTCCGCCGGACATGGTCGCGCCGGAGATCCTCTGGAACGACCCCTCGACGGCCCGGGCATGGCGGGTGACGTTCGGACTTCCGTCCGGCGGGGAGATGGCCGGCGAGGTCTGCGCCGGACAGCGGCTGCCGCCCGCGATCGATCCCGAATGTGCGCGCGACGACAACGCGCCCGAGGATCCGCCGTGGATGGCCTCGGCGCGCGGGTGGAGTCCCCCGGACGACCTCTGGGAGCGCGTCAAGGCGGCGTCGATCGGGCGGGAACTCTCCGTCACCGTGGATGGCCTCGATGCGCCGCCGGGGTCCGGTGTTGCAACGCGGGTGGTCTCGCGGGGATCCGTGGCCTTCCGCGTGTCGTCCGACCCGGTCGACGCGCCGATCTTCTATCGAGACGTGCCCCTGATGCCCGCCCGCACGCGCGAGGGGGTGATCAAGCCGCTCGCCCCCGCGGCCGTGCCGCTGGTGAAGTGGCGGCTGCGCGACGTCTCGAAACCGGCCTCCCGCATCGTGATGGAGAACCTGCCGACGTGCGCGAACTGTCACTCGTTCTCGGCCGACGGCGCGCGGCTGTCGATGGATGTCGATGGTCCGGACGGCGACAAGGGCGCCCACACCGTGACGCCGGTGCGGCCGCGGATGACGATCGACCGCGACGACGTGTTCAGCTGGAACGACGCCGGGCGCGCCGGGCACGCGGGGGCGGCGACCGCCGGGCTCTTTCCGCAGATCTCCCCGGACGGCCGCCATGTCGCCGCGACGATCCGCGAACAGGTCTACGTCCAGAACTACATGGACTGGCGTTTCCTCCAGACCTTCTACCCGACGCGCGGCATCCTCGCGGTGCGCGATCTCGCCACGGGCGCCACGGCCCCGCTGCCGGGCGCCGATGATCCGCGGTTCGTGCAGTCCAACCCCGCCTGGAGTCCGGACGGCCGCGAGATCGTCTTCCTCCGCGCGGAGGCCCGCGACAGCTACGGACGCGGCCCGCCCGCCGCGCGCGCCAACGACCCGAACGAGACGCGCATCCGCTACGACCTCTACCGGGTCCCCTTCAACGGCGGGCGCGGCGGCGAGGCGACGCCGGTCGCCGGGGCCTCGGGCAACGGGTGGAGCCACTCCTTCCCGAAGTTCTCGCCGGACGGCAAGTGGATCGTGTTCGTGCGCGCCGCCAACGGGCTCCTGATGCGTCCCGACTCGAGGCTGTTCATCCTGCCCTCGGCCGGCGGCACGGCCCGCGAGATGACCTGCAACCGGGAGCCGATGAACTCGTGGCACTCCTGGTCGCCCAACGGCCGGTGGCTGGCCTTCTCGTCCAAGGCCTTCGGCGCGCATACGAAGATCCTCCTCGCACACGTCGACGCCGACGGCGCCGACTCGCCGCCCGTGCTGCTGCCCGGCTGCACCGCCGCCAACCGCGCGGTCAATCTGCCCGAGTTCGTGCGCATCCCGGGCGACGGCATCGAGGCCATCGACACGCCGGCCGTCGACTACCGCCGCCTCGCGGCCCGGGGGATGGAACTTGCGCAGGCGGGCGACCTGGCCCGCGCGGACCGGCTGCTGAGGGAATCGCTGGCGCTGAAGGAGGATTACCCGGACACGCACATCGCCTTCGGCTTCGTGCTCGACGGGCTCGGCCGTCCGGAGGCTGCGATCGAGCGCTTCCAGCGCGCGCTGGACCTGGAGCCGGGGCATCCCCGCGCCCACCGCTACTGGGCGATGACGCTCAACAAGCGCGGCGACCCGGCGGGCGCGGTCGAGCACCTCCGGCTTGCGCTCGCGGCCGATCCGCTGGACGATGACGCGTTCCGCCTGTGGGGCGATGCGCTGGCCGGAGCCGGCCGCCTGGAGGAGGCCTCCAGGCTCTATGCGCGGGCCCTGTCGATCAACATCGAGAACGCCTACGCGCACAACAATCTGGCCATGGTCCTGGCCGGCGAGGGGCGGCTGGACCAGGCGCTTCACCATTACGGCCAGGCGGTGCGGCATGCCCCCCGGTACGCCTCCGGCCACGCCAACCAGGGGGTGGTGCTGGCCCGGCTCGGGCGCGGCGCCGAGGCGGCGGTCGCCTATCGGAAGGCGATCGAACTCGATCCGGACCACGTGGCCGCGTTGCGCGGTCTGGCGGTGCTGCTGGCCACGGATGCGGAGGCCGGTGTCCGCAACGGGGCCGAGGCCGTGAGGGCCGCGCAGAAGGCCTGCGAACTGAGCGGATTCGGGAACGGCCTCTGCCTGGTCGCCCTGGCCGTGGCGAGGGCCGAGGTCGGAGACTTCGATGAGGCCGCCCGGGTTGCGGAACAGGCGCTCGGGCGCCTGCCCGCCGATTCACCCACGGCCGCCGACATCCGCGCGCGGATCCTCCCTGCGATCCGCGAGGGCCGGCCCGTGCGCAACAGGCCGTGAGCCGGGTGATCGAAGGCGGTTCCGACGGATCGGGCGGATCCGTCGGATCTGACGGATCATCGGGGGGCCGCGCGATGGGAGCGCCGGCTCAAGCTCCCGCCTCCGGGGAACAGCCTGCAAGGCCATCCGCGCATCGGCCTCATGCGCGCAGCAACGGGCCGATCCAGCGGGTCTCCGGCCGGCGAAGCGCGCGCAGGCAGGCGGCGCGCGGGTCGAGGGCGAACCCGGGCATGTGGGGCAGGCGGCCGAGGACCGGCACGCCGAATCGGCGGAGCGTCTCCAGATTGTCCTGCATCAGGGCGGTCCACCGGCCCCGAGCCGCCTGCACCAGCACGACGCCCGCGATCTCCAGTCCGCGCGCGCGGATCGCGCCGCAGGTCAGCATCGCGTGGTTGAGCGTGCCGAGCCCCGGCCGTGCGGCCACCAGGATGGGCAGGCCGAGCGAGGCCATCAGGTCCAGCATGGTCTGTCGCCCGGCGAGGGGGACAAGGGCCCCCCCCGCGCCTTCGACCAGAACGGCATCGTGCCGTCCGGCGAGTTCCCGGTGCGACCGTACGATGCGCTGAACGCGCAACGGCCTGCCGGCCAGGGAGGCGGCCAGGTGGGGGGAACAGGCTCGTGGGTATCGATACGGGCCAAGAAGCGGAACCTCGCCAGGGCGGGGCTGCCATGAGGCGGCGCGGATCGCGACGGCCATGTCCCCTCCGGCCCGGGCGGCCATTGCACGGCGAACGCCGGTCTGCACGGGCTTCATCGGCACGGCGTCGATGCCGGCCTCCCGCGCGGCGGCGAGGAGGACGGAGGTCAGCGCGGTCTTGCCGACCCCGGTGTCGGTCCCGGTGATGAAAAAGCTTCTCATGCGAATGCCGCGCCCTGCGCTATAGTGAGTGTCGGCGCCATGATATCACGTCCGCCATCCTATCGGTCGGCGATCCTCGTCACGCTCCAACTCGGGCTGATGGCCTGGCTCGTGCTCGGGACGGAGCCTTCCTGGCGCCGCCCGGCCTCCGCGTTGCTCGTGGCCGCCGGCGGGGCGCTCGGCCTCTGGGCCGTCGCCGCGATGCGGCTGGCGCGCGTCACGCCGTGGCCCGAGCCGCGCGCCGATGCCGAACTGGTCGTCCACGGGCCCTATGCATGGATCCGCCACCCGATGTACGCCAGTCTCCTGCTCGCCGGCGCGGGGCTGGTTGCCCACACCTTCACGTGGACGAGGCTGGCGCTCCTGCTGCTCCTCGTCCCCGTGCTGTGCCTCAAGATGTGGATCGAGGAACGTGCGCTGCGGGCGCGGTTCCCCGGCTATGCGGCGTACGCGCTGAGGGCGAAGCGGGTGATCCCGTTCGTGTTCTGAGGTTTCAGGTGACAGGTTTCAGGTGTCAGGATGGGGGCAGCATCGAACACCGAACGACGGTCTCAACATCCAACCGACAACATTCAACGTCCGAAGCTTGGAAGCTCCGGCGGGCGCACGTCCAGACCTTGGAACCCCGTCCCCTCCTTCCGGTGCCTTCCTCCCTGACACCTGAAACCTGACACCTTGCGCCTGATGAACGCGATCACCCTGCTGACGGACTTCGGAGACCGTGACGGCTTCGTCGCGGCGATGAAGGGCGTCATCGTCTTCCTGGCGCCGGGCGCGGCGGTCCACGATGCGGCGCACGGGGTGCCGCCGGGCGACATCCGCGCCGCGGCCTGGGCGCTGTCGCAGTACTGGCGGCTGTGGCCGGAGGGGACGATCCACGTGGCGGTGGTCGATCCGGGCGTCGGAACCGGGCGGGCGGCGCTGCTGGCGCGGGCCGACGGACGCCTGTTTCTCTCGCCGGACAACGGCCTGCTCGCGCTCGTTTCGGCGGAGGCGGACAGGTTCGAGGCCTTCGCGCTGCGGCCGGATGTCCACCGCCCGGGCGGCGGCTCGGCGACGTTCCACGGCCGCGACGTGTTCGCGCATGCCGCCGGTCTGCTCGCGGCCGGGGCGTCCCCGGACGCCCTCTGCGCCGGCCCGGTCGCGCCGGTCCCCGTGCCGTGGTCCGGGCCCGTCCGCACTCCGGACGGCACGCTGCGCGGCGAGGTGATCCACGTCGACCGCTTCGGCAACGCGGTGACGAACCTGAGGCCCTGCGACCTGCCCGCGGGGGCGTGGCGGCTCGCGGCGGGCCGGGCGGAGTTCGGCCGGCTCGACCGGACCTACGGCGACGTGCCGTCCGGCGCGCCGCTGGCCTACGCGGGGTCCTCCGGGCGCATCGAGATCGCGGTGCGCGGCGGCCCGGCCGAGAAGGAATTGGAATTGCGGCGCGGAACGCCCATAATCCTGCGCTCCGTTTTGTGACGAAAGGACTCGGCGATGAAGAACCGTCGGACATTCAAACGCGACGCAAAGGCCCTGCTGGCGCACGGGAAGACGATGCGCGATGCGCACCTGCGGGATCTCCTGGCGAACGATCCCGGCCGCGCGGAGCGGTACAGCCTCGAGGCCGGCGACCTCTTTCTCGACTACTCGAAGAACCGCATCACCGACGAGACCCTGCGCCTGCTGGTCGAACTCGCGGAGAAGGCCGACCTGCGCGGGGCGATCGACGAGATGTTCCGCGGCGCGAAGATCAACCGCACCGAGAACCGGGCCGTCCTCCACGTCGCGCTCCGCGCCCCGCGCGGCACGGTGATCAAGGTCGACGGCAGGGACGTGGTCGCGGGCGTGCACGAGGTCCTCGACCGGATGTCCGTCTTCGCGGAGAAGGTCCGCTCGGGCGGGTGGAAGGGCCATACCGGGCGCGCGATCCGCGCCATCGTCAACATCGGCATCGGGGGGTCCGATCTCGGTCCCGCGATGGCGACGCAGGCCCTGCTGCCCTTCAGCGCGCGGCACCTCAAGGTCTTCTTCGTCTCGAACATCGACGGCACGCACCTGGCCGAGACGGTGCGCGAACTCGACCCGGCCGAGACGCTCTTCATCATCGCGTCGAAGACCTTCACGACCGAGGAGACGATGACCAACGCGCGCAGCGCGCGCGCATGGCTGCTGGAGGGCCTGGGCGGGGATGCCGCCGCGGTCGCGCGCCACTTCGTCGCGGTGTCCACCAACGCGGAGAAGGTCGCGGGCTTCGGCATCGACACGGCGAACATGTTCGGCTTCTGGGACTGGGTCGGCGGCCGCTACTCCCTGGGCAGCGCGATCGGCCTGCCGCTGATGATCGCGATCGGCCCGGAGAACTTCCGCGCGATGCTCGACGGCTTCCACGCGATGGACCGCCACTTCGCCGAGGCGCCGTTCGAGCGCAACATGCCCGTGCTGCTGGCCCTGCTGGGCATCTGGTACAACAACGTGTTCGGCGCGCAGTCGCACGCGATCCTCCCGTACGACCAGTATCTCTCTCGTTTCGCGGCCTACTTCCAGCAGGGCGACATGGAGAGCAACGGGAAGGGGACCGACCGTCTCGGCCGCCCGGTCGGCTGCGAGACGGGCCCGGTGATCTGGGGCGAGCCGGGCACGAACGGCCAGCACGCCTTCTACCAGCTCATCCACCAGGGCACGAAGCTGATCCCGTGCGACTTCATCGGCTTCTGCCGCTCGCACAACGCGCTCGGCGACCACCACGACCGGCTGATGGCGAACTTCTTCGCGCAGACCGAGGCGCTGGCGCGCGGCAAGACGGCGGCCGAGGTCGAGGCGGAGGGCACGGCGCCGGATCTGGTGCCGCACCGCACGTTCCCCGGCAACCGGCCGACGAACACGATCCTGGCGGACCGGCTGACGCCGTCCGTCCTGGGCCAGCTGATCGCGCTCTACGAGCACAAGATCTTCACGCAGGGCGTGATCTGGAACATCTTCTCGTTCGACCAGTGGGGCGTGGAACTTGGCAAGCAGCTGGCGAAGGCGATCCTGCCGGAGCTTCAGATGGCGGGGGAGCCCCCGCCCGGGCACGACGCGTCGACCAACGCCCTGATCCGTCGCTACCGCGCCCGTCGCGCCGCACCGTAGCGGGCGCGGGTCCGGCCGGTGGGCGCCCGCGGCGGGGCTTGCCGCTGGGATCGATTGCAGGTAGCGTGGCGCCATGAAGCAGATCCTGGTTCTCGCGGGCGTGGTGGTCGCGCTGGTGCTGGCCGCGTGGAGCGTCCGATCCTGCTCGCACCGGGTCACCGGGAGCCAGGGACTGCCTGCGGGCGTCGAATACGTGTTTCAATGCCGGGCCTGCAAGCACGAGTTCCGGCTGTCGCCCCAGGAGATGACCGCCGCCTACGATGCCGGGGCGGTCCGCGGGTCGGGCGACGGCATCGATCTGTTCAAGTGCCCGCAGTGCGGCAAGCAGGAGGCCATGCAGGTGCTGAAGGGAGAGCCGTGATCATGCAGCGCAAGGGGGGCTTCACGCTCGTCGAACTGCTGGTCGTCATCGGCATCATCGCCATCCTGATGATGCTGGTCGCGCCCCAGATCGGGTCGGCGCTGGGCAAGGCGCGCGACACGGCCTGCAAGAGCAACATGAAGCAGATCCAGACCGCGGCCGCGTCGTTCGCCACCGACAACAACGGCGTCCTGGCCTCCGCGTGGAGCCGCGGCTCCAGCTGGTCGAACGACAGCCGGATGTGCTTCGTCGGCAAGGAGGTCACCCCCGGCAGCGTCGTGCTCAACTCGGACTGGCCCAAGGGGAAGTTCGGGTCGCTCGTCAACTACATCGGCGGCGCTCCGAGCGGTCCCCGCCTCTACCGCTGCCCGGGCCTGAACCGCGGGGTGTTGCGGTCGGGAACCGGCAGCAACGGGTACTTCGACTACGTCATGCTCGAGGTCTTCGCCGGCGCCAAGAAGTCGTACATGCCCACCCGGGCCTCGGTCAACCTGGGGGCCGGCGACGTGAATGTTCCGTGTCCCTGGTTGACGGAAGAGGATCCGGCGGAGTTCCTGAACGCCGGGTTCATGCAGCCGTTCCACAAGTCCACGGACCGCATGGGGGCCTGGCACAACGGGCGCGCGAACGTGGGCGCGAGCGACGGTTCGGTGCAGTCCTTCGCATCGACGAAGCGCGTGAAGGGCCTGTGGAAGAACCCGATGTGTTCGGAGTGGAAGGCGCGTCCTCCGAGCGGCAAGGCGGAGATCAGCCTGAACAGCCCGGCCGTCTCCCTGGTGGACGGATGGGGATGGTGGAACCGCCAGTAAACGGGACGGGATCCTGGAGCCGGGATTCGGGGACCGGAGGCGGGTTGAACATCGACCTCCGCTTCCCGGCCGCCATGCGACCGAAGTCCGCCTCCCCGCTCCCGACTCCCGTCTTCCGTATCCCGTTCCTGCTTCCAGTCCCGCCCTACTTCGGCTTCTCCGCTTCCTTGGGCAGCAGGTCGGGGGCGTGCTTGCGGAACGCGTCCCCCAGGACGGGTTGGGCGCGGACGGCGGCGGAGGCGAAATGGGTCGCCATCGGGCGTAGCGCCGGGACGTTGTGGCAGTAGACCGCCAGCGCCCGGGAGTAACGGGCCTTGTCCGCGTCGCCGGCCGACCGGATGTAGTGGGCGCAGAGTTCGGCGTAGGCGCGGGGATGGATGCTGTCCCAGGAGCGCTCGGCCGTGCCCGCACCGCCGCCGAGCAGGATCGCCAGGCCGGACGACGACGCGGCGATGACGTCGCCGCCGAAATCCCGCTTCGCCTGCGGTCCCCGCATCGGGGCGGCCTTGATCCGTTCGGCCAGGAAGTCCCGCAGGGCGTTCAGGGCCTCCGCGCTTTCGACCCAGAACCTGGCGGCCTCCTTCGCCTCGCCGCCGACCGAGGTTTCCAGCGCGCGGGCCGCGTCCAGGGCCCCGCGGAAGTCGCGCCGGGCCATCCAGCCGGGCAGCGAACCCCGATAGTCGGCGACCTTCTGGAGATCCGCCTCGGCCTTCTTCTTCCGTTCGGCCTCCTCGGCCTGCTTCCGCTTCTCGGCCTCGGTCTTCTTGCGTTTCTCCTCGCCCTTCTTCCATTCGTCGTGCGCCTTGCGGGCCTCGTCGATCAGCCGCCTCAGGTCGGCCTTCAGGAGCCCGTCCCGTCCCTCGGCCAGCCTTCGTTGCAGCTCGCCGAAGACGACGTCCCCCTTGCCCTGCTTCACGCGGTCGATCGTGGCCTTGCGGAAGCCCTTCCAGTCGACGGCCTGCTGACGGAGCTTCCGCGCGACGGGCTGGAGCCCGGCCGGCCACTTGGGATCGGCGGCCGGCATCGCGAGGTAGGCGTCGATGTGTTCGATTCCCTCGTCGATCCTCCCGGCGGCGAAGGATCCGCCGCTCTGGAAGAACCGGCCGAGCGTGCCGTACCATCCAGGCCACGGCTTGCCCGGGGCCGGCGGGGGTTCGCGGAAGGGCTGGCCCATGGCGACGGCCGCCAGCGACTGGGGCAGCAGGGAGGGGTGGGGGCTCCCGTCGGACTGGGTCTCGTATTTCGCCTGGACGAGCTTGGAGACGCGCCGCGAGACCTCGTCCGCGTTACCCTCCATCCACGGTGGAACCGCAAGGAACAGCGCGATCCATGCGCGGCCCCCGTGATCGATCGGCATTTCCTTGACCATGCCGACGAGGATCTGTTCGCCGCCGCGGACGTCCCCCGCCGCGAAGGCCTCGAAGGCTTTGGCCAGTCTGTCCTGTTCCGCCGCGGCGAACGGCTGGACGGGCAGCACGACGGGGGGGCGGGGCTGGGTGGCTTGCTGGACCGTTCCGGTGGTGACCGGTGTCGGCGTGGGCTTGTTGCGCTTGTGCAGCGCGACGGCCGCCCCGGCCGCCGCCAGCGCGAGGACGATGGCGATCGCCAGCCCGATCCAGAGCCCGGTGCGGCGCCTGGCCGGTTTCCGGGCCTCGACGGTGGTTGTGCGGACGGAGCGGACCTTGACCAGCGTTTCGCGGATATCGCTGATGAGCGATGTGTAGGTCGGATAGCGTCGGAAAGGATCCGGATCGAGCATCCGAAGGATCAGCTCGCGTGTCGCGGGGTGGAGATCGGGCCGGACCTGGTCCAGCGAGGGTGGGGGTTCCTTCAGGCGGGCGAGCACGACGTCGGTCGCGGTCTGGCCCTCGAACGGCGGCTTCAACGCGAAGGCGTGGAAGAGCGTCGCGCCCAGGCTGTAGATGTCGGACCGGTGGTCTTCCTTGCGGTCCCGCACCTTCTCGGGGGCGATGTAGTAGGGGGTGCCCCAGATCTCGCCCTTCGCCATCGGCTTCTGCTGGAACCGCGCGAGGCCGAAGTCGGCGATCTTGGCCGTGCCGGCGCGGTCGTAGAGGATGTTCGCCGGCTTGACGTCGCCGTGGATCAGCCCCCGGTCCGTCGCGGCCCCGAGGCCCTCGGCGGCGTCGAGGCCGCTCTTGAGGACGAAGATCTCGTCGAGCGGGTCGCCCTTGGCGATCATCTCGTCCATCCGCCCGCCGTCGAGCAGCTCCATGACGATGTACGGGTGGCCGCCCGCCTCGTCGACCGCGTAGATCTGGACGATGTTCGGATGGTTGATCTGGGCCGCGGAGCGGGCCTCGCGCAGGAAGTTCGCGACGAACTGCGGATCCTCGCTCATCTCGCCGCGCATCACCTTGATCGCGACCTGCCGGCCCAGCGTGCGGTCCATGGCCCGGTACACCGCCGCCATGCCGCCGCGGCCGAGCACGTCGAACAGGAGGAAGTGGCCGAGCTGGATGGGGACCTTCTGGGGGGTCTGGCAGGATGGGCAGAGGATGACTTCGAAGACCGGTTGTCCCGCCACGTCGATCGCCTGGCCGCACTTCCGGCAGGCGATCGTACTCACAGGTTCGGCGATCTGCAGGATGACGTCGTCGTTCGCCACGGTCTCTCCGCGCAGCGTCGCGCACTCAGCCGCCCGCGACGCGCACCTCGTGGGGACAATACCCGCGGGGGCGGGATCGGACAACGGCAAAGTGCCGCGGCGGGTTCATGCTCCGGACCGCGCGAGCGCGATCCAGTGCCGGAGCAGCGCGTCGCGGGCCGGGCCTCCCGGGGGCATGCGCTCGGGATGCCACTGGACGGCCGAGACCGGCGGGCCGCCGGTCGACTCCAGGGCTTCGATCACGCCGGCGGGCGACGTCGCGGCGATCCGCAGCCCGACCGCCGGATGCGCCGGATCGGCCGCCTGGTGGTGGTGACTGTTGACCTCCGCCGCGGCTCCGCAGGCCGCGGCGAGTCGCGTCCCCGTCGTCCAGCGGATTCCGTGCACAACGTCGTCGTCGCCCGTGCCGTGCGGTTCGTCCGCAAGTTCGGGCGCGTCCGGAATGTGCTGGATCAACTTCCCTTCCAGGGCGACCCACAGAATCTGAAGTCCCCGGCAGATGCCGAAGACCGGCTTGCCCGCCTCGTGAATCCGGCGGATCCAGTCGAGTTCCATCCGGTCGCGGCCGGGGTTCGGGTGCGACAGCGTGCAACGCGCGGGCTGACCGTACCGTGCCGGATCGAGATCCCCGCCGCCGCTCAGGAGCAGGGCATCGCACGAGGCGGCGCCGGTGGGTTCGGGGTTGGTGGCGTCCGCAACGATGGGATCAACGCCGCCCGTCCCCAGCCACTCGAGGTAGCGGCGGGTCATCGCGCTTCCGGCCTCCGACGTCGTGACGAGCCAGCGCATGGGAGGTTTCAGGTGTCAGGCTTCAGGTGTCGGGCCGGAGCGGAACCGGTTCCAAGGAGTGGACGGAGCCCGGAATGGGTCGACCCATCCTTG
>CAYODK010000120.1:0-16681 GCA_964402695.1 uncultured Verrucomicrobiota bacterium
TACGGACCGGCGACCATCACGTGCGCCTGCGGCAACGTCGCGAAGACACGGTCGACGGTCAAGGACATGCACATCAACACGTGCTCGAAGTGCCATCCGTTCTTCTCCGGCCAGGCCAAGCTGATGGACACCGAGGGCCGCGTCGACCGCTTCCGCAAGCGCTACGCCGCTCCGGCGAAGAAGTAGGGACCGCACGCCCCGGGGGCCGGCGGCGCATCCTCGCGATGCGGGCCGGCCCTCCGGCGTTTTACGGACATGATCGACGCGCGCTACATCGAAACCGCCCGGCGCCAGCTCGCCGAGGTCGAGGCCGAGATCTCCCGGCCCGGCGCGGCCGCCAACCCGCAGGCCTACCGCCAGCGGATCGCCGAGCACGCGCGGCTTCGCGGCATCTGCGAGAAGGCCGAGCGGCTCGACGCGCTCCGCGCCGAGGCCGCCGCCACCCGGGAACTCGCCGCCGAGGCCGGGGTTGACGCCGAACTGCGCGCGATGGCCGAGGCCGACCTGGCCCGGATCGACGCCGCCCTGCCGCAGGCCGAGAAGGACCTGCTCGTCGCCCTGCTCCCCCCCGACCCCTCCGAGGACCGGAACATCATCATGGAGATCCGGGCCGGGACCGGCGGCGAGGAGGCCGCGCTGTTCGCGGCCGACCTGTTCCGCATGTACTCCCGCTACGCCGACCGTCGCGGATGGCGCACGGGCGTCATCGACTGCAACGCCTCCGACATCGGCGGCTACAAGGAGATCGTCTTCTCCGTGGAGGGCGACCAGGTCTATCGCGCCATGCGCTTCGAAAGCGGCGTGCACCGCGTCCAGCGCGTCCCGGCCACCGAGCAGCAGGGCCGCATCCACACCTCCGCCGCCACCGTCGCCGTGCTGCCCGAAGCCGACGAGGTCGACGAGATCGAGATCCGGCCCGAGGACATCCGCCTGGATCTCTACCGGGCGTCGGGGGCCGGGGGCCAGAAGGTCAACAAGACGGAATCCGCGGTGCGCATCACCCACCTGCCGACGGGCCTCGTCGTCCAGTGCCAGGACGAACGCTCGCAGACGCGCAACAAGGACAAGGCCATGCGGGTGCTCAAGGCCCGCCTGCTCGACGCCCACCGCGAGTCCGAGGCGTCGAAGACCGCCGACGCCCGCCGCACGCAGGTCGGCAGCGGCGACCGCAGCGAACGCATCCGCACGTACAATTTTCCCCAGAACCGGCTCACCGACCACCGCGTCAACCTGACCCTCTACAAGCTCGGCTTCATCATGGAGGGCGATCTCGACGAGGTCGTCGCCGCGCTGCAGGCCCACGACCTGCAGGAACGGCTCGACCGGCACCTCCCGGGCGCGGTCGCGCCGTGACCTCCCCCGCCCCCGCCGCACCCGTCGCCGTCCGCGACGCCGTCGCGACACTCGCCCGGGTTCTGGCGGACGCGGACCTCGACGAGTCGCTCGTTCTTGCCGAATGGGCTGTCGCCGATCTCGCCGGCTGCAGCCGCGCCGAACTCCGCGCGGCGAACCGCCGGATCCTCGACGCGGCGGCGCTTGCGCGACTGGCGGACATCACGCCGCGGCTGGCCGCCGGCGAACCCCTGCAATACGTGCTCGGCCACACCGAATTCCTCGGGCGCCGTTTCGCGTGCGACCCGCGGGCGCTGATCCCGCGGCCGGAGACGGAGGAACTGGTCCTGGCCGCCCTGCGCGTCGCCCTGCCCGACCCCGCCGCGCCGGCCCGCGTGGCGGACGTCGGCACCGGCACCGGCTGCATCGCCATCAGCCTCGCCCTGGCCCGGCCCCGAACCGGCGTGCTGGCGACCGACACCTCCGGGGACGCCCTCGCCCTCGCCGCCTCCAATGCCCGGGCCCTCGGCGCCGCCGACCGCATCCGGTTCGTCCATGCGGATCTTCTCGGGGACACGAACCCGGGCAGCCTCGATCTCGTCGTCTCCAACCCCCCCTACATCGAGTCGGACGCGATCTCCAGCCTCGACCGGAACGTGCGCGACTTCGAGCCTCGCGCCGCCCTCGACGGCGGTCCCGACGGACTGGGCGTCATCCGCCGACTCGCAACCGCCGCCCTCGCCTCGCTCCGCCCGGGCGGCCGCCTCCTGATCGAGATCGGCGAGACCCAGGGACCCGCCGTCGGCCGGCTCCTGCACGACGCCGGGTTCCGCGAGACGGCCATCCTGCCCGACCTCTCCGGCCGCGACCGGATCGCCCTCGCGCGCCGTGCGTCACCGGACCTGCCCCCGTCACGTTCGACCTGACGCCCGGCGGCGTCGCGCATCCCGCCCGGAATGCCGGATTAGCAGATTTGACAATCTGGCAATCATGTAGTTTAATCCTCTCATGAAGAAGCCCCGACCGGCGCGCAGGCATGTCGCCGCCTGGACGCTTGTTTCCTCGTTATTGCTAGGACTTTTCGGGCCCATCGAATCCACCGCCGCCATCGTCATCTCCGAGATCATGTATGACCCGGTCGGAGGCGGAACGAACGAGTTCGTAGAATTGTACAATCCAGGGACCGGAACCGTCTCGATCGCCGGATGGCACTTCGCGGATGGCATCACGTACGCGTTCCCGCCGGGCACGACGCTGGGCGCAGGCGCCCACGTGGTGGTCGCGATCAACCGGGCGGCCTTCCAGATGCGCTATCCCGCCGTGACGAACCTGGCGCCCGGCGCCTTCAACGGCCAGCTCAACAACGGCGGCGAGCGGTTATCGCTGGCCGACCCGTCGAGCAACCGCGTCTTCGACGTGACCTACGACAACAGCGCTCCGTGGCCCGAGGCCGCGGCGGGGCTCGGAAGTTCGCTCGTCCTCGTGGACCCGGACGGGCCGGCGAACGACCCCGCGAACTGGCGGGCGAGCGCGAATCTGCACGGCTCGCCGGGGGGACCGGGCGGCTTCTTCGTCCGCGACATCGTGATCAACGAGGTGCTGGCGCACACCGATCCCCCGCAGGAGGACGCGGTGGAGCTGGCGAACCTGACGACGAACGCGATCGACATCGGCGGCTGGTATCTGAGCGACGACAACGCGGTCCGGACGAAGTACCGTTTCCCCGACGGGACCTCGATCCCGGCGGGCGGATACCTGGTCGTCTACCAGGTCCAGATGACGAACGGCGCGCCCCCCTTCTCCATCAGTTCCAAGGGCGACGACGTTTATCTCTCGGAGGCCGACGGCCAGAGCAACATCGTCCGCTTCGTCGACCAGGCGGTGTTCGAACCGACGAAGAACGGCGTGCCGGTCGGCCGCCACCCCGACGGGACCGGCGGGGATTTCATCCCGCTGTCGACCCCGACCTTCGGCATCGATTCGCCGGACTCGCTCGAGGAGTTCCGCACGGGGACGGGCGCCCGCAACGCAAGCCCTTACGTCGGCCCGCTGGTGATCAGCGAGATCATGTACCATCCCGTCGCCTCGAACATGGCGGGGCGGATGGAGGTCGAGTTCGTCGAGATCGCGAACCGGACCCCCACCAACGTACCCCTGTTCAATCCCGACTACCCCGAACTGCCCTGGAGCCTGACAGGGGGCATCAGCTACCGGTTCCCGTCCAACACGGTTCTGGCGGCCGGCCAGCGGCTCGTCGTGATCTCCACCAACGCGGTCGAGGCCTTCCGCGCGGGCTGGGGGCTGGCGACGAACGCGATGATCCTCGGTCCGTTCTCCAACCAGCTTGGCAACGCGGGCGACACCGTCCGCCTGCGGGCGCCAAACAACCCCGAGCCCGGGACCAACGCGGCGGCCTACCACGTCGAGGACGAGGTCCACTTCGACGACCAGCTGCCCTGGCCCCTGGCGGCCGACGGTTTGGGCGGATCGCTCGAGCGGACGGACCTCGACGCATGGGGCGACACGCCGGGCAACTGGCACAGCACGCCGGGAACGGCCACGCCGTGTGCAACCAACTCCGTCTTCGTGCCCCCGGGCGCCGTCATCATCAGCGAGATCATGGCGGTGAACCGCCACACGGTCCGCGACGAGGAGGGCGACTTCTCCGACTATATCGAACTCTACAACACGACCGAGTTCCCGGTCTCGCTCGCCGGCTGGCACCTGACGGATCAGCAGGCCAATCCCGCGCTGTGGACCTTCCCCGCCGTGACGATTCCCGCCCGCGGCTCGCTGCTGGTCTTCGCATCCTCGAAGGACCGCACCAACGACGTGAACTTCCTTCACACGAACTTCTCCCTCGACGAGGCGGGCGAGTATCTCGCGCTGTTCCGCAGCGATCTGGTCCTCGAATACGCGTTCGACCCGGCCTATCCACCGCAGACGGCGGACGTCGCGTACGGGCATCCGGACGTCGGGGGGCGCAACGCCACGGTCATCCGGGCCGGCGGCGCGGGCCGCTGCCTGGTGCCGACCAACGTGGCCATGCTCGCCTCGGGCTGGTCGTCCCGGACCTTCGACGACTCCGCGTGGCCGCCGGCCGGGAACGGAATCGGCTTCGACACGGAAACGACCTACCTCTCCCTGATCGAAACCGATCTCAAGAGCGCGATGCTGAACAGGCAGGCCTCGGCCTTCGTCCGTTATCCCTTCGCCATCACGAACAGCCCCGACGTCAGCCGCCTGCTGCTGCGGCTCAAGTACGACGACGGCATCGACGTCTTCGTCAACGGCGTGCGGGTCGCCTCCAACAACGTCCCCGCGGCCGCGACGTGGAACTCGTCCGCGCCGTCCAGCCGGAGCGATTCGCTCGCGCTGGTTTTCGAGGATCGCGACCTGTCGTCGTTCGCGCACCTGCTGGTCGACGGCACGAACGTGCTCGCGATCCAGGGGCTGAACAACGGGACCAGCAGTTCCGACTTCCTCGTGCTGCCCGAACTGTTTCTCGCGTGGTCGGGCGCGACGGGAACCGTGATCGCAGCGCCCGGCTACCTCGCGGCGGGCACGCCCGGCTCCGCCAACGGCCCGGTGCTCCCCGGGTTCGTCGCCGCGCCCGTCTTCTCCCATCCCGGCGGCCTGCTCGCGGGCGCCCTCTCGGTGACGGTTTCCTGCGCCACCGCGGGCGCGGTGATCCGCTATACGCTCGACGGGACGGAGCCTACGACGAACTCGGCGATTTACGCCGCGCCGCTGGCCGTGACGAGCGACGTGGAGATCGTCGCGCGGGCCTACGTCGACGGGCTCGTCCCCAGCCCGACGGCCGGCGTGGTCTTCCGCACGTCGTTCCTGGGCATCAACGAGATCCTCGCCAGCAACGCGACCTCCACCCCGGAGCTGAAGGACCACACCGACTTCGGCGACTGGATCGAGATCTACAACGGCGGCCCCTCCAACATCGATCTCGGCGGCTGTCATCTCAGCGACAACCCGCAACAGCCGTTCCGCTGGCAGATCCCGACGGGGACCGTCGTCGCCGCGGGCGGGTTCCTGATCGTCTGGGCGGACGGCGGCGACCTCCGGCCCGGCCAGACCCTGACGTATCCCTTCTGGCCGTACTACACGCACGTCACGCTGGATTACCACGCGAACTTCAAGCTCGGTGCCGAGGGCGAGGAGGCGGGGCTGTTCACGCCCGCCGGCAGCCGGATCGATTCGGTGGCCTTCGGCCTCCAGATGACCGACATCTCCTACGGCCGCCATCCCGACGGCGCCGCGACGTGGGGGTACTTCGGCGAACCGACCGCCCGCACCAGCAACCGGCCGCCGGTCCTGTCCCACAACCTGCACCGCGCGCCGGCCGTCGCGATCTCGCCGGACGGACCCCTCTTCACGAACGGGACCGTGACGGTGACGCTGTCCTCCGCACCGGCCGTGTCGGCGATCCGCTACACGACGAACGGCGCGGCGCCCACCTCCGCCTCGATTCTCTACACGAACCCGATCGCGCTGGGGACCAGCGGCGCGATCCGCGCCCGGGCCTACGCGAACGACCTGCACCCGGGACCCGTGGCGACGCGGACATTTCTCATCAACGAACGGCAGCCCGACCTCCCGATCCTGTCGATGGTCGTCGACCCGTTCCTGCTCTTCGATCCGCAACGCGGCATCTACACGAACGTGATCAAGGAGCGGGAGGTGCCCGGCCACCTCGAGTTCCACACCACGCCGACCAACACGGGGTTCCGCATCGACGCCGGGTTCCGCATCTACGGTCTCAACACCTTCCTCTACGCCCAGAAACCGTTCACCGTCTACCTGGACGGCAAGTACGGGCAGGACGTTCTCCCCTACCAGCTCTTCCCCGACAAGGCGATCGGCGAGTTCGACCGGTTCATCCTTCGGAACGGCAACGACGACTGGCCGGTCACGTTCTTCCGCGACACGATGGGGCAGTCGATGCTCCGGGGTGTCATCGACAACGCGATCCAGTCCTACCGTCCGTGCGCGATGTACCTCAACGGCGCGTACTACGGCCTCATGAACGTCCAGGAGAAGATGGACGAGATGTACCCCGTGAGGAACTACGGCGTCGACCTTGCCGACGTCGACTTCTTCGAGATGGACGGAACCGCGACGACGGACGACTGGATCCTCAACGCAGGCACGGCCGAAGGCTGGAACGCGTTGATGGCCTTCGTTGCGACGAACAACCTGGCCGATCCCGCGGCCTATGCGTACGTGAAGAGCCAGGTCGACATCGAGGATCTCGTCGACTACGTCGCCGGCCAGTGCTTCGTCTACGACTCGAGCTGGTTCCACAACCGAAAGTGGTGGCGCGACCGCAACCCGGGCGGCAGGTGGCGATTCTGCTTCGTCGACCTCGACCGCGCCCTCCGGACCAACAGCCTGAACAGCAACATCATCAGCTCCATGACCAGCGGCTCGCGCGACATGTTCATCTTCCGCGAGTGCATCAGCAACGCCGAGTTCCGCGCCTACGCCGTCCAGCGCATCATGGCCCACCTCAGCAGTTCCTTCAGCACGAACCGAATCCTGCCCATCATCGACGCGGAGGCGCAGCGCCTCCGCAACGAGATGACGGAGCACATCAAGGCCTACGGCACGCGCGGGGGCATCCCGAGCGTCGCCACGTGGGACGCCCAGGTCGAGGCCATCCGGATCTACGCCCGCCGGCGGCCCGCCATCGCCCTCCAGCAGGTGGCCGACTACTTCGGCACGGGGCAGACCGCCCGCGTGCGGGTGGACGCCGGCGGAGGCGCGGGGAGGGTCACGGCGAACCACGTGGTGCTGGACCCCTCGGTCACGAACACCTTCGTCGCCGGGCTCCCGGTCCGGATCCGGGCGGTCCCGGAGATCGGACAGTCGTTCGTGCGGTGGGAGTCCATCAACACGGTCGCCGTCCCGATGCTCGCCGCGGGGTCCACGTGGAAGTACACGGTTCCGACGAACGAGATCCCGGACTGGAACGCCCCGTCCCACGACGACTCGGCGTGGCTATCAGGCCCCGCCCAGCTCGGCTACGGGGACGCGGACGAGTCCACCCTCATTACGAACGGGACCGTCGCATCCACCGCCCTGACCTCGGCCTATTTCCGCCGGACCATCATCGTCACGAACGCCCCGTCGATCGGAGCGTTCAATCTCCGGCTGCTGGCCGACGACGGGGCCGTTGTGTACATCAATGGCCAGGAAGTCCTCCGGCAGAACCTGACCAACGGACCCGTGGCCTACTCGACCCTGACCGTGACGAACGTGGTCAGCCCGGCGGAGAACTACTTCACCGACTACACCCTGCCCCCCTCCTCCCTTGTCGAGGGGACCAACACGCTGGCCGTCGAGGTCCATCAGTCCGCCGCCAACACCACGGACCTCGGTTTCGACATGGCGCTGACGCGGTTCGTGTCCGTCACGCAGGTCATCGCCGGCGCGGAGGCCGACCTCATCCCTTCGGCCACCCTCGACCTCCGCGCCGTGTTCGCGCCGACGGGGGCGAGCGTGGTCCCTGCCGGGGCGATCGGGTCGGACGCGACGCTGACCGCGGCCGGTTCGCCGTGGCTGGCGATGGGCGACATCTTCGTGCCGTCCAACACGACGCTGACCGTCGAGCCGGGGACGACGATCCGCATGCCCGACGGCGCCAGCATCCGCGTCCAGGGGCAGCTCCGGCTTCTCGGGACGACCGGCCAGCCGGTCCGCGTCGAGGCGAACCCCGATCCCGCCGTGCGCCGGATTCTCAATTCCGATCCCGATCCCGCCTCCGGGGGCGAGCTGACGCCGCGATGGGGCGCGATCACGTTCGAGCACGCCACGCATGCCGGGCTTCTCTCGAACGTCGTGCTCCGGGGCGCCTCGCTGGCGGCGCACGATCCGGTCAACCTGAAGGCCGCGGTGTCGGCGCTCGGTTCGGACCTCTTCATGCACGGGCTGGACCTCGACGATGTGCGCTTCCCGATCTTCGTGCAGGAGGGCGCCTCGACGGTCCTGGAGCGCAGCCGGATCCGCCTCCGGGTCACGGGCGACGGCATCAACATCAAGCGCGCCGCCTACGCCCGCGTGGAGAACTGCGACTTCTCCGGAGCCTTCGAGATCGACGCCGACGCGATCGACTACGACGGCGTCCACGGCGGCATCATCCGGGGCAACCACCTGCACGACTTCCTCGGGGACAACGACGACGCCATCGACATCGGCGAGCTGGCCACGGACCTGCTCGTGGAGAGCAACCTCATCGCACGCTGCTCCGACAAGGGCGTGTCCATCGGCCAGGCCTCCACGGCGATCGTGCGCCACAACGTGATCCGCAACGTCGCCCTCGGGGCGGGCATCAAGGATTCGGGCTCCTTCGGCCTGTTCGAGAACAACACGTTCCACGGGACCGGCAACGCGATCGCGGTCTACGAGAAGAACCCCGGCGCCGGCGGCGGCGGCGTCGAGGTGCGCAACTGCATCTTCTCGAACACGTCGCTGGAGCCGGTCACGATCGACTCCCTGTCGACGGGTCTCGTCTCGTGGTGCCTCTCGGACACGCTGGCCGTCGCCGGGGCGGGCAACCGGCTGGGCAAGCCGCTCTTCGAGAATGCGGGCGCCGACAACTTCCGGCTGCAGACGGGATCGCCGGCGATCGACTCCGGATCGCCGGGATCCGCGCCCGACGCGGACGGAAGCCGGGTGGACATGGGCGCCCTGGCCTTCGACTGGCGTGCCGGCCATGCGGTCCTCAGCGAGATCCACTACCACCCGGCCGACACGAACGAGGCCGAGTACATCGAGCTTCACAACCCCGGCGGCACGGCGCTCGACCTGGCCGGCTGGCGCTTCGGGCAGGGACTGGTCTTCGAGTTCCCCGCGGGGGCGGTGCTTCCCGCGGGCGGTCACCTCCTGCTGTGCGCCGGTACGAACGGGGCGCCGGCGTTCTCGAACCGCTTCGTGTGGACGGCCGGCGTGCTGGACAACGCAGGCGAAACCCTGGAACTCCTGGACGCGTCGTCCAATACCATGGACAAGGTTTCCTATCTGAACTACGCGCCCTGGCCGACGAAACCCGACGGGATGGGCCCCTCGCTCTCGCTCGTCGACCCCCGGTGGGACAACTCGAGGGCGGAGAGCTGGTTCGCGAGCGGCGCCGACGGGGGAACGCCCGGCGGCGTGTTCGACCACCACTTCCCCGGTCCGGTCGGCGCCGGCCCGCTCCCCGGCGGCGCGCCGGGCGGGATCCGCTTCGACTTCGACGGCGTTTCGGGGCTCCTGTACGTGCTCGAGGGCACGGACGACCTTGTCCATCCCGACTGGCAACCCACCGGCGTGTCCGGCTCGCCGGCCGGCGGCCGCGTCATTCTCGATCTGGCGCCCCCGCCGGGATCGACGAATCGATTCTACCGGATCCGCGCGCAGTCGCCGTAGGCGGGTCCCGTCCGCGTCGTCCTCGTGCCGGAAGGCGAAGCCGTCCCCAATTACGGGACCCAAGTTTGACAAACACGCTCGGATGGGTACACTCCCACGGCTTCTGCCACGGAAGGGGAAGGTTTCAATGAAGATCTTCGCTGCCCGGGAACTGCATCCGGGCGAACAGCGGGCCGCACTGAACCCCGCCTCGACGGACAAGCTGGTGAAGCTTGGCCTCGAAGTCTCGATTGAATCGGGAATCGGACAGACCCTCCACCACCCCGATGCGGACTACACCGCCAAGGGCGCGACGGTGGCGCCGGACCGGGCCGCGGGCCTGGCCGGTGCGGACCTGGTGCTGCGGCTGCGTCCGCCCTCGGTCGAGGAGGCCGCCGCGTCCCGTCCGGGCTCCATGCACATCGGCTATCTGGAGCCCTTCTCCAACCGGGCCGTGATCGAGGCCTTCGCGAAGTCCGGGGCCACGGCGATGTCCGTCGAACTCCTCCCCCGCTCGACGATCGCGCAGAAGATGGACGCGCTCAGTTCGCAGGCGAACCTTGGCGGGTACGTCGCGGTCGTCCTCGCGGCGGAGCGGCTGACGAAGGTCCTCCCGATGATGATGACGCCCGCCGGCACCATCACGCCGGCCCGGGTGTTCATCATCGGCGCGGGCGTGGCGGGCCTGCAGGCGATCGCCACGGCCAAGCGCCTCGGCGCCCGCGTCGAGGCCTTCGACACGCGGCCGGTCGTCAAGGAACAGGTGCAGTCGCTGGGGGCGAAGTTCGTCGAGGTCGATCTCGGCGAGACCGGGCAGACGAAGGACGGCTACGCGAAGCAGCTCACGGAGGAGCAACTCGCCAGGCAGCGCGCCGCGATGGCCAGGCACTGCGCCGAGGCGGACGTCGTCATCACGACCGCCCAGGTGTTCGGCAAGCGCGCGCCGCGCATCATCACCGCCGACATGGTCAGGGGAATGAAGGCCGGCAGCATCGTCGTCGACATGGCGGTCGAGACGGGCGGCAACGTCGAGGGCTCGGTGCTGGACCAGGAGGTCGACCTCAACGGCGTGCGGATCCTGGGTCTCGGGAACCTGCCCGGCCGCGTGCCGGTCGCCGCGAGCCAGATGTACGCGAGCAACCTGGCGAACTTCGTCGAGCACTTCTGGGACCGGAAGGCGAAGACGTTCGGGTTCTCCCTCGACGACGAGATCCTGAAGGGGCTCGTGGTCACCCACGGCGGCAAGGTTGTGAACGCGGCGGTTCGCCAGGCGCTTGGTTTGAACGACTAGGTCAAGGAAGGAGCCTCGACATGCTGGGTCTGTTGTTCTTCGTATTCGTCCTTGCGGTCTTCCTCGGTTTCGAGCTGATCGCCAAGGTTCCGTCCCAACTCCACACGCCGCTGATGTCGGGGTCGAACGCGATCTCCGGCATCACGATCGTCGGCGCGCTGGTCGCGGCCGGGCAGCCCGAGGGCGGGCTGCTGGTCACCGTCCTCGGCACGGTCGCGGTGGCGGCCGCGATGATCAACGTGGTCGGCGGCTACCTGGTCACCGACCGGATGCTCGCGATGTTCAAGCACAAGGGCGGAGGCTCGAAGTAGCCATGTTCGACCAGAGCCACCCGGTCATCACGACCCTCTACATCATCGCCTCCGTCCTGTTCGTCGCCGGCCTCAAGATGCTTAACCGCGCGAGTTCCGCGCGGATGGGCAACGTCGTCTCCGGCGTCGGCATGGCGCTCGCGATCGCGGCGACCTGCCTGCTGTCGGGCATGTCGTTCCACTGGATCCTCCTCGGCGCCGTCGTCGGTTCGGCCATCGGCGCGGTGGCGTCCTACGCGGTGAAGATGACGGCCATGCCCGAGATGGTCGGCCTCTTCAACGGCTTCGGCGGACTGGCCAGCATGCTCGTCGCGTGGGCCGAGTTCCACAAGTGGCGCGTCGAGGGATGGACGGAGTACCACAAGCTCCTCGGGGCCGGCGCGCCCGACAGCTCCCTGTTCACCGCGATCGCCATCGTCTTCACGGCGGTCGTCGGCGCCGTGACCTTCTCCGGCAGCATGATCGCGTTCCTGAAGCTGTCCGAGAAGATGACGGGCAAGCCGATCCTGTTCAAGGGCCAGCAGATCGTCAACGTCCTGATCCTGGTCGGCATCGTCGGATCCTCCGCGATCGTATGCATGAACCCCGAGGGCGGCGCGGCCTACGCGGCCTTCTATGCGGTCATGGTGATCGGACTGGTTCTCGGCGTCACGTCCGTCATCCCGATCGGCGGCGCGGACATGCCCGTCGTGATCTCGCTGCTCAACAGCTATTCCGGCATCGCGGCGGCCGCGGCCGGCTTCATCATCCTGAACAACGGCCTCATCGTCGCCGGGTCCCTGGTCGGCGCCAGCGGTATCATCCTGACGCAGATCATGTGCAAGGCGATGAACCGGTCGCTCGCGAACGTGCTGTTCAGCGGGTTCGGCGCCGTGACGGAGTCGGGCGGCGCGGCGGTCAGGGGCGAGGTCAAGGCCCTGAGCGCGGAGGACGCCTTCTACGTCCTCGAGGCCGCCAGCTCGGTCGTCTTCGTGCCCGGCTACGGGATGGCCGTCGCGCAGGCCCAGCACGTCGTCCGCGAACTGGGCCAGCTCCTGGAGAAGAACGGCGCCGAGGTCAAGTACTGCATCCACCCGGTCGCCGGCCGCATGCCGGGGCACATGAACGTGCTGCTCGCCGAGGCCAACGTGCCCTACGAGCAGCTGGTCGAACCCGGCGACGTGAACCCCGTGATCGGCACGGTCGACGTGGCGATCGTCATCGGCGCGAACGATGTCGTGAACCCGGCCGCCCGCGAGGACAAGAGCAGCCCCCTGTGGGGCATGCCGATCATCAACGTGGACGAGGCGAAGACCTGCATCGTGCTCAAGCGCTCGATGCGCGCCGGCTTCGCGGGCGTCGAGAACCCCCTGTTCTTCAAGGAGAACACGCGGATGCTCTTCGGCGACGCGAAGGCGAGCATCTCGGCGCTGGTCTCGGAGTTCAAGGCGGAGTAGGTCCGGCCAGCCCGCAGGCGGAACCCCGCCGGGACGGCTTCGGCCGCTCCGGCGGGGTTCACGTTCCGGCCCGGACGGCTCAGGCGCCGCGGTATCCGTTCGGGTGGGCGCGGTGCCACGCCCAGGCGTGCTCGACGATCGTCCGGATCGCCCCGAGGCGCGGATTCCACCCCAGGACGGACCGGGCCTTCTCGGCGGCCGCGACGAGCCGCGGCGGATCGCCCGGACGGCGGGGCGACACCTTCGCCGGGATCGGGTGGCCGGTCACCTCTCGGGCGACGTCGATGACCTCCCGTACGGAGAACCCGCTTCCGTTACCCAGGTTGAACGGCCCCGTGTGGTTCCCGGTCAGCGCCAGGATGTGCGCCCCGGCGAGATCGACGATGTGGATGTAGTCCCGGATGCACGTGCCGTCGGGCGTCGGGTAGTCGTCGCCGAAGACGGACACGGAGGGGCTCGCGCCGAGGGCCACGCGCAGCACGTTCGGGATGAGGTGCGTCTCGGGCTCATGGTCCTCGCCGAACTTCTCCGTCGCTCCGCAGGCGTTGAAGTAGCGGAGGAAGACGGACTCGATGCGGTGCAGCTCCTCGTACCAGCGGAGCATCTTCTCGAACAGCAGCTTGGATTCTCCGTAGGGGTTCGCGGGGCGCTGCGGCAGGTCCTCGGGCATGGGGACCCGGTCCGGCACGCCGTAGGTCGCGCAGGTGGAGGAGAAGATGATCTTCGGCACCCCGGCCTTGCGCATCGCCTCGACGAGGTTCAGGCCCCCGACGACGTTGTTCCGGAAGTACATCTCGGGGTGCTGCATCGACTCGCCGACGAGGGCGAACGCGGCGAAGTGCATGACGGCATCCGGCATTTCGGCGCGCACGGCCGACTCGATCGCATCGGCGTCGCAGAGGTCGCCGACGACCAGCTTCGCCCGCTCGTCGACGGCCTCGCGGTGCCCGCGGCCGAGATTGTCGAACACGCAGACGCGGTGGCCCGCGTCGAGCAACTGCTCGGTCGTCACGCTGCCGATGTACCCCGCGCCGCCCGTCACAAGAACCTTCATGCCGACTCGTCCTTTCCGCCGCCTCCGGCCGGTCCCCCGCCCGCCTGGTCGCGCGCCTGCTGCAGCGCCCACGTGGCATCCTCCGCACGGTCCCACACCGGGGCGGCCACGTAGATCGGGCATTTCTGCTGGATCGCCAGCGCGATCGAGTCGCTCGGCCGCGCATCGATCTCGACGACGCCCCGGCCCAGCTCGCTCTCCTGGAGCAGGTAGACCCGCGCAAAGAAGGTGTCGCCCTTCAGGTCGTTGATCACGACCTTCGTGGCCCGCGCGCCGAGTCCCGTCAGCAGCGCCACGATGAAGTCGTGCGTGAGGGGGCGCGGCTTGCGGACCTGTTGGGCGAACATCGTGATCGCGGCGGCCACGTAGGGATCCACGAAGATCGCGATGGTCTTGAGGCCGTCGGAGAGAAAGACGCCGACCCCCTGCGGGGTGGGCAGGAGGGCCTTCAAGGTCACCAGGACGTCCGGTTTCATCCGCGATTGCCGCCAGGGAAGCGAAAGCGTACGTTGACCATAGCCGAGGCGGCCGGCGGTGTCGACCCCGACCGGGCCCGGCTTCCGGACTCTCGCACATCCGCGCACGACGTTCGAAGACGTCCGGGGAGGGACCACACCGACGCCATGAGTGAACGATTCCACTGGCGGAACCTCCCGATGCCCCTGCGCATCGCGCTGGGCGCCGGGTTCGTCGGACTGGGCGTGCTGGGGCTCTTCCTGCCCTTCCTGCAGGGGATCCTGTTCATCGCGCTCGGCCTGATGGTTCTGGCCCACGACCTGCCCTGGGTCCGCCGGGGGCTGGACCGGCTCAGCGCGTCCGGCCTTGTTCAGCGAACCCGGGCCCGGGCGGGATCGCTCTGGCATCGATGGCGCGGCTGAGCCGGAACGACACTGTTGGAGCCCGGGCGAGGACGTCAGGGGCGGCGGATCGCTCCGGCCAAGCAAGAGCGCCCTCCCGGCCCGATCGCCGGAGGAGGGCGCTTCCTGCGGGCACGGCGGGACGCGCGAGGCGTCCCGCCGCCTCATCGGTCAGCGGGGCAGATCCGATCCGGCCGGCCGCCGCTCGCCGGGCCTCGGCAGGTCGGCCGGGGCCTCGGGGCCGGACGAAACCTTGGAGGGGTCGACCGGACCCGTCGGCGCAGGCACCTCGGCGCTCGGCCGGATGTAGATGTCGGTCCGCCGGTTCTTCTGCATGTTCGCCTCGGTGTCGTTCGGGGCGATCGGACGGTCGAAGCCGTAGCCCTTGTGGGTCAGGCGCGAGGGGGAGATCCCGCCGGCGCGGACGAGGTAGTCCAGAACGGCCTTCGCCCGGCGCTCGGAGAGCTTCTGATTGTAGTCGCGTTTCGACGTCTTCCGCTTGTCCGCATGGCCCTCGACGCGGGCCGTGGCCCCCGGATCGCGCTGCATGACCTTGATGACCTTGTCGAGCTGCTCGTGGTAGATCGGGCGGAGGTCCGCCTTGTCGTAGTCGAACTCGATCAGCAGCCGGAACAGCATCAGATCGTCGGCCGGGTTCAGCGGATCGGTGTTGTCCTCGATGACCTCGTGGCCATCGGCGACGCCGCCCTTGTCCGTGTCGGGATCCAGGGGGTTGGTCTTGTAGGTCAGCACCTCGGCGCCGTCCTTGAGCCCGTCCAGGTCGCAGTCCGGGTCCAGGGGATTGGTCTTGAACTCCTTGACCTCCTGCCCGTCCGTGAGCCCGTCCTTGTCGGTGTCGGGATCGTAGGGATCGGTGCCGTAGGCGGGCTCCTCCTTGTCGAGCAGGCCGTCGCCGTCGCTGTCGATGTCCCCGCCGACCACCATGGGCACGAACGGCGGCGCGGCGCCGAAGCGGTAGTTGACGCCGGCGCCGAGGATCCAGTTGAACTCGGTGTCGGCGCCCGCGATCGCCGCCTTGGCATCGACGCGGACGGCCCACTCGTCGTTGAAGTGGTACTGGAGGCCGCCGCCGGCGGTGATGACCTCGTCGACCGTCCCGTCATCGACGCCCATGTCCATTCCGTAGAAGACGAGCCCGGCTCCGACGGAGAGGTAGGGATCGATCCGCTGGTCGGCCTGGTTCCGGAGATGGAACAGCAGGTCGACGCCGAGGCGGAGCCCGTAGGTGTCGTCGTCCAGCTGGTACCGGCCGTCATCGAACTGCCGCGCCTTCAGGACGGGCGCGTAGTCAAGGCCGGCCTCGAGTTCCCACATCGGCGTGAACGTGTATCCCATGCGCAGGCCGATGCTCGCGCCGTTCTCGTCGCCTTCGTAGATGAATGCGCCGAGCAGGGCGCTCCCGGACCACGGGGCCCGGTCAAAAAGATCCTCGACCGCCGCCGCGGGCCGCCCCGCCAGCACGGCCGCCACCGCAAGCACCGACATCCATGAACGAGCCACCATGATCCTTCTCCCCTGGTACGGCGCCCCCGGAGGCAGGCGGCGCCCGTTTGTCTCGGCAGAACGATTACACTTTACCAGAGGGTGTTCCCCTTGCAATATGTTTCCCGAACCCATGCGCGGGGGACCGCGCGGCGCGAACCACGGATACAGAAGCGTGACACCTACCGCCACTCTCGTCGTCGAAGCGGGACCGGACAAGGGACTGGAGATTCTCGTGCCCGCGGCCGGCGCCCGCGTCGGCCGGGCGTCGGGCAACGACGTCGTGCTCCACGACCCGGCCCTTTCCCGTTTCCATTGCCGGTTCTATTTCAAGGACGGGCATTCCCTCCACGTGTCCGATCTGGCAAGCACCAACGAGACGCTCGTCAACAGCCGCCCGTCCCCGGACGGGCGGCTGCAGGCCGGCGACCGCATCACCATCGGCGAGACGATCATCAAGGTCGTCCGGGACGCGACGAGCGTCCCGGCAGTTCCTC
>CAYODK010000121.1:0-16038 GCA_964402695.1 uncultured Verrucomicrobiota bacterium
CCGTGCGACGGATGCGAGCAGCACCGGAACAAGGCGGGGAGCGATCCGATGCCGCAGGCCACGCGTTTCTCTCCTCATCGTGCCCCTCCTCCCGTTGTGCCGGGCGGATCCGCCCTGCGTCACGCCGGTACACGGGCCCTCCGTCCGGCAGAGCGATGCGGATCTGCGACGCGGCACGCCGTGGTCTTCCTATCGCCGGATCGCCGGTCCGGCAAGACCTTTCTTGGGGAATCTTCCGATGCCCGGTCCGCCGTCGGTCCGGTGCGTGCCGCGGTCAGGCGCCGGGACCGAGCCTGCGGCGCAGGACCTCGGCGGCGAGTTGGGGGTTGGCCTTGCCGCGGCTCAGCTTCATCACCTGGCCGATGAGGAACTGCAGCGCCGGCGCCTTGCCGCTGCGGAACTCCGCGGCAGGGCCGGGGTTCGCGGCGATGGCCTGGTCGGCGAAGGTCTCGATCGCGCCGGCATCGCTGACCTGGCCGAGGCCGCGCCGCTTCACGATCTCCACGGGGTCGCCGCCCTTGTCGACCAGCTCCGCGAAGACCTCCTTCGCGGTCGGCATGTTGACGGTCTTGCGGTCGACCAATGCGACCAGCCCTGCGAGGGCGGCGGCGGTGAGCGGGATCGAGGCGAGGGTCGTTCCCCGCTCCGACAGCACGCGCAGGACGTCGGTCATGATCCAGTTCGAGACCGCCTTGAAGTTGCCGGAGGCCTTCGCGGCCGCCTCAAAGAAATCGGCGAGGGCCTTGTCGGCCGTCAGCACGCCGGCGTCGTAGTCGGGAAGGCCGTACTCCCGCGCGAACCGCTGCCGCTTCGCGTCGGGCAATTCCGGCAGCGCCGCCCGCCAGGCCTCGATCGTCGACCCGTCGAGTACGACCGGCATCAGGTCGGGTTCGGGAAAGTAGCGGTAGTCGTGCGCCTGTTCCTTCGTGCGCATGGACTCGGTGACGCCCGTTTCGTCATCCCACCGGCGCGTCTCCTGGATCAGCGTGCCGCCGCGCATCTTCACCTCGATCTGCCGCCGGATCTCGTACGTCAGGGCGCGGTGGACGCCCTTGAACGTGTTCATGTTCTTGATCTCGACCTTGACGCCGAGGGTGGGGGAACCCTCCGGCCGCACGCTGACGTTGAGGTCGCAGCGGATATTGCCCTCCTCGAGGTTGCAGTCGCTGACGCCGCCGTAGAGCAGAATCTGCTTGAGCGCCTGCAGGTACTCGAAGGCCTCGTCGGCGCCGGCGAGGTCGGGCTCGGTGACGATCTCCATCAGCGGCGTTCCCGCACGGTTGAAGTCGATGCCGCTGGACCGCTCGAAGTGCAGGTTCTTCGCGACATCCTCCTCCAGGTGGATGCGCGTGAGGCGGACGGTCTTCGGACCCGCCTCCGTCCGGATCTCCACGCCGCCGCCGAGGCACAGCGGGCGGTCGTACTGGGAGATCTGGTAGTTCTTCGGCATGTCCGGGTAGTAGTAGTTCTTCCGGTCGAACTTGCTGTAGGTGCTGATCCGGCAGCCGAGCAGCAGGCCGCTGATCACCGTCAGACGCACGGCCTCCTCGTTCAGCACGGGCATCGCGCCGGGCAGGCCGAGGCAGACGGGGCACACGTGGGTGTTCGGCTCCGCGCCGAAGGCGGTGGGGCATCCGCAGAAGATCTTCGATTTCGTCCGCAACTGGACGTGGGTCTCAAGTCCGATGGTCGCAACGTAGTTCACGGCCGGGCCTCCCCGCCGGAGGCGTGCGGCCGGTGTGACGTCCATCCCGCCGCCTGCTCGTACGCGTGCGCCGCGCGCAGCACCGTCTCCTCGCGGTAGGCGGGGCCGACGATCTGCAGGCCCACCGGCAGCCGCTCCGGCGTGAAGCCGCAGGGCACCGAGATGCCGCAGATGCCGGCCAGGTTGAGCGGCACGGTGAAGATGTCGCCGAGGTACATCTTGAGCGGGTCGTCGATGTTCTCGCCGAGGCGGTACGCCGCGGTCGGCGCGACGGGCGCGACGATCGCATCGCACCGGGCGAAGGCCTGCTCGAAATCCCGGCGGATCAGCGTGCGGACCTTCTGCGCCTGCAGGTAGTAGGCGTCGTAGTAGCCGCTGGACAGAACGTACGTGCCGAGGATGATCCGGCGCTTGACCTCCGGGCCGAAGCCGGCGGCGCGGGTGCGGCCGTACTGGTCGATCGGATCCTCGCCGGCGACGCGCAGCCCGTAGCGGACGCCGTCGAAGCGGGCGAGGTTGGCCGACGCCTCGGCCGTCGCGATCACGTAGTAGGTGGCGACGGCGTACCTCGTGTGGGGAAGGCTCACATCGACGATCTCGGCCCCCAGTTCGCGGCAGCGGTCGACCGCCGCGCGGACCGCCGCGGCCACGCCCGCGTCCATTCCGTCGATGAAGTACTCGCGCGGCAGGCCGATCCGCATCCCGTGAAGCCCGCCGTCGCCGGCCAGCGCCGCCTCGTAGTCCGGCACCGGAACGTCGACCGAGGTCGAATCCATCGGATCGCGCCCCGCGAGCACGCCCATCAGCGCGGCCGCGTCGCGCACGCGCTTGGTGACCGGACCGATCTGGTCGAGGGACGACGCATACGCGACGAGCCCGTAGCGCGAGACGCGACCGTAGGTCGGCTTCAGGCCGACACAGCCGCAGAACGACGCGGGCTGGCGCACGGAGCCTCCGGTGTCCGTGCCGAGGGCCGCGATGGCGAGGTCCGCCGCGACCGCCGCCGCCGAGCCGCCGCTCGATCCGCCCGGCACGCGCGAGGGGTCCCACGGGTTTCGCGCCGGGCCAAACGCGGAGTTCTCCGTGCTCGAGCCCATCGCGAACTCGTCCATGTTGCAGCGGCCGAAGATCACGGCGCCGGCCCCGCGCAGGCGCGCGATCGCGGTCGCGTCGTAGGGTGCCCGGTAGGATTCGAGGATCCGCGAACCGCAGGTGCAGGGCTGTCCGAGCGTGTTGAGGATGTCCTTGACGCTGACCGGCACGCCGAGGAGCGGGGCGGCCTCGCCGCGCGCGCGGCGGTCGTCGGCGGCCCGGGCCTGCGCCAGCGCGTCGTCGCGGTCGACGGAGAGATAGCAGCCGAGTTCCCCGTTGCGTCGGTCGACCGCCGCGAGCAGTGCCGTGACGAGGTCGACGGACGACGTGTCGCCGCGCCGCAGCGCGTCGCGCGCCTCGCAGAGGGTCCAGCGGGCCGGATCGGAGGGAAGGGGCGTGCTCATTCGAGGATCTTCGGGACGATGAAGAGCCCGTTGCGGGCCGCCGGTGCGTTCGCCAGCGCCGCGTCGTGGGCGAGGCCCGCGCGCGGCTCGTCGGCGCGGAACACGTTCTGCACCGGCATCGCGTGGGCCGTCGGCTCGACGTCCCGCACGTCGAGTTCGCGAAGCTGGTTCACGTAGCCGAGGACCTGGTCCAGCTGGGCCTGGAGCCGGGAGATCTCCTCCGGCGTCAGGTGCAGGCGGGCCAGGTGCGCGACGTAGGCGACGTCCATCTGGACGCCCCCGGCCTCTGGATTGGAATTGCTCATTCTCGCTCCGTCTCCGCGGGAAACCCGCGCAGAATACGCCAGTTCGGTGCGACCGCGCAAGTTCGGCCGCCGTCGACCGCAGGGCCGGCGGTGGGTGCATGGTGCGGGATCGCAATCCGGCTTGAAGTCGCCCCCGATTTGTCCTTTGCTCTCCGTCGTCCCGGCGTGCCCGGGGATTCCATGCTGAAAGGATGGGCCATGAAGGCGGCGTTTGATCCGACGATGCAGGGGCGGCTGGAGGCCGCGGGGGTGGTGGCGGTGCTGGTGATCGACCGGGCGGAGGACGGTCCGCCGCTGGCGCGGGCGTTGCTGGCCGGTGGCGTGGACGGCATGGAGCTGACCCTCCGAACGCCGGCGGCGCTGGCGGCGCTGCGCGCGATCCGTGCGGAGGTCCCGGAGATGCTCGCGGGCATCGGCACGATCCTGACGCCGGAGCAGGTGGGGCAGGCGGTCGAGGCCGGCGGCGCGTTCGGCGTGTCGCCCGGCACGAACCCGCGCGTCCTCGAGGCGGCCGTGAAGGCGGGGCTCTCGTTTGCGCCGGGCATCGCGGTGCCGTCGGACGTCGAGCGTGCGCTCGAATTCGGCTGCAAGCTCCTGAAGTTCTTCCCGGCGGAGGCGTCGGGCGGGCTGGCGTACCTGAAGGCCATGGCCGCGCCCTACGCCCACCTCGGCGTGAAGTACATGCCGCTCGGCGGGCTGACCGAGAAGAACATGGCCTCGTATCTCGCCGAACCGTCCATCGCCGCCCTGGGGGGCTCGTGGCTTGCGCCGCGCGACCTGATCCAGAAGCAGGACTGGGCCGCCATCACCGCCCGCGCGGCGGCCGCCCGGTCGATCGTCAACGCCACCCGCGCCGCGACCGGCAAGGGTTGAACGCAGACAGAGGTTTCAGGTGTCAGGTTTCAGGTTTCAGGCCCGAGCGGGGATCCGCCACCGGATTTGTTCGGGGACGCGATTCATCCTCCGGTCCCTGCTGACACCTGAAACCTGACACCTGGTCCTCCCCGGGAGACTCCCATGAAGACCATCGTGACCTTCGGCGAAGTGATGGGTCGGCTCGCCCCCGACGGCTTCCTCAGATTCCGCCAGGCGCTGCCGGGCGCGCTGAACCTGACGTTCGGCGGCGCGGAGGCGAACGTGGCGATGTCGCTCGCCTACCTCGGCGCCCCGGCGCGTTTCGTGACTGCGCTGCCGAAGCACGCGATCGGCGACGCCTGCGTGGCGCTGCTGCGCGGCCTCGGCGTCGACACGCGCTTCATCGCCCGCACGGGGAAGGGGCGACTTGGCCTCTACTTCTTCGAGAACGGCGCAAACCAGCGGCCGAGCAACGTCATCTATGACCGCGACGGATCGGCGATCGGCGTGACGCCGGCGACGGACTACGACTGGGCCGGCGCGTTCGACGGCGCGGGCTGGTTCCACACAACCGGCATCACGCCGGCGATCTCGCGTGCCGCCGCGGAATCGGCCCTGGCGGCGGTCCGCGAGGCGAAGGCGCGCGGGCTCACGGTCTCGTGCGACCTCAACTTCCGCAAAAAGCTCTGGCTCTGGGAACCCGGTGTGAAGCCGCGCGATCTCGCGGAGCGGACGATGCGCGGGATCCTGCCCTTCGTGGACCTGGTCATCGCCAACGAGGAGGACGCCGCCGAGGTGCTCGGGATCCACGCGGCGGGGACGGACGTCGACGCCGGGAAGCTCTCGGTCGCGCACTACCCGGACGTCGCGCGCGCGCTGGTGAAGCAGTTCCCGAACGTGTCGCGCGTGGCGATCACGCTGCGCGAGAGCGTCTCGGCGACGCACAACAACTGGGGCGGGATGCTCTACGAGGCGGCGACGGACGCCGCGGTCTTCGCGCCGCAGCGGGGCGGGGCGTACGCGCCGTACGAGATCCGCGACATCGTCGACCGCGTCGGCGGGGGCGATGCGTTCGGCGCGGGCCTCATCTTCGCCCTCAACACGCCGGAGCTGGCGGCGGCGCCGAGCGCGATCGCCTTCGCGGCCGCGGCCTCGTGTCTGGCGCACTCCATCGTCGGCGATCTCAACTACTCGAGCCGCTCCGAGGTCGAGGCCCTGATGAGGGGTTCCGGCTCCGGCCGCGTGCAGCGATAACCCGGGCGCCATGGCGGCGGGAGCCCATCCGATGGACGGTCGAACGGGTGTCTAGGGTCTCGTATCCTCCCCGAACTCCCCGTGGCGGAGCTGGGTGATGTCGTCCTCGGGGTTCGTCCAGTGGCGCTTCGAGACGAGGACGCGGCGGAAGCACCAGAAGGTCCAGAAGAGGATCACGGTCCAACTGGCGATCATCAGGATCCATCCGGCGCGGGTCATGGTCCGGCCTCCTGTTTGCGCTGCCACGCCCTGCGGATCAGCCAGCAGGTCGTGGCGATCATGCCGAGCAGGAGGGCCCGCGCGGCCCAGCGCCAGGCGCGGTGCGCGGGATCGACCCCCTTCATGGAGATCACGTCGGCGCCCTGCTGCCACCCCCATGCGATGAGGATCGCAAGGAGTGCGACGGGCGTGACGTACTTGAGGATGTAGAAGAAGACGCGGGGGATCCGCTCCTCGGCGCCGATGTGGATCTCGTCCCACGCACGCTGCGCCCCGAAGATCCAGATGAACACGATGGACTCGATCAGGGCGAACAGCGCAAGCCCGATCGTCCCGGCCCAGAAGTCCAGCTCGTCGAGCGCGCCGGCGGCCAGCCCGAAGATCGGAATATGCCCGGCGAGCAGCAGGAAAATCCACAGACTGCGCAGGGACCGCTTGTGCGACCAGCCGAGTTCGTCCTGCAGGAAGGCGATCGCCGGCTGGGCAAGAGCGACCGACGAGGTCAGGCCCGCGATGAAGAGCAGAAAGAACCAGAAGAGGCCGAAGACGGCGCCGCCGGGCATCTGCTGGAAGACGGCGGGCATGGCGACGAACGCGAGGTTGAACGAGCCGCTCTTCGCAATGTCGACGGTGCCCGCGTGGCCGAAGAAGACATAGGCCGCCGGGATCGCGATCGACGCGCCGAGGATCACCTCCGCGAACTCGTTGAGGACCGAGGACGAGAGCCCCGTCACGACGATGTCGTCCCGCCGGCGCATGTAGCTTGCGTAGCACTGGATCGCGCCGAATCCGAGGCTGAGCGTGAAGAAGACCTGCCCGGCCGCCGCGAGCCAGACCTTGGCGTTCTTCAGGCTGGCGAGGTCGGGGTTCCAGACGAACCCGAGGCCGTTCACCACGTTGTTCTCCGGGTGTGCGGGGTCGGGCGGGGTGAGCGTGAAGACGCGGACGACGAGAATCACCGCCAGGACCAGCAGGGCCGGCATCCCGATCCGGGCGAGGCGCTCGATGCCCCTGGCGATGCCGCCGGACATGATCCAGTAGTTCGCGCCGACGGTGAGCAGGAAGAAGACGTAGGCCATGACCGTCACGCCGGCCTTCGTCTCCACGCCCTGGTAGTCGGTCAGGAAGGATTTCATGTCCGCCATCGAGGACTTGCCCATGACGTCCCAGAGGACGGAGAAGAACGAGTAGGACAGTGTCCAGGATTCGACATAGAGGTAGTAGACCAGCACGCCGAGGGGGAGGCAGACGCCGAGCGCGCCGAGGTACTTTGCGGCGGGATGCTTCCAGAGCATGCCGAGGACGCCCGGGGAGCTCCCGTGGCGGTTTGCGCCCCCGAGACGGCCCATCGCCCATTCGCACCAGGCCAGGGGGATGCCGAAGATCAGCAGGGCGACAAAATAGGGGATCATGAACGCGCCGCCGCCGTTCTGCGCGGCCTGGACGGGGAAGCGGAGGAAGTTGCCGAGGCCGATGGCATTGCCGGCCATCGCGAGGATCACGCCGATGCGCGAGGCCCAAAGTTCACGTTTCGCCATTCGGTCCCCCGTGGATGTCCGTCCATCGCGGGCCGGGGACGAGCCCGACCGTCGGGTGCGGATGATGGGTCGGACGTGTGCGACGGTCAAGTGCGGGGTTGGCTGCCGCGGGGAAAGAAAGGGCTTTCCCATGCGCCCCACGCGGCTATGATCGCTGCCCATGAAACCGGCACGGGCGATTCTGGCGGGGTGGGTCCTCTGCGCGGCGGCGGCGCGGGGGGAGGGGGCCGGAAGGGTCTCGGCCTCGACGGTTCACCCGGGCGGCTACGAGGCGGCGCTGGCCTTCGACGGCCGCGGCGACACGCGCTGGGCAAGCGCCGGGACGAGACAGACCCCGGAATGGCTGGCCATCGACCTGGGCGCCGTCCTCCCGATCGAATCGATCGCCGTCCTCTGGGAGGCGGCCCATGCCGCCGAGTTCTCGATCGAGGTCTCGGACGACGGGAAGACCTGGCGCGAGATCGCGCGCAAGGCGGATGGCAAGGGCGGCCGCGATGCGTTTTCGAAGCTCGGCGCGCAGGGCCGGCACGTGCGCGTCGCGTGCCACCGAAACGGCGCGCACGGCCTCTACTCGATCTGGGAGGTCGAGTTCGAGGGTCCGGTGAAGCAGGCGCTGGTCGCCGCGGCGGCGAAACGCGCCGCGGAGGGATCGGGCCCTGCCCGGGCGGCCATCCGTGCGAAAGGCGTGCGCGAAATCGTCTTCGCCGCGCGCGAGAACGGCAGCGACGGACACTGGTACGCGAACTTCGGCTACTACGCGCAGGACTCGAACCGCAAGTGCTACCGGCAGCACGGCCGGCTCGTGAAACTGGACCTCGAGACCGGATCGACGACAAACCTGGTCGACGATCCCGAGGGCTCGGTCCGCGATCCCGCGGTCCACTACGACGGCCGCACGATCGTATTCTCCTGGCGCAAGGCCGGGACCGATTCGTTCCACCTCTACGAGATCCAGTCCGATGGGTCCGGCCTGCGGCAGTTGACCGACGGGGCCGGGCATTACGACGACATCGAGCCGTGCTGGCTGCCGGACGGCGGCATCGTGTTCGTGTCCAGCCGCTGCAAGCGCTGGGTCAACTGCTGGCTGACCCAGGTGGGCATCCTGCACCGGTGCGACCGCGACGGCCGCAACGTTCAGGTCGTTTCGGCGAACATCGAGCACGACAACACGCCGTGGGTCCTGCCCGACGGGCGGATCGCGTACATGCGCTGGGAATACGTCGACCGCTCGCAGGTCCATTACCACCACCTCTGGGCGATGAACCCTGACGGCACAGGCCAGCAGATTCTGTTCGGCAACATGGTCCCCGGCGGCGTGTTCATCGACGCGAAGCCCGTGCCGGGCTCGGACCGGATCGTGCTGATCAACTCGCCGGGCCACGGACAGCGGGAGCACATGGGCCATGTCGCGTTGCTGAACCTGAAGCACGGGCCGGACGAGATGGCGCAGATGCGGAACCTGACGGATGCGAGCTACCGGGACCCGTACGCCCTGGACGAGGGGACGATCCTTGCCGCGCGGCACCGGAGCCTGATGCTCGTCACCGCCTCGGGTGAGACGCGCGAGGCGTTCGGGCTGGGGGCCGCGTACGGCCCCGCGGAGTTGCACGAACCGCGCCCCCTGGTCCCCCGTCCGCGCGAGGCCGTCATCGCGCCGCGCTCAACCCCCTCCTCCCCGGTCGGCGAGTTCGTGCTCAGCGACGTCTATGACGGCCGCAGCATGGAAGGCGTCGCACGCGGCGAGATCAAGACGCTGCTCGTCCTCGAGAGCCTTCCGAAGCCGATCAACTACACCGGCGGCATGGATCCGCTCAGCTACGGCGGGACCTTCACGCTGGAGAGGATCGTGGGCACGGTTCCCGTCGAGGCCGACGGTTCCGCGCGATTCGAACTTCCTGCCAATCGCGCCTTCTTCTTCGTCGCCCAGGACGCGGCGGGGCGATCGGTCAAGCGCATGCAGAGCTTCACGACCGCCATGCCGGGGGAGACGGTCGGGTGCGTCGGATGCCACGAACCGCGGACGCGCGCGCCGGAGAACTACGGCCGCCGCCAGCCGCTGGCCATGGCCCGGGCCCCCTCGGTGCCGGCGCCCGTGCCCGGCGTGCCGGACGTCATGGAGTTTCCGCGCGACGTCCAGCCTGTCCTTGATGCGCTGTGCGTGAAATGCCATGGCTACGAGAAGACCGACGCGGGCGGACCCCGCGCGGCCCGGCTCATCCTGTCCGGCGATCGCGGACCGATGTTCAGCCACAGCTACTACATGATGACCGTGGCGGGCCTCTTCTCCGACGGCCGCAACAACCCGAAGAGCAACTACGGACCGCGTGCGCTCGGGTCGGGGGCGAGCCGGATCCTCACGAAGATCGACGGCAGTCATCACGGCGTGAAGGCGACGCCGGAACAGGAACGGACGCTCCGCTACTGGATCGACTCGGGCGCGGCCTATCCCGGCACCTACGCGGCGCTCGGCGAGGGGGTCATCGGCGCCTATGCGGAGAACCGCCCGGTGAACACGGACGGGGACTGGGAGACGACGCGCGCAGGGGCCGAGGTCCTGCAGCGCCGCTGCGTCGAGTGCCACAAGGATCCGGCGCGGGTCCTTCCGATGAGTCTCTCCGACGAGCGCGGACTCTCGTTCTGGCGGCCGGACTGGAAGGACCCGCGTCTCAACACCAGCCGCCACATCGTGTTCAACCTCTCCCGCCCGGAGAAGTCCATTCTGCTTCTCGGCCCGCTGGTCGCGTCCGGCGGCGGCTGGGGCTTGTGCAGGAATCCGGCGACCGGGGATCCGGTCACCGTCTTCGCCGACACGAACGATCCCGACTACCGGAAGCTGCTGGCCATGGCCGAGACCGGCCGCGCGAACCTCGAGAAGATCGGCCGGTTCGACATGCCCGGCTTCCGGCCGCCCATGCCGTACGTGCGCGAGATGAAACGCTACGGGATCCTGCCCGCGGATCTCCCGGAGGGCGCCCCCGTCAACCCGTACGAGACGGACCGGCGCTACTGGGAGTCGCTCTGGTATCGTCCGCCCGTGTCTCCGGCGACCGTGTCGCAGGCCGTGCCGGTCCTGTAGCCGCGACCGCCGGGCGCGGGCCCGGGTACGGGAACGCGCGGCCGGCCGCGATCGCCGATCGCGGCTACAGAAGACCGCCCCCCGCCAGCATCCCGCACGCGGCGCGGATGTCGGCCCCGCCGCTGTAGCGCCTCGCCACGGGCGCGCCGACGTGCCGGCGCAGGGCGTCGCGGAAGGCGTCGAGACCGGCCCGGTCGGGCGGACGGAACCGCCCGGACGGATCGTTGACGTCGATCAGGTCGATCTTGACCGGAAGGCCGCGCACGAGGTCGCCCAGCCGCCTCGCGTCCTCGTCCGAGACGTTCTCGCCGTCGATCATCGTCCACGCGAGCGTGACGCGCCGCCCGGTCGCGGTGTGATACTCGCGCAGGGCGGTCATCAGTTCCGCGGTCGGGTGGGCGCCCTCGACCGGCATGAGCGCGCGCCGTCTCGCCGGGTCGGCATGGTTGAGCGAGACGACGAGCCGGAAGGGTGCGCGCTCCTCCGCAAGCCGCCGGATGCCCGGAACGATGCCTGCGGTACAGATCGTGATGGCCTTGCCTGCGATCGCCAGTCCGCACGGTTCGCAGAGTATCCGGGCGGCGCACAGCACGGCGTCGAGATTGAGCATCGGTTCGCCCATGCCCATGAAGACGACGCCGCCCATCCGGTGGGGCGAGTCCGCGCCCACGTGGACGACCTGGTCGACGATTTCCCAGGCCTCGAGGTTGCGACGGAAGCCCATCCGGCCCGTCGCGCAGAACGCGCAGCCGAGAGCGCAGCCGGCCTGCGAGCTGACGCACACGACGTACTTGGGATCGTCCGGCCGGTGAAGCAGGGGAATGCGCACCGCCTCGAAGACCTCCTCCCCGTCGCCGCGGAACGCGTACTTCGCGAAGCCGTCGGTGGGCGAGATCTCGCGGGCGACCCGGTCAAGGCGCGGAATGGCGGCGTCCGCGCGGACGCGCTCCATGACGCGTGGCGAAACGTCCGGGGCAGGATCCGGCAGCGTTCCGCGCCGCACCGCGGCCATCTGGATGCGCCTCGCCAACCCCGGCTTGACGCCCAACGGCGCCAGCAGCGCGATCAACTCGTCCGTCGTGTGGCCATTCAGCGCGAAGTTCACGGGGCGCAACCGTACCCCGCCGATGGCGAGGGCGCCATACCGATTCGCCGGGGCCGTCGCCCGGCCTCTCCTCCCTCCTCCCACCTCGCTCATCACTCTTCACTCTCCTTCGCCCCTCTTCCCCGATGGACCGCAAATCCGTATGCTGGATCCATGCCGACGATCGCCAGGGTGGTGGTCCGCCTCGCGCTGGACCGGGTATTCGACTACCTCGTGCCGCCCGAACTGGCGGCGGAGGCGGTGCCGGGCACTCCCGTGACGGTTCCGTTCGGGAAAAGCGAGCGGCAGGGCTACATCGTCGACGTGACCGACCACTCGGAGCGGAAGGACCTGAAGTCCATCGCCGCGATCGCGGGCAAGCAGGCGCTGATCCGGGACCGGGTCATGGAACTGGCCCGCTGGATCTCCGATTACTATGTCGCGCCGATCGAGACCGCTGTCCACACGGTCCTCCCGGCCGCCGTGCGCAAACGAGGGGCGTCCCACCTCGACCGGCTCCGCGTCGTCCTGACAGAGATGCCTGCAGCCGAAGCGGATATCCTGGTCCGGCGTGCCGCCAAGCAGGGGGCCACCCTCGCCGTGCTGCGGGCGGCCGGCGGAACGGAATGGATGTCCCGGCTCGAGTCGGAGGTTCTCGGCGCCTCGGCTGCGGTGCGGGGCATGGAGAAGAAGGGGATCGTCCGCACCGAATCCGCCGAGCGCCGCCGCGATCCCGAGGCCGGGCGCGACGTGCTCCGCACCGAACCCCTGCCGCTGATGCCGCAGCAGGAGGAGGCGCTTGCGGTCATCCGCGGCGCCATCGACACGGGCGCGCCGCCGGTCGTGCTGCTCTACGGCGTGACGGGCAGCGGGAAGACCGAGGTCTACCTGCAGGCGATCGCCCATGCGATGGCGAAGGGGAAGGGCGCGATCGTGCTGGTACCGGAGATCTCGCTGACCCCGCAGACGGTCGACCGCTTCCGCGCGCGCTTCGGCGACACGATCGCCGTGCTGCACAGCCACCTGTCCGACGGCGAACGGCACGACGAGTGGCACCGGGTGCACTCGGGCCGCGCCCGGATCGTCGTCGGCGCCCGGTCCGCGCTGTTCGCGCCCGTGTCGGACCTCGGGCTGATCGTCGTGGACGAGGAGCACGAGCCGACCTACAAGCAGGAGGAGGTTCCGCGCTACCACGCGCGGGACGCCGCCGTGATGCGCGGCCGTCTGGAGCGCTGCGCGGTGGTGCTGGGGTCGGCGACGCCGTCGCTCGAGTCGTGGAACAATGCGAAGGCGGGCAAGTACGCGATGGTGCGGATGCCGCATCGCGTCGACCACCGCGACATGCCGCTGATGCGGATCGTCGACATGCGCGCCGAGGCGACGCGCGAGGGGCGCGCGAACGTCTTCTCGCGGGAGTTGGTGCAGGCGCTGAAGGACCGCCTGGCCCGGGCGGAGCAGTCGATTCTCTTCCTCAACCGACGGGGGTTCGCCTCGAGCCTCATGTGCCCGTCGTGCGGCTTCGTGGTCCGCTGCGCGCACTGCAGCGTTGCGATGGTGCTGCACAAGCAGATGGACCGGATCGTCTGCCACCTGTGCGGCGCGACGCGCGAGGTGCCCGCCCGGTGCCCGGCCCCGGGCTGCGGCGATCCGGACATCCGCCACTCCGGCGTCGGCACGGAGCGGGTGGAGGAGATCCTCCGGAAACTGTTCCCCAAGGCGCGGGTCGCCCGGATGGATTCCGACACGATGACAAAGAAGGATGACTACCGGCGGGTCCTCGGCGAGTTCAGGACCGGCCGGATCGACATCCTTCTCGGGACGCAGATGATCGCGAAGGGGCTCGACTTCCCGAACGTCACGCTGGTCGGCGTCGTGCAGGCCGACCACGCGCTTCATCTTTCGGACTTCCGCGCCGGCGAGCGGACCTTCCAACTCCTGACGCAGGTCGCCGGCCGTGCCGGCCGCGGCGATGTGTCGGGCGAGGTGCTGGTCCAGACGCGCACGCCGTTCCATCCGTCGATCCAGGCCGCCCGTCGGCTCGATGCGGACGCCTTCTACGACCAGGAACTGGAGTTCCGCAGCGCGACCGGGTACCCGCCGTTCACGCATTTCATCGCCTGCACGGTGCGCGCGCCCGACGAAGGGCTTGCGGCACGTACGGCGGGGGAACTGGCGACCGTGCTGCGGGATCGGTTGGGCGCACGGGCCGAGGTGGGCCAGCCCGCTCCGGCGACCATCGCGCGGATCCGCGGCCAGTACCGGCACCAGGTGATGCTCCGCGTGCCGCGGATGAAGCCGGTGCTGCCCGTGCTTCGCGACGTCTGGCTGTCGTTTCCCTGGCCGCGGCACGCGGCCGGCGCCCTCGACATCGACGCGATGTCGGTGCTGTAGGCCGCCGTGGGCGCATCTCAGAGCCTGCGTCTGCTCCGTTCGCCGGTTGACTTCGGACGCCCGGACCGGCATGGTCGGACCCATGCGGAGGGAGCAATCATGACGGGACGAATGGCGGCAGCGGTGGCGGTGTCGGTGTGGATCGCGGCGGGCGGGGCGGTGGCGCGCGAGCGGTGGACCGAGCAGCAGGCCGCCGCCTGGCACGCGAAGATGCCGTGGCTGGTGGGCTGCAACTACAATCCTGCCTCGGCGATCAACGAACTTGAAATGTGGCAGGCGGACACCTTCGATCCCGTTTCGATCGACCGGGAGCTGGGGTGGGCGGAGTCGCTGGGCTTCACCAGCCTCCGCGTGTACCTGCACAACCTTCCGTGGCAGCAGGACGCGAAGGGATTCCTTGACCGCATGGACCGCTTCCTCGCGATCGCCGACCGCCACCGCATCGGCGTGATGTTCGTCCTTCTGGACTCGTGCTGGGACCCGCATCCGAAGCCCGGGCCGCAGCGGGCGCCGCGTCCGCACGTGCACAACTCGGGCTGGGTGCAATGTCCCGGCGCGGAGATCCTGTCCAACCCGGCGCGTCACGGGGAGCTGCGCGGCTACATCCAGGGTGTCGTCGCGCGCTTCAAGGACGACCGGCGGGTCCATGCGTGGGATGTCTTCAACGAGCCGGAGAACGACAACCGGAACAGCTACGGGGCGAACGGGGCGAAGACCGAGATCCCGAACAAGGCCGAGATGGCCCTCGCCCTCCTGCCGAAGGCCTTCGCGTGGGCCCGCGAGGCGGATCCCGCGCAGCCGCTGACGGCGGCACCGTGGCGCGGTCCGTGGCCCGAGCACGCGGCGATGGACCCGATCGAACGCGCCATGATCGAGGAGTCGGACGTGATCAGCTTCCACAACTACGCCGGCCTCGACGAGGTCAAGCTCCGCGTGGAGCAGCTTCGGCGTTACAACCGCCCGATCCTCTGCTCCGAGTACATGGCCCGGCCTGCCGGCAGCACGTTTGACCCCGTCCTCGGCTGGCTGAAGGAGCAGAAGGTCGGCGGCTACAACTGGGGGTTCGTCGCCGGCAAGACCCAGACGCAGTACCCCTGGGATTCGTGGCAGAAGACCTACACGGCCGAGCCGCCGGTGTGGTTCCACGAGATCCTGCGTCCCGACGGATCGCCGTACCGGCCCGAAGAGGTCCGCTATATCCGTTCCCTCACCGGCCGGCGCTGATGGCCTCGTAGAGGCCCGGCTTCCAGACGCCCGAGAAAAGCGGCGGGATCTGGCGGCGGGCGATCTCGCGGAACGGTTCCGGGTCGATCGGGACGAACTCCATCCCGCCGGCCTCGAGCGCGCGCCGGTAATCGGCCTCCATGCGCTCGACCTCCAGGTTGTGCCAGTGCGTGGCTTCCTCGAACGCGGCGAGAATCCAGTCCCGCTCCCGGGGACTGAAGCGCCGCTCAAAGCTCGGGCCCAGGGCCGGGACGTAGAACCCGATCAGGTGACGCGTCTCCATCGCATACCGCTGGACCTCGTCGAGGTGGTTCGCGCAGATCGTCGCCAGCGGGTTCTCCTGGCCCTCGACGACCCCCAGCTTCAGCGCCATGAAGATGTCCGTGAAGGGGATCGGTGTCACGTTGGCGCCGAAGGCCTGCCACGCCTTGATGTAGACCTCCAGCTCGGGCACGCGGAGCTTCATGCCGCGAAGATCCTCCGGCGAAAGGACCTTCTTCGTGGATGTGGTCAGGTAGCGCGGGCCGCGGAACCAGGGGCGAAGCAGCCGGATCCCGGCGCGCTCCTGCATCACGCGCCGGAGATCCGCGCCGATCGGACCGTCCCAGACGGACTCGACGTGAGCGTAGTCGCGCCAGACAAACGGCGCTTCGAACACTCCGTACTCCGGAGCATACCAGCCCACGATGGCCAGTCCGCTGATGACCATGTCGACCGTGCGCAGCTTGAGCCCCTCCGTCAATTCGCGCTCGTTCCCCAGCTGGCCGCCCGGGTAGACGCGGACACCGAGCGCGCCGTCCGACGCCGCGCAGGTGTTGCTCGCGATGCGGATCGCCGCCTGGTGCAGCAATTCCGATGGACCCGCCGTGTAGGCGATGCGGAAGACGGGGG
>CAYODK010000121.1:16048-16520 GCA_964402695.1 uncultured Verrucomicrobiota bacterium
AACCGGATACCAGAGGAAGCAGGCTGGCTGCGACGAGGCTGAGGATGGGATGGATGGATGAGAGGATGGATGGATGGGGCAGACGACGTGCCGCCCCGCCCGCCGCGCCGCCGATTGCCGGCCGTTGGCTGTTGGCCGCAGGCCGTTGGCTGTTGGATGTTGGACGTTGAATGTTGGATGTTGAGTTCCGTCCGCCCCTTCGATGTTCGGTGTTCAATGCTTGCCCTCCGCAGCCTTGGCGAAGGAGGGTTCGGCGTTCGATGTTCACTTCAGCCTCCCTCCCGTGCCCTGGACCAGTGCCAGCGAGAGGTCCGGAACGAACGCCAGGACAAGCAGCACGACGACCAGCATGGCGTAGAAGGGCGTCATGTGGCGGAGAATCGTCTTCACCGGAACGCCCGTGGTGCCCGCGAGGACGAACAGCAGCATCCCCACCGGCGGGGTCAGCAAGCCGATCATGATTCCCATCTGG
>CAYODK010000122.1:0-16440 GCA_964402695.1 uncultured Verrucomicrobiota bacterium
GGTCTCGCCTACGTCGCCGCCGCCCTCCGCCAGGCGGGCCACGAGGCCGTCATCCTGGACGCCGAGGCGATGGGATGGCGCACCGTCGAGACCGCGACGCGCATCCCGGCCGACGCGGGGTGGATCGGCTTCACGTCCACGACGCAGGCCTGGCCGACCGTGCGCCGGGCGGCCGGGGAGATCCGCAGCCGGTTCCCCCGCACCCCGATGGTCATCGGCGGCCCCCAGGTGACGGCCTTCCCCGAGGACACGATCGCGGCGTCGGTCTTCGACCTCGGCGTGATGGGCGACGGCGAGCGGGCCGCGGTGGAGATCTCGGAACGCCTGGCCGCGGGCCGGGACCTGTCCGATCTCGCGGGCTGCGTCGTCCGCTCCGGCGGCTCCATCCGCGCGAACCTGCCGATCCCCTGGATCGACGACCTGGATTCGCTGCCGCCGCCGGCGCTGGACCTGCTGCCCCGGGACCGGTACCGGAGCGTGCTGGTGGACGAGCCCTTCGTGACCATGATCGCGTCGCGCGGCTGCCCCTACCGGTGCGATTTCTGCTCGCAGATCTACGACGGGCAGGTCCTGCGGGCGCTCTCGCCCGAACGCGTGGTGGACGAGATGGAGCGGGCGGTGGCGCGGTACGGCGCGCGCGAGATCGTGCTCTTCGACGAGACCTTCGGCGCGCGGAGGAAGACCGCGCTCCGCGTGTGCGAGCTCATCGGCGAGCGCGGGCTCCGGGTTCGGTGGAACGCACGGACCCGCATCGACCTGGTGGACCGCGAACTTCTCTCGGCGATGCGCCGGGCCGGCTGCCACACCCTGCACCTCGGCATCGAATCGGGCACCGACCACATCCTCACGCAGATGAACAAGCGGATCACGACCGGCCAGGTCCGCGACGCCGTCCGGCTCGCGCGCGAGCTCGGGTTCCGCACCCACGCCTACTTCATGATCGGCTACCCGGGCGAGACGCGGAAGGACATCGAGGCCACGCTGCGCTTCTCGCGGGAGCTGGACCTCGACTGGGCCAGCTACACCATCACCCTGCCCCACCCCCGCACGCCGCTGTGCGAGCGGGCGGTCCGGCAGGGGTCGCTGCGTCCGGACTACTGGAAGGACTACACGCACGGGCTCGATCCGAAGGACGAACTCTATTTCGTCTCGCCGGAGTGCCCCGCCGCCTACCTGAAGAAGGCCAAGCGCCGGGCCTACGTCCGGTTCTACGCCCGCCCGCGGGTGCTCGTCCGGAACACCGCCTTCTTTCTCCGGCGCGGGGGGTTGAGCCGCGCCGCCTACGCCTTCCGGTTGTGGCTGAGGGAGGAACTGCTGTGACCGCCGGTCCGTCGTCCGTGGTGCTGATCAACCCGCCGATCACGCGCGAGCAGCGCGCCGGCCCCCTCGGCCCGGTGATCCGCAACCTCTACTTCAACTCGCCGCCGCTGGGGATCGCGTACATCGCCGGCCTGCTGGAGCGGGAGGGGATCCCCGTTCGCGTGTTCGACGCCGCGGTGGAGAACTGGACCCTGGAGGAAACGGTCGCGCAGGTCCGCGCGACGGGGGCCCGCGTGATCGGGCTGACGTCCACCACCAATTTCTTCGGAAACGCCGTCGACCTGGCGCAGCGGCTCAAGGCGGCCGACCCGGACGCGTTCCTCGTCATCGGCGGGCCCCACGCCAGCACCAACGCGGTCCAGGTGATGCAGAACGCCTGTTTCGACGCCGCCTGCATCGGCGAGGGCGAGTTCGCCATGCTCGAACTGGTCCGCGCCCTCGACGCGGGCGGCGACCTGGGCGCGGTGCGGGGGCTGGCCTTCCGCCGGAACGGCGGCGTGGTCTTCAGCGAGCCCCGCCCGCTTCTCGCGGACCTGAACGACCTGCCGATGCCGGCGCGCCACCTGCTGCCCCTGCACAAGTACGTGCCGCAGCCGAACGACGGCCCCTACCTGCCGAAAACCGCGATGATCAGCAGCCGGGGGTGCCCCTACCCGTGCACCTTCTGCGACCACGGCATCTTCGGCAACCAGTACCGCACCTTCAGCGCCGTGCGGATCGTGGACGAGATGCAGGAGTTGGTCACCCGGCACGGGATCCGCGACATCGCGTTCGTGGACTCGCTGTTCATGGTGAGCCGGCGCCGGGTCAGCGACATCGTCGAGGAGATCCTCCGCCGCGGATTGAAGGTGCACTGGACCTGCACGATCCGCGCCAACGTGGCGGACCGGGAGATCCTCGCCCGCATGAAGGAGGCCGGCTGCTGGCGCGTGCGGATCGGGGTGGAGGCCGGCGACGAGGAGGTGCTCCGGCTGATCCGCAAGGACGTCAGCCTGGACCAGGTGCGCAAGGTCGTCCGCGCCGCCGACGAACTGGGCCTGCATCCGAAGGGCTTCTTCATGGTCGGCCACATCGGGGAGACGCGGGAGACGATCGAGAAGTCGATCGCGCTGTCCCGCGAGCTTCCGTTGACGGACATCACCGTCCAGATCAACACCCCGCTGCCCGGCGCCCCGCAGTGGACTCTCTACGAGAAGTACGGCCGGCTGATCTCCTCCGACCTGACCGCCTTCTCCTTCTGGGAACCCGTCTTCGTGCCCAACGGCATGACGAGCGCCGAGCTCCGCGACCTGCACCGCCGCTTCTACCGCGCCTTCTACCTGCGGCCGATCATCGTCTGGCGGCACCTGAAGATGCTCCGGGGGATCAGCGACATCCGCCGCTATGCGCGGGCCCTCTCGCTCCTGGTGGGGATGTTCATCCGCAACCGGCACCGGCCGGAGAAGGCGGTCCCCGCATGATCCGCCCCCTGCAGCGCGGGGACGCGCCGTGGGCGGCCCGCCAGCACGCGGAGCTGATGCGGGGCTCCGTGTTCGCGGCGATGGGGGCCGGGTTCCTCGAGTGCTTCTACGAGAGGTTCGCGGCGTCTCCGCACGCCCTCTCGTACGTGTGGGAGGACGCGGGCCGTCCGCGGGCGGTGATCGCGGCCGTCTCGCGGCGCGGGCGATTCCTGGCGGACCTTGTCCTCCGGCACGGCGCGCGCATGGCCTTCTTCGCGCTGCGCGGCCTGCTGCGGTCGGCCTGCCGGCGCCTCTATCCCCAGCTCCTCGGCTACCCGCGCCGGGTCGAGGACGCCCCGATCGCGGCGGAGATGATCTTCATCACCGTGGCGCCGGAGATCCGCGAGAAGGGGGTCGCCCGGGAGCTCATCCGGACCGTCCTGGCCGAGTACGCCCGGCGCGGGATCCCCCTCGTCCACGTGACGATCGAGCGCGGGAACCGGACGATCCGCCGCATCCTCGAAGGGCTCGGATTCGGCCTCGTGAGGTCGTTCGCCTTCGCCGGCAAGGAGCACGACCTGCTGCAGTGCCGCGTGGCGCCGGCCGCCGGAACGGGAGGCGCACCGTGAGCCGGTGGCGGCAGGCGGCGGGGGCGCTCGCGGCCCGCCTGGGGCGGGCGCGCCCGATCTACGCGCACTACGGCGTCACGCACCGGTGCAACATGCGCTGCCGGATGTGCGTCGTGTGGAAGGACGGCAACGCCCGGGAGGAGCTGGCCCTGCCGCAGATTGTCCCGCTCGCGACGGAGCTCGCGCAGGCCGGCGTGCGCATGGTGGCGCTGGGCGGCGGGGAGCCGTTCGTGCGCCGCGACCTGGCCGGGATCGTCGCCGCGTTCCACGCGGCGGGGACGGAGGTTCGCGTTCTGACCAACGGCGTGGCCCTCGACGATGCGCGGATCGACGAGGTCGTCGCGGCGGGCCTGCGCCACGTGTCGATCTCGCTCGACAGCCTCGACCCCGCGAAGGAGAAGGACATCTACGGGGGCCGGGATGTGTGGGACGACATCGTCGCCTCGATGCGCCGGTTCCGGGCCCGCCTGCGCACGCCCCCCTCGATCCCGATCCTGAACGTCTGCGTGTCGCGGCTCAACCTCGACGAACTGCCCGCGCTGGTGGCCTTCGCGGTGCAGGAGGGCTTCTTCTGCTCCTTCGTTCCGATCACGCTGTCCCCGTCGGACGACCGCACCGACGGCTTCGCGGCGGCGGCGCCCGACCTCGCCGTGCGGAAGGAGGACCACGCCCGCCTGCGGGCCGCCTACTCCGCCCTGCTGGACGCGAAACGCCGGGGCGCGCCCATCGCCAACTCGAGCCGGTTCCTGCGCGATTCCGTCACCTTCCTCGAAACCGGGACCTCGCGCTGGACCTGCGACGCCGGCACGCTGTACGTCTCGGTCAGCCCGCAGGGCGGCGTGTCCATCTGCCACCGATTCCCGCCGGTCGCCCGCTTCGACACCCCCGGGCTGGCCCGCCGGCTCACGAGCGCCGCCGCGAGGCGCGAGGCCCGCCGGCAGCGCGCCGGATGCCCGGGGTGCATGCGCCCCTGCTGGGCCGAGGTCACGCACGCGGTGCACGACCTGCGGAGCAGCGTCGAGGCGATGGGCCTGATGCGCCGCGCGCCCGCGGCCGCCGCTCCCGCCCCGGAGGCCGCGTCGTGAGGATCCTCCTGGTCAACCCGCGCACCGAGGGCATGATCTCCACGGAGCTGCCCGGCTACGTGTCCAAGGAGGTCGGCCACTTTCCGCCGCTCGGCCTGCTGTACCTGGCCGCGCACGTCCGCCGCCACTCGCCGCACGAGGTCGCCGTCGCGGACATGCCCGCGCGGAACCTCTCGTACGAGGACCTCGCCCGGCGCGTGGCCGCGGACCGCCCCGGGGTGGCGGGAATCACGACCACGACGCACAACCTCGTCGAGGCCCGGCGCGCGGCGGAATGCATCAAGCGGGCCGCGCCGGACACCTTCGTCTGCCTCGGCGGCCCCCATGTCGATGCGTTCCCGGACCTCTCCCTCGCGTGGCCGTCGGTCGACGCGGCGCTGCGCGGCGAGGCCGAGGATTCCTTCCTCGCCCTCGTCAACGCCCGGGCCGACGGCGGCCCCGTCGCGGACATCCCGGGTCTGATCCACCGCGACGGCGGGACCGTCCGCGTCAACCCCGCCGCCGCGCCGCCGGACGACCTGGACGCCCTGCCCTTCCCCGCGCGCGATCTCGTCGACCCGCGGGACTACTGCTACGTGCTGGGCCGCCGGGCCACCTTCACGACCCTGCTGGCCACACGCGGCTGCCCGTTCCGATGCATCTTCTGCAGCACGCCGCACGGCCGGTGCCGCATGCGCTCACCGGCGAACATCGTCGACGAGATGGCGTCCTGCCTCGGCCAGGGGGCGGAGGAACTTCACTTCGTCGACGACACGTTCAACCTCCGCGCCGAGCGGATCCGCGAGGTCAGCGAGGAGATCCTCCGGCGCGGCCTGGAGGTCCGGTGGAGCCTTCGCGCCCGCGTCGACCGCGTCGATCCCGACAGCCTGAAGCTCGCGCGGCGGGCCGGCTGCATCCGGATCCACTACGGCGTGGAGACCGGGACGGACGAGGGCCTGCGGGACCTGCGGAAGGGAATCACCACGGCCGAGGCCGAACGCGCGATCGCATGGACCCGCGAGGCCGGCATCACGACCGTCGCCTACTTCCTGATCGGGTGCCCGCACGAGCGGACGCGCGACGACATCCTGCAGACCCTCCGCTTCGCGCAGCGCGTCGGGCCCGACTACGCCATGTTCAACATCCTCGCGATCTACCCGCACACGGAACTCTTCGAGCGGGCCGTGCGGCAGGGCCTGGCGCCGGCCGGCGAATGGGAGTCCTTCGCGCGCGACCCGCGGCCCGACTTCCGCCTGCGCTTCTGGGAGGCCTCGCTGTCCGCGGCGGAACTCCACGGCCTGCTCAAGCTGGCCTACCGCCGCTTCTACCTGCGCCCGTCCGTGATCTGGCGCCACCTGCGGCAGACGGGCGGCCCCCGGGACCTGCGGCACAAGGCGGCCGCGGCCCTGGCCCTGCTCGGAGGGCGCGGATCATGACCGGCGCGCCGCCGTCCCGGACCGTGATGATCGTCTCGCCCTACGGCATCGAGAACCGGGGCACGCGCTACATCACGGCCGTCCTGCGGGCGGCCGGGTTCCGCCCCTGCCTCGTGCTGTTCAAGCGATGGGTCAACAACGGGATCGAACCGCCCACGGAGACGGAGGAGCGGCTGCTGGCCGACCTCGCGCGACGGCTGGATCCACTGCTGATCGGCATCGGGTTCGGCGCGCCCTACCTGCAGATCGTGACCCGCCTGACGGCCCGGCTGCGCGAGTCGGTCGCCGCCCCGATCCTGTGGGGCGGCGTCTTCCCGACCGTGTGCCCCGACGAATGCATCGGGCATGCCGACTACGTGTGCGTCGGGGAGGGCGAGCACCCGACGCTGGACCTCTGCCAGGCGCTGGCGGCCGGGGCGCGCACCGACGCGATCCCGAACCTCTGGGCCCGCCGGGGGACGGAGGTGGTGCGGAACGCGCCGCGCCCGCTGCTCCGGGACCTCGACACGCTGCCGGTCCCCGACCTCGGCGCGCCGGACACCTGGTTCATCGAGGACGGCCGGCTGCGCGAGACGGACCCGATCGCCGGCACCGCGGAGTACCGGATCTACCCGACGCGGGGCTGCCCCTACGCCTGCACCTACTGCCACAACAGCGTGCTCCGCGAACTCTTCCGCGGACACGGGGCGTTCTACCGGATGCGCAGCGTGGAGAACGTGATCGCGGAGCTGGAGCTCGCGCAACGCCGGCTGCCGCGCATCCGCCGCGTCAAGTTCGACGGGGACGTGTTCGCGTTCCCCGAGGCGTGGATCCGCGAATTCGCCGATCAGTACCGCCGGCGCATCGGCCGGCCGTTCGAACTCCTCACCTATCCCGGCGAACTGGACGAGGACGACCTGGTCCGCCTGCGCAAGGCCGGCCTGTGCAAGGTCCAGACGGGCATCCAGTCCGGCTCCGACGACGAGGTGCGCACGGTGTACGGCCGCCGCTCGACCACGTCCTCGGTCCTCGACTTCGCCCGCACCTGTCGGCGAGCCCGGGTGCCGGTGGTGTTCGACCTGATCTTCGACAACCCCCTCGCGGGGCGCGACGACAAGCGGCGCATGATCGAACTCCTCCTCGCCCTGCCGCGGCCCTTCAAGATCTACATCTACTCGCTGACGGTGTTTCCCCGCACGGCGCTGGCGAAGGACCTGCTCGAGCGCGGGCTGATCGGCCCCGACGACATCGAGGGGCGCGCGACGAAGTCCTTCCGGCAGTTCCGACTGAGCCTCGACTACCCGCGGCCCCGCGAGGACACGTTCTGGATCTGCCTGGCCATCCTGAGTTCGAAATCGTTCGTCCCGCGCGCCGTCGTGCGCCGCCTGATGCGGAGCGAATGGCTCCGGGACCACCCGGCGCCGCTGAAGCTCTTCGCCCAGGTGTCGGACCTCGTGAAAGATGCGTGGATCGCGGCGGATATGCTGATGCACGGCGAGTTGACGATGTTCAAGCTGCGCCAGTACGGATCGTTTCGGCGGCTGATCAGCCAGTAGGACGCGGGGAGGAGCCGCATGATGGAACGCCCGGCGGAACCAGCGCGCCCGGGGCCGGATGGCCCCGCCCCCTCCGCGCGTCGCGGCGCCGCCGGCCCGCTCGCGGCCGGGCTGATCTTCCTCGTGATGGCCGTCCTGGCCTTCTATCCCTGTTCCCTCCACCCCTTCCGCCTTTCGCTGTCGCACCGCACGGCGAGCAAGAAAACCACGGAAATGCGGCTGTTCGACAGGTATCTCGATACCGCCCCCGGCCGCTCCCCCACCCACCTCACCGTCTGGGCCTATCCCGAGGGCGGCGAGGCCGTGCCGCTGGCCATACCCTCGCTCGCGGCGGGGTTCGCACTCAGCCGCGTGCTGCCTCCCCGCGCGACCTTCAACCTCCTCTTCCTGCTGAACCTCGCCCTGAGCGCCGTCTCGTTCCACCTGCTGGCCCGCCGGTTGAGATACCCGGCGCCCGCGGCGGCCGCCTACGCCGTCCTCGTGGCGTTCCACCCGTGCGTGCAGTCCTTCATCCTGCGCGGTCAGATCGAAAACGTGATGCTGTGGACCGTGGGCTTCTCCTTCTGCGCGCTGGTCGACCTGCTGGAGGGGCGCCGCCCGGCGGCCGCCTTTGCGGCCTCCATCGCGATGCCCGTCCTCGCCGTCTTCTCGACGCCGTACCACGCGCTCTTCCTCATCGCGACCTGGCCCTTCCTCCTCGCGCACGCGGCGGAGCGGCTGAACCTGACCTGGCGGGCCCCCGCCCTCCGGCGCGCCGGGGCATCGGGGCTCGCGCTGCTCGTTCTTCTCCCGCTCCTGGTCCGGTTCTACGCCCCCCTCCCGGCGGGCGGCGAGGGAGCGATCAACCTGAATCCCGGCACGCTGGAACTCGGGCTTTCGGCCGCCGCATCCACCGAGTCGCTTCGCGATCTCGTCGACCCGGCGGCGGGCCTGTGGCACGAGAAGCCATACCTCGGCCTCGTCTGGATGGCGGCGCTTTTCGCCGCCTGCGCGGGGCACATCCGCTGGCGGGGTCGATTCCCGTCCCAGGGGACGTCGGACGAGGGCCGCGCCTTCGGATCCGCGATTCTCCTGGCGGGCACCGCGCTGTTCGCCCTGCTCGCCATCGGCCGCGGGTTCGGACCGCCGGGCGCCCGGATCCCCATGCCGGCGCTGCTGCTGGACAGGATCGTCCCGGGATTCGAGAACGTGGTCAGGATGAACCGGATCCTCCCCTTCATGGCCATGTGCGGCGGCTTCCTCGTCGCGCGATGCATCGCCGCCCGCCCCCCCCGCGCGGCCATCGCAATCGCCGCCGTCCTCTGCGCCCTCGTGGCCGGGGAGGGGTTCCTCGTCGCACCGCCCGGCGTGCGCACGCGGCCCACCTACTTCGTGGACGCGGCGTCGGACCTTCCCGCTCCGGTCCGCGCACTCCCCCGCGTCGAGGAGGAGAATCTCCCGGTTCTCGATCTCCCGCCGGCCGCCGGTCACGAGGGCAAGCGGCTCTGGAATCCCTACACCTACTACCAGACCGAACACGGCCAGAGCCTGGTCTGGTACGACGAGTGCCCCGGGGATCCGCCCGGGCTGCGCGGCCTCCTCGTGGACCTCTTCCGTGACATCGCCCGGCCGGATGCGGCATACCGGCGATGGGAGGACATCGTCCGGCTCGTCCGGGAGCAGAGGATCGGACTCATCGTCCTCCACGACCTCGGACCGGACGAGGGCCACGCCGGGCCGCTGATCGAACGGCTCGACGCCTCGTTCCTCCCGCTCGGAAACGGGGACCGGACGCGGACATGGCGGGTCGATCCGGAGGGCGCCGGGAGGCCGGGTGACCGGCCCTGATCCCGGGACGGCTCAGCGGCGTGTCGTCCGGATCCAGTCGAGGATGCAGCGGGGGTCCAGCGAGTAGAGGTGGTTGTACTCCGTGAAGCATGTCGCGGAGCAGGAGGCGCACGGCAGCGGGGGGATCGCATCGAACGCCGCGCGAAACCCCGACTCCAGGGCGTTCTTCGCGGACGCCTCGCCGACCATCAGGCTGCAGGCATACACATCGCCGTTGGCGTCGACATTGCAGTAGAGCGAGCCCGCCCGGCAGGGGGTGCCATCCTGCGCATTCACCAGGCGGGTCTGACGGAAATCCGGCCACGCCAGCATGGCATCGAAGTAGCGCAGCGACGAGGCGATGGGGGCGCCCCGGAGCTTCCGCTCCCGCAGGTGGCGGAAGGCCTCCCGGTACTGCCCGTCGGTCGGGAGCAGCTCGTCGTGGTTGCAGCCGAGTTCGCCGTTGTGGTGCAGCACCTGGAAGGCGCAGTGGATCCCCAGGCGCTCGGCGTGGTCGATCACCGCATCGAGGTCCTGCAGGTTGTGCCGGGTCAGCACCGTCAGGGTCCACACCTGAAGTCCCTCGGTCCGGACCGCGAGGTCGATCGCCTCCCGGACCCGGTCGTGCGTGCCGGGCCCGCGGTTGGCTTCGTGGGCGGCGCGGTTGCCGTCGTAGGCGAAGGTCACGTGGTTCAGGGCCCGCAGATCGGCCTGCCGCTCGCGCCACAGGAGGCCGTTGCTGTCCATCGTCACATACATGCCCCGGGCCCGGGCGCGGTCGACGATGGTGCCGATGTCCCGGCGCAACAGGGGCTCGCCGCCCCACAGGCCGAGCCGCACCGTTCCGGCCTCCGCCATCTCGTCGATCAGCCGGAGGATCTCCTCCGTCGACAGGTCCTTCCCGCCGCGTGTCGGAATCCGGCAGTACCGGCAGACCCCGTTGCAGCGATTGGTGACCGCCAGCATCACGTTGACAGGACGCCGCGCGCCCACGATGCGATGAAGCGCTGCCGCCGTGCCCATCCTCACCATGTTCTTGAGCTGCATGGATCCCTTGGCGCCGGTCGGGATTGCCTCCGCCCTCGGCCGACGCGGGCGTCAACCTACCCCAGTTCCCGTCGCGCACAAAGGGGGAAATGGCCGCCGATGTCCTCGCGCGCAGGAAACGTCTGCAGGGTTCTCTCCCCGGCGATCGCCGGGCGCCCCGAAGCCCGCGTGCCGCAGCCGCGACCCGCGGGCGGGGCTACAGCGGTCCCGCGGAGTTGCCATGCGCCCTGTCCGCGCCTGTCGCCGGGATTTCCTTCTCGTAGATCCGGTACGTGCGGTAGACGGAGGCGCCGTACCGGGCGAGGGACCGGATGAAGGGACGGAGCTGCTCGCAGATCAGCGAGCAATCGCACTGGGTCAGCCCCGGGTGGGCGCGAATGAGGTGGGCGTAGGTGTCGAGGATCATCGCGTCGTGCAAGCGGCGATTCCGGTACTCGCGCGCAACCCCGAGCAGGACGGTCTTGACGCGGGACAGAGGGGCGTGGCGGGCGGCGACGTAGAATCGCACCATGTTCCACCATGTGAGCCGGCCGTCGAACCGGCGGACGAGGGGGTTCAGGTCGGGGATCGTGATGGTGAAGGCGACGATCCGGGCGCCGTCGGTCACGATGCGGATCAGGTCGGCGCGCAGCAGCGGGCCGAGGTCCCTGAGCACGGCGCCGAACTCGAGGGGCGTGAACGGGATGTGCCCCCAGTTGCCCCGCCAGGCGTCGTTGAAGAGACCCAGGATCTCGTCCGAACGACGGATCACCTCGGCCGGCGTGGGCATGCGGAGCGTCAACGCGCTGCGGCGCATGATCGCCGCGGCCTCGGCGCCCATGGCGTCGGGATCCACATCGCGGTTGGTGACGCGCAGCGCGTGCCAGTCCACCGCCTTCCGGAAACCCTCCGCTTCCACCAGGTCCGCGTACCAGCGCGGATTGTGGGTCAGCAGGAACGCAGGCATCGAGTCGAAGCCGTCGACCAGAAGCCCGATGTCGTCGTAGATCGAGAAGCTCATCGGCCCCACGACACGGCGCTTGCCGTGTCCGCGCAGCCAGCCCTCCGCCGCACGGAACAGCGCGGAGACCGCCTCCGGATCGCGGTCGCACTCGAAGAAGCCGAAGAACCCCGTGGCGCGGTCGTGCAGTTCCTCGTAGCGGCGGTTGAGGTGCGCCGAGATCCGTCCGACGGGAGTCCCGTCGCGGACGGCCAGGAAGAGCTGCGCGGACCCGCCCGCGAAGAAGGGGCCGGTGCGCGGATCCAGCGCGGTCCGCTGGCGCGCCAGCAGCGGCGGCACCCAGCAGGGGTCGCCGCCCTGAGTCCGCCACGGAACCCGCAGGAAGGCCTCCCGGTCCCGCGGCGTGCGAACCGGCAGGACGCTTACGGGTGACGCCGGCATGCCGCTTCGCCCTCCGTCCTCACGGAAACGACCGGCCCGGTGACGTCCGGGGGTTCACGGAATCTGCGACGCGACGACCGGTTCCGGGTCAACCACCCCCCGGCGCAGCGCGTACCGATCCGCCACGATGTCCAGCGCCGCCAGCACCCGCTCGATATGCGCCGGCTCGTGCGTGCTCATGTAGGCGGTTCGGATGATCGCCTCGCCGCGGGGGACAGCCGGGAACACGGCGGGCAGCGCGAAGACGCCCAGGTCGAACAGGTCCCGGGCGCACTGGTAGGCGGTGAGTTCCGAGCCGATGCGGATCGAGAGGATGGCCGAGCCCGTGGGGCGCGGGGCCAGGTCGATCTGCCGGTATCCCTCCTCCGCCCTCCTCACGTTGCGGTGAAGCCGCTCGACGCGCTCCGGTTCGCCCTCGAGAACCTCCAGTGCGGCCAGCGCCGCCGCCACGCAGCAGGCCGGCAGCGCCGCGGAGAAGATCAGCGGGCGCGACTGGTGACGGATATGCGTCATGGCGTCCGTGTCGTCGGACGCGATGAACCCGCCGATCGACGCCAGCGCCTTGCTGAACGTTCCCATGATGAAGTCCACGCGATCCGTCGCGCCGAAGTGGTCGGCCGTGCCCCGCCCGCCGCGCCCCATGACCCCCAGGCCGTGCGCATCGTCCAGGTAGAGCACCGCGTTCGGATGGTCCCGCTTCACCTCCAGCAACCCCGGCAGGGCCGCCACGTCGCCGGACATGCTGAAGACGCCCTCGGTGATCAGGAAGCAGGCCTCGGGCTTCCGCTCCTGCGCCACCACGATCCGCGCGCGGGCGGCCTCCGGATCGTTGTGACGGAACGTGGACAGACGTCCGCGGGAGAAGAGACATCCGTCCACCACACTCGCATGGCTCTCCTCGTCGCAGAGGAGAAGGTCCTGGGGAGCCGCCAGGTCGTGCAGAACGCCCAGGTTGGTGGTGAAGCCGGTCGTATGGACCACCGCCTTCTTCTTGCCCAGGAACGCGGCCAGCCGTTCCTCCAAGGTCTCGTGCAGCGTCGTATTGCCGCACAGGAAGCGCGAGCCGCCGGGCCCCACCCCCCACCGCCGCACAGCGGCCTCGGCCGCATCCGCCACCCGGGGATCGTGGGCGAGCCCGAGGTAGTCATTGGAGCCCACCATCACCAGCCGCCGGCCATCGACCTCCACCTCGGGACCCGTCGACGCCGCAAGCGGGCGGAAGAAGGGATAGTACCCCTCCTCCTTTCCGCGCCTGACCATCTCGACCAGGGCTTGAAACCGATTCCTCGGCAGCATCAACGCCACTCCCCTCGGCACTCCGGCGACCGGTTCTCCACGGGCACGCCGGACCTCCACGTCCACCGGTCGGCGGCAAATGAGAGTATCGCGAGAACGGCCGGGCGAACAAGGGCAAACGAGGCGGGCCCGCATACCCACCGCCCGCAAAGGCCTCCGAAACCCGTCCTTCTGCGCCCTCCGTCTTGACCGCCGCCGGGCCGGGGGACTACGCTTCGCCGCATGAGGCCGGGGGAGCAACACGTTGCGCGCCATGATCCCATCGACGGACAGGGCTGATCGCGACTCCATCATGCTCCCCGCGTCCATGCGCGCCGCGACTCCGGAGCCGGGTGTTCGCACGGTCTTTCTCCTGCACTGGTTTCCCAAACCCTCCGAGACCTTCATTCTCGACGAGGTGGCCGAGCTCCATCGCCGGGGGGCGCCCCTGTCCGTCATCACCCTGTACGGACCTCACCGCGGCATCTCCCCCCGGATCGGCGGGGAGGCGACGGGCATCGAGGTCCGGCGCCTGGGCTCCCGGGCCCTTGCGCATGTGGGCCGGGACATCGCCTACTGGTTCCGGGCCAACGGCACGGTGGCGCGTCAACTCTGGCGCACCCTTCCCTGGCACCGGTGGCCGGACCTCGAGTCGGCGGCGGAGAACGCCTGGGCCTTCCTGTGCGGGTTCCACATCGGCCGCCTGGCCCGGGATGAAGGCATCGGCCACCTGCACGCCTACTGGGCCAACGGACCCGCCACCGCGGCGAGGGTCGCATCCCGCCTGACCGGGATCCCCTTCAGCTTCACCGCATGGGCCGGGGACATCTTTCCCCCGGAACAGGCCCTCGCCGGGAAGATCCGCGACTGCGTCTTCGTCCGCAGCACGAGCGCGACCTTCGCCGAGCACCTCCGGACGCATGCCGGTCCGAACGCGGACAGGATCCGGGTGGCCCGCAACGGACAGGATGCGGACCGGTTCGCCCCCGCCCCCATCTTCGAGGGCCCCGGCCTCCGCCTGCTTGCGATGGGGCGCTTCGTGCCCAAGAAGGGGTTCGTTCATGCCCTGGCCGCCGCCGCCCTTCTGAAGCGGGAGCACGCGGACCTGCGGTTGACGGTGGCGGGGACGGGCCCGGAGGCGCGCCGGCTCCGACGCGAGGCGGACTCGCTGGGCCTATCGGACCGCGTCCGCTTTCCCGGGTGGGTGCCGAGGGAGGAGACCGCCGCCTACTACCGTCAGGCAGACATCTTCCTTCTTCCGAGCGTGATCGACCCCGCCGGGGACAGGGATGGCATTCCCAACGTCGTGATGGAAGCGCTGCTGCACAGGCTCCCCGTGATCGCCAGCGACGTCGGCGCGGTACGGGAGATCATCCGGGACGGCGAAACCGGCCGTCTCGTCCCCCCGGGGGATGCCGGGGCGCTGGCGGCCGCCGTGCGGGATCTGGCAAGCCACCCCGACGATGCGCGCGCCATGGCCGAACGCGGCCGCCGGTTCGTCCTCCGCGAGTTCGATCTCGAAACGAACTGCCGCCGTTTCCTCGAGCTGCTCGCGCGGCCGGCCCGGGGGTCGACGTGAGCCGCCCGGGGACGGAACATGCGGGCCTCCGCGGCATCGCGGAGCGATTCGGATCCCTGGCCGCGGCCCACGGATTCCGGGAGATTCTCCAGGCCGTCTTCCTGATCGTCCTGGCGCGGCACCAGATGATCACCTACGGCCAGTTCATGTTCGCGCTCGGAGTGGGACAGATCCTGCTCATGCTGGCGGAATTCGGATTGAACCAGCACGTGATCTGCCGCCTCGCCCGGACCCCGGAATGCGAGTCCCGCATCGCACGGCAGGTTCTCCTCGCCAAGGCGCTGCTGCTGTCGCTCGGCGGCAGCGCCGCGTTCGTCCTGGTCGTTCTCCAGCACGACGAGCTCACCCTCCGGACGGTGGTCCTGCTTCTCGCGGCCGGGGTCGGCCTCGAGGCCCTGACCAGCACGTACTACACCCTCGGCCAGTGGCGTGGCCGGCAGACGGTCGAGGGCCGAGTGCGGGCCGTGGCCGCCGCGGCCGGCTTCGGATACGGCCTGGCGGCGCTGGCCGCCGGATGGTCTCCGATCCTGCTGGCCCTGTTCAAACCGATCGAGTCCCTCGTCGGCCTCGCGGGTGCGCACTGGCTCCTGCGACCGACCCGGACCGGGGCGAGGTCGGATCCCGGGTTGTCGATCGGCAACATCCTGCGGGGAGGACTGCCGTTCGCCCTGGCCGAACTGGCGGCCACGGGCTACAACAAGGCGAACCTCCTCTTCCTCCAGCGCTCCGGCGGGCCCGCCGCCGTGGCCCAGTACAGCGCCACGTGGCAGGTCGTGGACGGCGTCACGACGTTCGTGTGCGGCCTGTTGCTGGGGCGGACCCTCTTCCCCCTTCTCGCCCGGCTTCTCGCCACGGACCTCGACGCGGCCCGCCGCCTGGCCCACGACACGGCCCGGTGGCTGCTGCTGCCCACCACGATCCTGGTGTACGGACTGATCGTGGAGAGCGACCGGATCATCCCGTTGATCTACGGTCCCTCCTATGGCGATGCGGTCTGGATGCAGCGCTGGCTGGCGCTCGGCATCGTGCTGGGCATCTACCACAACCTGGCGGTCTACATCATGATGAGCCTCGGCCGGCTGCGGCTTCTGGTGGCGCTCCTCACGGGCGGGCTCCTGCTCAATCTGATCCTCTGTGCGGCCTGGATCCCCCGCCATCCGCTCGGGGGCAGCGTGGCGGCCATCCTCCTGACCAAGATCGCGACGGCGGCGGGAACCCTCGGGTTCGTGCAGCGGCGGCTGGGCATCTTCCGACTCCGTCCCGTCGCGGAGTTCCTGGCATCGCTGCTGGCCTGCGCGCTTCTCTTCCTCGCGACGCAGCCGCACCTCCCGCGCATCCTGTGCGAAGCCGCCGCCCTGATCCCCCTGCTGCTCCTCGGGCTCCGATGGCGGCGGGAGTCGACCGGCCGGGAGGCCCCTGCATGAGCCGGTCCCCGCTGACCCGGTGGCCCCTCCGGCTCCGCCTTCCGGCCCGGCATCCCTCGCTGGGCCCGCTGCTGGCGGGGGCGCTCGCCCTCGCGCTCGCGGTCGGCGCCGCGCGCCTCAGCGGCATGCCCTTCCCCCGCGTGCACGATGAGTTCAGCTACCTGCTCGCCGCCGACACGTTCGCCCAGGGCCGGATGACCAACCCGACGCACCCGCACTGGCGCCACTTCGAGACCCTCTACGTGCTGCACAGGCCCACCTACCAGTCCATGTACCCGCCGGCCCAGGGACTCGCCCTGGCCGCCGGCCAGCGGCTCGGCCACCCGGTCTTCGGCGTGTGGATCAGCGTGGCCGCCATGGCGGCGGCGCTCGCCTGGATGCTCCGCGGATGGCTCCCCGCCCCCTGGGCCTGGCTCGGCGCGCTCCTGGCCGTCGGTCAGTACGTGATCCTCGGCCGCGAGTTCGGCGGCGGGACCGTCGGATACTGGAGCCAGTCGTACTGGGG
>CAYODK010000123.1:0-16432 GCA_964402695.1 uncultured Verrucomicrobiota bacterium
AGTCCTCCACGTCATCGCGCCCGATCACCCGCACGAGCCTGACGCCCGCACCGTCGGTCGAGCTACCATCTCGAAGACCTGCGGGTCCTCGCCTACGAGCGACTCAAGAACCTTGTCGCCCTCGTGCTCGCCGCCGTCTACTTCTCGGCCGTCTGGCTCGGCGAATCCGTCCGGCTCTCGATCCTGACGGCCAACATCACCTCGGCCGCCAAGCGGCTCTTCGGCGTGCCGGACTTCCACTACTACGCTGTCGCCGACGGCATCTCCGTGCTCCTCACACACCTCTCCCGCTGGCGCCCTTCACCTCTCGCCCACTCGCCCCCTCCACTCGACCCCCAGCTCTCTCTCGCCTTCCCCGACTGAAAAACCGGGGATAGTCGTGGATTCCCGGGAGGTCGATGAGTCTCGGAGCATTATGATAGCCTCCAACCCGGTCGAATGCCGACCTTCGGGCACGGTTGCGGGAAGGGCTGTCGTATGAGCCTCTGGCTTCAAAGTCTGGACGAACAACTTGCCGGTGCGGGGGGCGAGGGGGACGCCCGGCTGCGCAACCAGGCCGGCGTCTTGCTGGCCTTCTTCTCGATGCGGGCGCCGGGGCAGTTGATCCGCATGTGGCATGCCTACCGGGAGAGCGAGCCCGACAATACCATCGCCGGCCTGTGGCCGAAGGCGTTAAAGCGGATGCGTGCCGTGCCCGAGCTGCGTGACTTCACGATGGCCCAACTTCTGGCGCTGTCCTTCCGCGGCGGTCTGGGTCTGAACGACGAGCAGGGCTCCATGGCCGACCCGGACGCGAAGCGCCCGTTCGCTGACTACGTAACGGCCGCGGATCGGCAACTTGAAGAGGCGCCGGAGTTGCGGGGCATGGCCGAGAAGTTGGATGCGAAGGGGTGATCCATGTCGCTGATGGGCGAAGAAGTGGTCGAGGAGTGGCTGAACCGGATCGGGTTCTTCACCATCCGCGGCATCAAGCTCGGGGTTCAGGAGATCGATCTACTGGCGTTCAAGCCGGATCCGAAGGGACGACATGAGTGCCGGCACATCGAAGTGCAGGTGTCCACAAACCCCATCGCGTACATCAGCAAGGTTCCGAAGGCGATTCAAAAGGCCACGGGGGTTGGTCCCGATTGTGCAAGAACGAGATCCACGGAGGAGATACAGAATGGCATCCGGGAGTGGATCGCGAAGAAGTTCGACCATCCGAAGAAGGTGGAGCTGCGCAAGAAGCTCTTCCCTGGGCAATGGTCACGTGAACTGGTCGTGAACGTCGTGAAGCACCCGGAGGAAGTCGGTTTCTTTCAAGAAGCGGGAGTGACCATCATCCGATTCGAGGATGTCCTCAGGCAGATGGATCGGGGCTCCAATGTGATATCGACCGCGTCGGGCGGCGACCTTCTGACCCTCATGCATCTGGGGCAGCAGGTGAAGACCGACGCCAAGACATAAGGCTGTTACGCCGGCAGGCGCTGACGTGGGTGGTCCTGCCGCAATACGCTGGCGTCGGGGAGCGACCGCCTACTTCCTCCCCTGCTTCTTCTCCGCCTTGGCTGCGATTCCCGGCAGGTATTTCGCGACATCCGCCGCCGTCAGCCCGTCCTTGCCGCCCCCGGACTTGCGAACGTACGTCGGCAGCTCCCCGGACTTCTGGACGATGAACCCGCCGGACGTGGGGCGAACGTGAACAGGCAGCTCGCCGGGCTTGCTGATCGTCGCCCCGCCGCCGGAGGTGGCGCGCACATAGGTCGGGAGCTGGCCGGGCTTCGAGATCGTGGCACTGCCGTTGGCGCCCGGGCGCACGTACGTTGGCAACTCGCCCGGCTTGGATATCGTCGCGCCGCCGCTCCCCGTCGACCGGACGTAGGTGGGCAGTTCACCGGGCTTCGTGATCGTTGCGCCGCCCGCTGTGGCGCGCACATGGATGGGCAACTGGCCTGGCTTGTCGATCGTGTAGGACTGGGCGAGGGTGGGGTGGGGGATCCACGTCGCCAGCAATGCCGCCGCGATGATCTGAGTGCCGTGGTTCATGGCCGTCCCTGCAGGTGAAGTCTCCGCCTCCGCGGCCTGCGGGTCAATGGCGAGGTGGGTTGTGCATGACACGGCGCACGACGGCGGGTAGCCTTTCGCGGGCGCGACGGGTGACCGTTGGTCCAGACCATGCGTGACCAGCACAGCCAGGATCTCCAGCGCATGCTCCTGCGCCGTCTTATGGACGGCTCACGGGCGGGGGAGCCGCCGGACCCCGAGAAGCGCGCCCCGGGCTGGCAGGTTCGCTGCACCCGGTGCGGCTTCACGGAACCATGGGGCAAATACGGGGTCCGGCTACATGCGGCGTCTTGGAAGAAGTACACGCTGGGTCGATGCCCGCAGTGCCGGCGCTTTGGATTCCATGCCATCGAACGAAGGCTGCCAGCGGCGACGTGAGCCTGGGGAGGCAGGCAGCATGGCCGAAGAACCACACTCAGTAGAGCCTGACCCCGTGGCGATCCCGATCGACGGCGTCCTCGACCTCCACCTGTTCCGCCCCGCCGAGGTGAAGGACTTGGTGCCGACCTATCTGGAGGAATGCCGGGAGCGTGGGCTCCTTCATGTGCGAATCATCCACGGCAAGGGTGCCGGCGCGATGCGGGAGACCGTCCACACGATCCTGCGGCGCACGCCGGGCGTGCTCTCGTTCGGGCTTCTCACGACATGCACCCCATCGTCCAGAACTTCCCCGCCCCGTCGGGTCAAGGCATACGTTGCTACTCCGTCACCGTCTCAAAGACGAAGTCCTCCCGCAGTCGCCAGCGGGCTCCGTCGGTCTCAAACCAGTCCCCGCCAGGAGGCGGGCCATGATGCTGCCATGCGGACCCGCATGTCGGGCTTTGTCCAGCCACGGCGGCCACGTTGTCGGCATGGCGCCGCCGGATACTCTCGCACGTCAGTAACCCCCATCGAACCGCGTGCATGTCGGCGGCGGCTTCGCTTGCCCATTCATCATGCGGCGCGTTTCGTTCGGCCAGGTCATCATCGGAAGTGAAGGCATGCCCCATTTCATGCGCAACATCAGCAGCGGTCAACCGCTCATCATCGGGTAGCTCCATCGTGCCGTAGACTCGCCCGTGTTCGGCTCCGCCAAAGAGCCGATCAAGTCGGCCCCACCACGCCTGCCATTCCGGCGATTGAAGCCAGAAGTTACTGCCGGTCTCATCCGGCTTCCACCAGCCCCGCGTGCCGTCTTCCACTTCCTCGTCCGGCAAAGGCTCAATCCTCTTCACGATCGCGGCCAAGAAACGCGCATCGGCAGGGAAATGCGCCCGCAGGTGTCGCCACACAGTCGCAAGGACCTCCCGTGCGTTCGGATTCTCGAGTGTGGAACATCTCACGTCGCCTCCTACATCTTCGAGGCCAGCTTGGCCTTCGCCGTCTTGTCCCCGTGAGGCTGCCTGGCAGCGCTCCGGTCAGGGCGGTGCGGAAATACTCGCGGTCGGGGCGGAAGCCCTGATTCGAAATCGCCTTTTAGGCGATACGGGCACGCGCCCGTTGGGACCAGCCTTAAGGAGCGCTTTCATGGTAGAGAGAGTGCCAGAGTGCCTACGGGCAAGCAAGAACGACAGGCGAAGAGCTATGCGTCCGCCACTTGCCTCATGACCGTAAGGAAAAGTCGCCACGAGGATCGCATCCCTCGCCTGTGCCCGCGCGGCACGAACACTGGGTGCCTTCCATCTCAACGGTTGGCATGAGGCGGAGGAGGAACGCAGGGCTCCGTCGGTGGCGCCGGAGGGCGGGGGCGTCGGGTGTTCAGATGAGGCGGTTGCTCGCCCCTGTAGGCACGGCTATCGATAGAGCCGGAAGAACTTGAACGCCTGCGGCCATTCCTCCCGCGGCTTGAACGCCATCGCGACCTCGATGTTCCCGAGGGCGGTCAGATGAGGTCGTAGAACGATTCGCGGCCGAGGTGCGGGATGAACTTCCGGCATTGCGGGGCGAGGGGCCCGGGGCCGCCGATATGGATCCAGTCGTCGACGCTGCCCCGGAAGCAATACCGTTCGGTCACGTACTCCCGCGTCTCAGGGTCGAGAAGGGTGAAGCGAAGGACGGCCATGTAGCTGGCGTGTCGGCGGCGTTCATCGTCGGAGAGCCCGCGGCTCCGGAATGTCCGGCACATGTCGCTGAGCGATTCCATGTCCCCGCCGGCCTCATGAATCGTGACGGCGTCCTTTCTCGCCTCCACCCAGTATCGCCACGCCGGACCCTGGGCGCGCAGGGCATCCGTTATGAGGGCCATCTCGGCATCGGACACCAACAGGGCGACCTTCTTCCGCAGGAATACCTGGGCCGCGGCGTTCTCATAGATCTCGTAGCCGTTGGGGATCGCATCGACGGGCTGGCCCTGGGGCGCGGTGGTGAACGTGTAGGCCGGGCGTCCGGTCTTCGATATCCGCTGAACGAGGTAATAGGTCTTCCCGGTGCGCGACGCATGCTGGACCGGGAAGGCGTCGGGCCGTGCTGCACCGGTCACTGACGCGCTCGGGCCGGTTGGCTTCCGTCGTTTCATGCCGGCGAACATATCCGGGTTCGGTAGGACGGGCAACGTGCCACTGCCGGTTGGCACGACAGGAATGGTGGCCGGGCTCGACGAAATCGGAGGCGGCGAGTACCGTCGCGATCATGCTGCGCAGGGCTATCAAGGCGCTGATCGGCGGGCTGAACTCGCTCTCCCGTCCGATCATGCGCGCCTTCGATCGCCGGCACTGGACACCGCGCAGGATCGTCTGGGTGTGCGCGTGGCTTGGCGCGGCATGTATCGTGGCCATGGTGAGCGCCGCGGCGGAGATCCGGCTGGCGGCCAAGGGGCGGACCTACTCTGCGGTGGATCAGGTCCCGTACCGGCGGGTCGGTCTTGTGCTCGGCTGTTCGCGCACGTTGCCGGATGGCCGGCGCAACCTGTACTTCATCACCCGCATGAACGCCGCCATACGGCTCTTCGAGGCGGGCAAGGTCGACTACCTGATCGTCAGCGGGGACAACCACATCAAGGACTACGACGAGCCGACGGATATGAAGCTGGCGCTGGCGGACGCCGGGGTGCCCACGAACCGGATCTATTGCGACTACGCCGGCTTCCGGACGCTGGATTCCGTGGTCCGGGCCAGGGAGGTCTTCGGCCAGTCCGAGGTCACGGTTATCTCCCAGCGGTTCCACAACGAACGCGCCATCTACATCGCCGGGCGTCGGGGCGTGGACGCCATCGGGTACAACGCCGAGGACGTGCGGTCCATCCACAGTGTGCGAACCATGCTCCGGGAGCAGGCGGCGCGGGTGAAGACTGTGCTGGATGTCACCCTGCTTCGGGCCCGGCCGAAGTTCTTGGGTCCAAAGATCGAGGTGGGGTGACGGCTCATGTGTCATCCCGCGCACGACCAAGTACCTTCGCCGATTGAAGACTACTGAGGCTGGGGCCGTGCCGGCATTTTGGAACGCGTTCCAAAATCTTCGCTACGCGCCGGCCACCTAAAAAAAGAAGGCGATCCCGGGGGACCGCCCTCCTTCTCTTCGCGCGACCGCGCTCAGTTCATCAGGCTGATGATCCCGTCGATCGGCCGGCCGTTGCGGATCAGGACGATCCCTTCCCGGCCACAGAACATCTTCCATGCCTCTTCCGGCGTTCGAAACAGCCAGAGCTCGTCCCCCGCGCGCATGCTGGCCTTCAGCTCCTGCCAGCGAGGCTGCATGAAGCCGAAGGGGATTGGCTTCGGCCCCAGCTCCTCAACGGTCACGGTGTACATGCGCTCGGCTTCGGCCGCCGTGATCCTCCGCGTCAGCCAATCCCTGCAGACGGGCCACTCATCGCCGGCGGTCTCTCGCGATGCGGCAGCCTGGAGCTCGGCACTACTCGCCGGTTCAAAGACCAGGAACTCGGCGCGCCGGTTCAGGCGCCAGGCATCTTCGCTGTGGCCCGCCTGCGCGGGCTGCTCTTCCCCGTAGCTGCGGGTCTGGATCCGCTCCGCGGCGACGCCCAGCGCGATGAGATAGGCCCGGACGGCCAGTGCCCGACGTTCCCCAAGCGCCAGGTTGTATTCCGCGCTGCCCCGCTCATCGCAGTGGCCCTCGACGCCCAGCTGGTACCCGGGGTGCGCCCGCATGTGCGTGGCCACGCTCTCGATGGTCGCACGCTCCGCGTCCGCGATGGTGGAGCTGTCGTACGCGAAGTACACGGGCGGGAACTGTCCGCGGACCGGTGTGCCCGAGAACGGTTCGCCAGGCATGCCCGATTCCGGGAAGGTGTTCGGCAGAACACCCCCCATCGTATGACCTGCCCCGGCGTCGTTCGACGCGGGCTTGCGGTCGGAGATCCGGCATCCGCAGGCCATTCCGATCAGGCATGCCGCCAGGGCGATCGTTTCAATCCGCTTGCTGTCTCTCATGGTTCTGTTCCCTTTCCAAGTGACTGCTTCACGTCGGTCGTCATCACCCCCGGGGGGTGCTTGTGCGCCCCCGGGGGGTCTCGGGGTTCACGCCCCCAGGTATCCGAGCAGGAAACCGGTGGCGATCATCGTGGCGATGGCCGTCTTGTTGTTCATGGCGACGTGCCAGGCCGATTTCCACGGGTGCTTGATCATGTAGGACATGTACAGGCCGATCTCCGGATTGGCGCCGATCTTGTCGACATACGCGTCGATCACGAGGATGTCGTCGAACATCCAGCGCTTGCCGCACTTGAGGAGAACAAGCTCGCAGGTGATGCGATCCTTCCCGGAGAAGGAGTGTGCCCTCAAGCGGTACTCGTCCTCTGTCTGGACTCGCGACAGCACGACGGGCGGAGCGCCCGAGTTCGCCCCCGACTCGCCGCAACTCATGGTGTACTCGAGCACCGCCCGCCCACAATCGGTCATGTAGCTGTCACAGAGCGAGAGATCGCGGAGTCGCATGGCCTTGTCGATTTGCTCGATGGCGTACTCGGGCGTCCCCGTGCGGTCGATCTCGGGGATCGGGGCGACGGCTCGGGATGGACTGGTTCCAAAGAACCACCCGGCCAGACCCAACCCCAGCGCCACACCGATGCCCACCGTTCCTCGCTTCGCCCACGTCTTCATTTCTCATCCCCTTCGTGCTGTGCACGTTCCGTCTGTTTCGGCGGCCTTCTTCTCCCCGCCATATCGGCATTCCGGGAGCCTCTGGCCGCCTTACCTGAATACGTCGGGCGTCGTGGCGGAATGTAACAGTCCCAGGTGAGGATCCGGGATTGCGGCGGTGGGTGGATCTACGGGGCCGTGGACGCCGTCGTGCTGCCCTGAATGCTGACCACGAATGGCGCCCAGAAGCGGGGGTGTGCGGAGGGCTGGGGGCTGGCAAGGAAATGCCGCTGGGCGCGAGTCATGGCGCCGACGGCGTCGCCGGTCTCCACATAGTCCTTATAGAAGAGGACCATGAACTCGCGCGTCATGCGGTCCTCGACCCGCCACAGGGTCAACAGCAGGTTCCGCGCTCCGGCTTGGACGAAGGCGCGCCGCAGGCCCATGACCCCTTCGCCGGCCTTGGCCTCGCCCATGCCGGTGTCGCAGGCAGAGAGAACGACAAGTTGTGTGCCCCAGAGGTCCAGACTGCCGACCTCCTCCGCCGTGACGATCCCGTCGTCCTGAGCATCGCCCGTCCGCTTGCCCAGTGCGGCAAGGCTGGCGCCGGCCAGCGCAAAGCCCGAGCGATGCATCGGGTTGCCGCGAAAGGCGGGCCCCAGACTGGCAAAGCCTGGCGTCGGTCCCGGCAAGCCACCCTCCGCCCCTGTCGCTTCGGCGTCCTCCAGGAAGAATCCATGCGTGGCCAAGTGCAGGATCGCCGGCTGCCGAAGAGTCTTGAGTCGCTCCTCCCGGGCCTCGTCCCCCACGTAGGTCTGGGGGGCCGAGCCCTTGAGGAGCGGCGCCAGGTCCTTGATCTCGCCGAGCGTGCCCTGAAGGCGGGGGAAGGAGAGGTTGCCATACAACGACCGGTCGCGATCCGCGAACACGCTTCGGAACGTCGAGGCGCGGGCCAGGTAGTCCGGCGCGTCCGGCGAGGGTGCCTTCGGGGTCTCGCCGAACGCTGGATCGCCGAACAGCGCGGGCGCAAGGGCCGTCTTCGTGTCCTGTCGCCGGACCAGATCGCGTCCACTGGTCACATAGCCGAGCGTGTGTCGCTCGATCAGGTACTTGCCGTCAGGGCCGCGCAAGGCAGCGAACGACAGGAAGTTCAACTGCCCATCCGGGCTGATGAGCACGCGCTCCTTGCTGCCAACCGCCTCCGCCAGCGGCGCCCACACCCTTCGGTACAGCGTTCGCACCTCATCGCCGGCATCCTCGCCGAGAGCAATCTCCCTCTGGAATGTCGAGATCGCCTCGTCAATCCGCTCCGCGTCCCCTAAGGACACGATTAGCGGCTCAGCCTCACGCGTGAGAATGAACGCGGCGTACTGGGCTGGAAGCCATGGATTCGCATGTGTGGCCAGCCCGTCCTCGATGTCCTGCATGGTGGCGACGGGGGTGAAGACCGTGAAGTCCACGAGCGCCTCTCCGGGCCTCAATGCCTTCCGCACTTCTTCGACGGTCACCTTCGCTGCACGCCGCCCTTCCCGGTAACGGCCGGCCATGCGGGCCAGTTTCTGTTCGAGTGCGTCCTTCTCCTCGCCCAACATGCTCATCTCCTGCCGGGCCTTGGCAAGGTCCTTCTCCGTCAGCTTGTCGAGCGGTTGAAACTGGAGGTTGGCGAGCCGGCGCTTCGTCTCACGCAGCGACGTGAAGACCTTTTCGGCCTCCGGGTCTCCTGAGAGACTCTGCCGGTCCTCCAGCACTGAATCCAGCACTCTGCCCTTGCTGCGCAAGTGCATGAGGCACGCCGCCTGCACGGCTTGGGTCGTGGTTTGGGTATGGCGCAAGGCCAGGGAGCAGGCGATCTGAAACGGGGTATCCCCGCGCATCCCGGAGAAGTCCATGCGCTGACGTTCGGACAGCACGGAGAAGTTCTCGGCTGACACATCAGCCTCGATACTGAAAGCTCGAACCGCTTCGTCCAGCGCTTCCGTTCGGCCTTGGATACTGTGAAGAACAGCCACGGAGGCAAGCGCTTTGGACACGTCGGGGTGGTCCGGGCCGAGTGCATTCCCTTTGATCAACAGCGCGCGCGTGAATAATGGCTCGGCCTCGGCGTACTGGCCGAGGTGTTCAAGGTGCATGGCCAAGTTGTGCAAGCTCTCGGCCACATTAGGATGGTCAACGCCCAAGGCCTTATCGAGGATCGCCAGTGCTCGCCGGTGGAGGGGTAGGGCCTCGACAATCTGGCCCTGGTCCGTAAGAAGCCGGGCCAGATTGCCCAAACATATTCCAACATAGGGGTGATTGGGGCCCAGAGCCTTCTCCATGATAGCCAGCGCGCGCCGGAGCAGGGACTCGGCCTCGGCGTAGCGGCCCTGGGCTTGGCACACGAGGGCGAGGTCGTTCAGGCTCGTGGCCATATTGGGGTGCTCGGGGCCCAGAGTCCCCTCACGGATCGCGAGTGCGCGCCGGTGAAGGGAGTCGGCCTCGGCGTAGCGGCCCTGAGCTTTGCACACGACGGCGAGGTTGCGCAGTTTCGCAGCCACATCGGTGCGATCTGGGCCGAGGGCCTTGGTGCCTTTCGCAAGTGAGCGTCTGATTATTGACTCGGCTTCACAATAGCGACCTTGATCAAAATGGAGCATAGCTAGATCATTCAGGCACGTGGCCACCGTTGAGTGGTCGGGGCCGAGGGCCTTCTCCCAGATCGCCAGCGCGCGCTTAAACAGGAGCTCGGCCTCGGCGTAGCGGGCTTGTTCTTGGCACACGTTGGCAAGGTTGTGCAGGCACGTGGCCACTCTTGGGTCGACGGAGCCGAGGGCCTTCTGCGCGACTTCCAGCGTGCGCCTGAACAGGGGCTCGGCCTCCGCGTAGCGGCCTTGAGCATGGTACACGAGGGCGAGGGTATACAGGCATCTAATCACCTCTGAGTGGTCGGGGCCAAGGGTCCTCTCCTTCTCCGCCAGAACCTCAAGGGCCACCGGGATGGCCGCTTGGTGATCTCCCTGCGCGAGAAGTGCGTCCAGTTTCGCCTCAAGTGAGTCAACAGGTCGCCTGCCACACCCGGCGACCGAGAGCAGAAGGGCAAGGGCATGCACCACGACGAGGAAACCGCACCGCGTCGACCGGGCACGGCTGTCACTCCGCGATGGGCGCTTGCTCCATGCTGCCGTCCGCGCAGGACACGTCCCCCTGATCTGCCCACGGTCTTTCACGATCGTGATGCCGCCTCACGGTTGCGTGCAGAGGTCGACGAGCTGGCATAGCGCGCCGGCGGCCCAGTACAGGCGGAGGGCCTTGAACTGCTCTTCCGCGCCGCCATCTTTGAGACCCTCGGCGAGCAGGTAGTCATAGCGCTGGCCGACCGCCTCGTAGCCGGCGCGTTCCGCAGCCAGAATCGCCTGGCGGGCCGTCATCTCGGCCCGGTCGAGCATGCTGCGGAGTTCGCCGCCCTGCAGAGAGAAGCTGTAGCCCTGCCCCCCATCCGCGCCCTGCTGCCCGAGTTCGAGCCGGGACATGTAGGAGACCATTTCCGTCTCTTCCAGTGCAAAGAAGGCCGCCTGTAGGAACCACTTCTCTGCTGTTGTCTCAACCTTGACGGGCGCGGCCCCCTTGGCGGCATCGTGCTGAGATAGCAGGAACTCATTGAGGGCCAGCGCGCGACGCGCAACGGGATCGAGCGCCATGGACAACTGCTGCTCGGCGGGGACGCGCATCAGGATCGATCGGAGGCTGGCCAGTACGGCCGTGTGCCGTGTCTCGATGAACCGAGCCCACTGCTCGGTCCGCATGGCGTTGAGAGGGCGCGGCGGGCGCTGCGAGTCGCCGCGGAACGCGAGGGCGGGAACGAGGACGTCGGCGTCGACGGTCGCCGCGCCGGGGTCTGTCCTGTCGAACATCTGGCGCACGACTGCACAGCGGTGGGCGTGAAGCGTCTTCCGCGAGTGTTCGAGTATCCGGGCGTATTCGAGATCGCGCTCTTCGTTGGTTCCGAAGACGTGCTGAAGGAAGGTCTTCGGCTGAACGCCCTGCTGCGCAGCGGCGTCGGCGAGCAGCGTCTGTCTCGTAGCCATGACCCGCAGCGGGGAGGTCATGTCGAGATGGTCGCGCGCAGCGCGGGCGCCCAGCAGGCTCGACTCGACCGCGTTGGCCCGCGTCGCGCCCACGGAACGCTTGCGGTCGAGGACGGCCGCCAGCTGCGTATTGAAGAACTCATTGAGGGCCGCATCGTCCGCAAGGACGTACTTCTGATCGCGCCAGCTTCGGATCGCGTTGATGGCCACCAGGGAGGCGGTGAGCCGATCGTGCGCGGCCACCAGTTGGCCACCTCTCATGAATGCCTGGGCCCTCGCCTGCTGGTTATCCGCGTCGGCGATGGCCTGTCCAAGCACCTCTCGCAGCGCGGCGCGTACCAACTCGGGGAGTTTCGTCAGGTGCTCCATCCCCGGATTCTCCAGGAGATCCTGCGCCGACGTGTCGGCCTCCCGGTACCGGTCCTGGACCTTGGATCGAAGCGCCTTCGACACGTCGGCAGGCAGGGTGATCTGCCCCCGTGCCGAGGGCTGGCGGGAGGGTGGAGTCAGCAGGGACCCGGTCAGCTCGAAATAGGCCTCTTCCAGGCTCGATACGAAGACGAGTTCGAGGCCCAGCTTCTCAGCGTGGGTGGCCAGATCGACGAACTGACCGGTCTCGATGTCGCGGTCCATGCGGAGCGTCGAGGGGAGAACCACCTTGCGCATGCCGCCCGCCTTGGCCGCATCGAGCTTGTGGCGTACGCCCCCGACGATGCCGATCCCGCCATCGGGCAGGATGGTGCCGGTCATGGTTGAGTCAGGCAGCACCGCCTGGCCGCGCAGGGCTGCAAGCATGCCCACGGTGAGGAGCCCGCCGGCGCTGGCGCCATCCACCATGCCGTCCACCGTTACGGTGAAGGAATGGTCGAACAGGGGATCGCCGCACGCGCGCCCTGCCGTGGCGGCGGCCAGCCAGAATGAGCCGCGGAGGTCCTCGCCGGCACCTTGGGGCAGGTTCTCGCTGATCGCGAGGCGCAGAGACCGGGTTTCGAGCGCGCCGGTCGACGCCTCGGCATGCGAGTGGACAACGCGCACGCTGTTCATGGATCCCCGCGGGGGGCTCCCGCCCACCACGAGGGGGCGGACGACCACCGGGGGCGGGTCGGCGGGAAGGGCGGGATTGGGCAGGGCCAGCAGGCCGAGTGCGAGCGCCATCGATATGCTGACGGGCTTTTTCATGGGGTTTCCTCCGTTGCTGCCGCGGCTTGGGCGGTCAGGACCTCGCGAATGCGCTGTCCAGCCTGCCGCGCCGCCTCACTTAACTCCAATTGGGCGGATGTGTGTTCGAGTGCCTTCAGTAGTATGAGATTCTCGGGCGCAGCCGCCCGGCGCCGGATGTCCATCGCAATACGGCGCGCTTCGGCCGCACACGGCGGCTCGTGAGTCATGAGGATCGACATGCGGGCGAAATCACGAGCATTCCCCTGCGGCAGCAGGCGTTCGGCCGCGGCCAGCTTGGCCGAAAGCTCCCCGTCCGCTTGCGCGGACAGGACGTGGAACTGGTTGGCGGCATCGGAAACCACGGCCCCGTCTCGGGTTATGCGCATCTTCCAGGAGGAGTTGCGAGGGAGCGGGGGCCAGCCGAGGTCCCGCCATGCGACCTCCGCCGTCCGAACCAGCGTGGGCCCCAGGTGTGGGGGGCCAATGGCGGCGTCGGGGTCTGCGGAAACGACGGACACGGTGTAGATGTCCGAGCTGCTGCCGGTCCAGACCACTTCCGGCGTCTGCGAGAATGTGGCGCCGCGCGGGGAGAGGACAACAGCGGGCGCTGCCGGAGGACCCGCCCCGTACGTCACCGCAGCCAGGAGTGAAGAGGGGGAAATGGCGATGACCGGTGTGTCAGCCTCCAATCGGGGCAGGCTCGTGCCGCTGTCCACCGCTTGAATATGGCCGGCGCCCTCCACGCGGTAATGGCCGGGCGAAGGCAGGGTCACCGCCTGCTGCTCGAAAAGGACCGTGGCTGGGGTCGGGCCGGCCACGGCGATTTCATCACCGGCGGACACAACGAGAACCGGTGTCTCCACGCGCGCCATGTCCCCATCCGAGAGGACCATGTACACGGTGGAGCCATCGGGGAACAGGTATCCAAGGGGGGATTGTCCCTCCGCGATCAGGGCGATGGACTCGCCGTCAGGATCTGCGCTTCGGTAGGTCACCGAAGCCAGCAGGCGTCCGCATTCCAGAATGCCGACCCGATTCGCCTCCTGAGCCAGCAAAGGACTGCCCGGCCTGCAGCCAAGCACATCGCCCGGCTCGATGGAATCCGTCGGTTTGCTGTGGTAACTGATCGGCAAGTGCCACAGCGCAAGCCCGAGGGAGAGAAGTACAAGAGCCGCCCAGCCCAGCGCCCGCAGTGGTATGGGACCCCAGATTGGGGTCCGCCGGGCAGTCGCCCGAGGGCGAATGTCCTGGGTTTGCTGCATGATGTTCCGAACCTGACGGGAGAGGTCGGTGTCGGACAGTCGTCCGGGGCCGGGGGAGAAGAGGAAGTTGCGGAAGCGCGTCAGGAGCCCCGAAAGGACCTCGGCCTCCTCGTCTTCCCGGTCGGGGCGTCCCGGTGCTTCAGCGCTGTCTGGGCGGTCGTCTGCCATGTGCCATTTATCTCAGTGCGGTCCAGAGTTCAGAAAGTGCCGCCCATGTGTCAGCACGCCCCCGCAGGCGGGCGGCCAGCCGCTTGATGCAGCGCCCGATGTAGACCCCGACCTGGGGGGCCGGGATCTTCCCGGCGGCGGCGATGTCCTGGTAGGACTGCTCGTCGAAGTACCGTTGGTGCAGAAGGCTCTTGCACGGCTCTTCGGTGGTTTCGAGGTGGTCGCGCAACAGGTGAAGCGCTTCCAGCCCCGCTTCGGCCTTGTCCTCCGACTGGATCGACTGCACCCAAGTCTCCATCTCGTGCCGCACAACAGCGGCAGACGGGACCGGCTGCTCCAAGTTCCCTCCTTCATCGTACGGCTCCTCCGGGCGGCGCCGGCGGATATGGTCGATGCACCGTCGGCGGCAGACTGTCTGCACGAAGGCCGCCACGTTCCGCACGGTCGTGATCTCGCGGGCCAACGCCGTCAGGACCTCCTGGCAGATGTCTTGAACTTCGCTCTCCGCAAACCCCATGCGAAATGCCAGGGTCCGGAGCGGTGGGAGGCAGGTTGCGTAGAGCCTGGACCATGCCGGTTCGCTGCCCGCCCGACACTTGTCGAGCAAGCGGGGATCGTTGGCGTTGGCACCCCAATCCTCCCGCAAAGTCTGCCGATGATCGGAACCCTCTCTCATGTCGTTCCGTGGTCGCAGGCGTGAGTCGCAGAACCTCCCTATCAGGGCGCGCCATGCCTTTCAAGCATGGGAAACAGATCTTTGCAACGCCCCCCGTGCGTGACCGGCCCCGGCGATCCTCCGGTCCCGCGCCGTCGTGCGGTGCGCGATCCCGCCCCTGCTGAACCTGTTGTCGATCGATCCTCACGTTGCCTACGTCGCCGGAGGCGGGCAGATGCAACAGCATAGCTAAAAGAAAGGCGCACCCGGATGCGCCTTTCTTCCCCGCGGGTTGGTGTGCGAGGCCGCGGTCACCATCTACATGGCCGACGCCAGCCACCTCTCACGACGGCAAGCCGTTCGTTCGCGCGCCGCGCGGGCGTTATTCCGCTCCCAAGCCGACTCCCGAGTCACGTCCTGGAGCACGGTCGGGCCCCAAAGGTCTCGTATTCGCAGTCCCAGCGCACGCCGGAGCTGACACACCCTGGCCTCGCTGACGCCGAACTTGCGCGCCAGCTTGTTGAGCTTCCCGCCCTCGGCCGTCAGCACGAGCAGATCGACCTCCCGATCGTCCAGTCGCATCAGGAGCTCGGACCAGTCGATCTCGCGGGCGGCCTCTTGCGAAGGATCCTCACCCCTGGCCGCGAGCAGGTCATGCAGGCTGCCACCCTCCTCGCCGGTGGCCTCGCTCCCCAGGGGAGCGTCCATGGAATCCACGGTCGCCCGCCGGTCCAACTGCACACCGGCGCACATGGCATCCGTCCGGACCGCGGTCGTCGATCGACGGCCGCTTTTCGTCCGCTGGATCGAGTAGTACGCGATGCTCGATGGGTGGATCGGCTTCCCCGCCCGCTCGGCGGCGTCCATCATCTGCGCGGCGGATGCCAGGGTGTCCTGCACGAGTTCGGCGCTGTCCTCGGCCCCCACAGGACGTGCAACCCGTGGGACTGTCGCTGCGATGATCGGCATGACTTCCTCAACGAGCAGCATGCCGGCTGCTGGGCTCATGGTGTCTCTCCCTTGCGTTGGAGGCAGACACCAGGGGAGCGCCCGCCCCTCCGGCGTCCACCAGTTCCTGAAACCGGGGGGGCGCCCGAAGGGGCGTACGTGAGATGAAACGGACCTACGAAGTTCGATGCACCGGCGGTGTGTGCCGATCCGGCAGGGTTCGAGCCGGGTAGCCATCCGGCAGCTCGTCGTGGGGCGGGGGAGGGGGCAGCCGGGATTTTGGAACGCGTTCCAAAGTCAGGACCGCCACCAAGGGCACGAGGACCGCGCATAGGACGGCGGCCCCTGCCGTGATCCCGGCCGCAATGATCGGGCCTGCGTTCTGGCTGTGGACGAGGGACCGGATGACGGCAACGAGCATGCGGGTGGTCTCGGTGTCGGGATCCCGCGGCCTCGACAGCAGGCACCCGCCCAGCAGGCCGATCGCGAATACGGCCGCGATGGCGGCGACCTGCTGCTTGAGGCCGCTACGCGGGTTGGGGTACACGCGCGCGTCTCCGGGCGACCACGACGGCGGCGAACCCGCAGCCTAGCACGACGACGCTCGTGGTCAGCATGGACACCACGTTGCGGCCGGACCTGGCCTCCTCGCCCTGCGCCTGTCCGCGTGCGCGCTCGATCTCGAGTTGGGCGATCGTCTCCCGCTGGGCCGCGAGGATCTGGCTGTTCAGGGAGTGCAGGCGCTGGGCTTCGTCGCGCGCTTGGGTGACTTGGCCCTCCAAGGCGGCGATCCGGTTCTGCTGGTGCTTGTACGTGTCGTCGTCGCAGCCGGCGGCCAGAAGCGCCGCGGTCAGGGCAAGGAGGGCGAGGGGCAGGGGATGATGGTGCACGGGTCTCCTTTCGTGGGTTGGGGGTTGCCGAAGCAGATCCGGACCGCCTCGGCGATGAGGCGGGTGATCGGGCGCCGCTCGCCGTCGCGCTGGCGCGCGTGGTGGAGCAGGCGCATGTCGGCCGGCGAGAGGGCCGAGGCCGGCCATGGGTAGCGGTAGTTCACGAGGGTCCTCCGGGGGTTGGTAAAGAGCGGTCAGGCCACAAGACCCGACCGCTATGCGGGATCGGCAG
>CAYODK010000124.1:0-16339 GCA_964402695.1 uncultured Verrucomicrobiota bacterium
CAGCGGGATCGCGGCCTTGTCGGCCGCGATCAGGGCCTGCACGACGTTGATCACGTTGCCGCCGGCAAGGAAGTGCGCCTCGAGCGAATTGGTGTCGACGTCGAGCCCCGCCTTCACCGCCCGGATGCGCGCGTCGACGATCAGCGTCGGCGGGATCCCGCGCAGCTTCATGCCGAGCAGGTTCCAGAGGGCGACCCGCGCGCCGGACATCGCGGCACGCACCCAGACCTTGAGGAAGTAGAAGAAGAGGCCGATGAGGATCAGCGCGAAGATCACCAGCGGCACGATGAGAATCATGGTCCACGGGAACATGGTCGGCTCCTTCCGGCCGCAACCTCGCGGCGTGGGGCCAGTCTAGGCGCGACGGGAGGGGAATTCAACCCGCGTCGCCGGGGGAAAGGGGAGTTTCAAGTTCCAAGTTCCAAGTTTCAAGTTCGGATCAACGGACCTCGGCCCTCGGACCTGACCCGACCTCCGACTTCCGACCTCTGACCTCCGCCCCCGTCTCCCCGCTCCCGTCTCCGGTCTCCCGACCTCCGCTGCGCTCTCTGTTCCGCGCCCCCATCGCCGGCGCGCGTCAGCCCGGGGGCGGAGGCGGCGGAGGGGCGGGCGGCCCCCGCCGCGCCGGCAGCAGCAGCCCGGCGAGGGCGCCGGTGCCGAGGACCGTGACGAGGAGCACGACGGAGAAGGCCGAGCCCGGCAGCGCGGCGGCCAGGACGATGGGGATCATGCCGAGCGCGAGGGTGGCGAAAGCCGCGGCCGGGGTCTCCGGCTGCGGCGACCGCCGTAGCGCGCCGCCGAGGGCGAGGGCGCACAGGGGCGCCGAGAGCGCCGCCGCGAAGGCGCAGGCCAGCGCCAGCAAGGCGCCCAGCGGGATCGTCACCGTCCACGAGAATGCGACAAGACAGACGGCGGGCACGGCGAACAGGACCGCGAGACCGGCCAGCATGCATCGGGGCCAGGCCTGTCGCAGGCGGGTGGCGGCGCGCGCCGAGACCCGCGGAACGAGCCCCACGAGGGGCAGGCCCGCGATCACGCCGCCGGCGTAGAGGGCGGCGAACAGGGCCACGGCGAGCGGCCAGGGCCGGCCGGCGGGCGGCGGCAGGAACTGCGTGCCGCCGCCGATCCGGACGCCGGTCGGCGGGCGGACGGGCTCCGGAAGCGCGCAGACCAGCTTCCCGTCCACATCGAGATCCGGCCGGAGCACCAGCTCCGCCGCCTGCAGGCGAACGTCGCCCGCGATCCGTCCTCCCAGCGTGACCCGCGCGGCGGTGATGCGCAGGTCGCCCTCCACGGTCCCGAGCAGGATCGCGTCGTCGGCCGTGATGCTGGCCGTCCCGCCCACGACCGCGCCGGTGCCCAGCCGGACGCTCGACGCGAGGGCCGCGAGGTTCCCGCCGATGCGCCCCTCGATCTCGGCCGCGCGCCCCGCCAGCCGGGCGTCGTCCTCGATGACGCCCGTCACGCGCAGCGAGTCGCGCCCGAAGGCCCAGACGTCGCCCGCGCTCGTCCCCGCGAGGGTGATGCTGCCGGCGACGAGGAAGAGATCGTTGCTCGCGGCGCCGCGGAGATCGGCGGTCTCCGCCGCGACGAACAGTTCCGAGCGATACACCTCGCCCGTGCGGGACTCCACCCGGGGCGCGGAGACCATGTCCAGCGCGCCCGCGGCGGCCGGGAGGACCAGCAGGAGCGTCCAGGCGGGCCGCAGCCGCGCGGTCACGCCACGGTCTCCGCGGCGGGCACGACCTCGATGCGGTTGCCGTGGACGGCGGCGACGCGGATCCGCGCCCCGGGCTCGATCCAGACTCCGCTGGCGACCACGTCGATCCGGCGTCCGTCGATCAGCGCGATCCCGGAGGGACGGAGCGCCGACCCCGCCGTCCCCTCGCGGCCGAGGAGCGCGTCCAGCCCGTCGGGCGCCGCCGAGAAGCCGCTCCCGCTCGTCGTGAGCGTGAGCCGGCGGCCCGCGCCGGTCCGCGGAAAGACGCGCACGAAGACGTAGAGCCCGGCCGCCGACAGGATCACGATGAGCGCCGCGCTGAGCAGGCCGAACCGCGCGTCGATGAAGAACCCCGCGATCATCGCCCCCAGCAGGCAGAGGGCGCCCAGGACGCCGAGGATGCCCCCGGGCAGGTAGATCTCGGCGCCGAGCATCAGGATGCCGGCCACGATCAGGACCGCGTACACGACCCAGGGATCCGCCGTCATGTCGGGCTTCCTCCTTCGCTCTCGGGCTGCGGCTCCACGACGATGCGGGCGCCCTCGGCGCGGACGACGCGGACGGCCGTGCCGCGGGCGACGAACCCGCCGCTGGAGACGACGTCCACGCGCCGCCCCGCGAGGATCGCCGTCCCCGCCGGCCGCAGGTCCGTGGCCGTCCGGCCGGACGCGCCGGCGAGGTCCGCGTTCGTTTCGGCGGCCAGGTATCCCTCGTCGCGGGAGGTCGCGGCCCCGAGCACGAGCTCGTGATACAGCCCCGTCTTCGGCAGCCAGCGGGACAGCACCAGGCCCAGCACCACCGTCCCCGCGGCCGCCAGGCCGAGGTTCGCGAACGGGGCGCGGAGCGCGGCCGCCGTCGGAATCCAGCCGCCGCCCGGCGGGCGCTCGGCCATCGTCAGCAGGATGCCGGCGGTGAGCAGCACCGTGCCCGCCACGCCGGGGATTCCGAAGCCGGGCAGGAAGATCTCGACCGCCAGCAGCACCAGGCCGAGCACGATCAGCGCGAGGTCCTCGTAGCCCGCAAGCCCCGCGACATGGTGGCCCCAGAAGAAGATCGCCAGCGCGGAGAGCCCGAGGATCCCCGGCAGGCCGAAGCCCGGCGTCTTGACCTCGATGTAGATGCCCGCCGCCCCGGCGATCAGGAACAGCCAGCTCAGCATCTGGATCCACCGGGCCACCCGCTCGGCGCCGGTCACCTTGAGTTCCTCGATCCGCGGATTCGCGATGCCCTCGGCCTTCAGCAGGTCCTCCAGCGTCGCGACCGTGCCCGCGGAGAGCAGCGGTTTCTTCTCCGGACCCACCGGGCGAAGCGCCTCCTCGTTGGTCAGCGTCAGCAGGCGCCCCGCGGGCTTGATCAGGTCCCCGCCGATCTTCAGCTCCATCTCGGCGCGGATCATCGCCTCGGCGACCTCGGGGTTGTGTCCCGACTGCTCCGCGGCGGCGCGGGCCAGGGCGGCGGTGGCCGAAACCGTCTTCTCCTTGAGGTCGGCCGGCATCTCCGACGGCCCGGCGAGCGGCAGCGCCAGGATCGGCATCGCGTCGCCGATCACGCTGCCGGGGGACATGTAGATCTTCTGGGTCGCCAGGGCGATCAGCGCGCCCGCCGAGAACGCGTTCTTCTCGACGAACGCATACCGGGGGACCTTCATGTCCAGGATCGTCCGCATGATCGAGTCCGCCGCGTCGAGCCGGCCGCCGGGCGTGTCGATGACGAAGACCACCGCGCGCGCGCCGCCGGATTCGGCCTCCTGCGCGCCGCGGCGGATGATGTAGAGCAACGCCGGCTCGATGGCGCCCCGCACCGGGATCACCAGCACCCGGTTCTCCGCCTGCGCCTCCGCGCCACCGGAGGTCGGTCCGGGCGCGGCCGCCGCCGTCACCGCGGCCAGCGCCGCGGCGAGGAAGATGGGAAGCCTCCGGTTCATGGGGACAGTGTACGGACAGCGGGGGGGCTTTTCAATGGCGCGGCCGGCCCGCTCACTTCCTCGCCGGGGGCTTGGGCGCGGGCCGGGCCGCGCGCACCGCCTTCGTGTACTCGATGATGCCGTCGGCCACGCGCTGTGCGAGGGAGTCCATGTAGGCGGAGGAGCGCAGCCGCTCCTCGGTGGCGGCGTGGGAGAGGAAGCCGCACTCGACCAGCACGGCCGGGCAGGTGGCGTCGCGCAGCACGGTGAAGCGGGACCGGCGAACGCCGCGGTCGTGGGAGCTGCCGAGCCACAGGCGGAGGGACCGCTGGATCTGGTAGCCGAGGGCCGTGTTCGCCGCGTCGTACCGGTTTCCGTTGTTCGTCGCGGACCGCCGCGCCGCCGAATCGCCGCCGGCCGTGATGTCGTAGCCGCGGGGGGCGAGGACGTGGGTCTCGACGCCCGCGATCGACCGCGACGCCGTGGAGTTGAAGTGCAGGCTCACGAAGACCTGCGCCCCGGTCCGCCGGATCATCGGCGCGCGCGCATCGAGGTCGAGCGTGTGGTCGCTGTCGCGTGTCAGCAGGGCCTTGATCCCCGCGTTCGCCAGTTTCGCCCGCACCCGCTTGGCGAGGTCGAGCGTCAGCCGCTCCTCCTGCAGGCCGCCGCGGCCGATGGCTCCGGGATCCTCGCCGCCGTGGCCGGGATCGAGCAGCACGACGGAGGCCGAGATCCCGCCCAGGTGCCGCGAGGGGCGCAGGACCGGATCGATCACCTTGGACTGGTCCGTCGTGTTGATGCACCAGCGGCCGTCGACCGACGTGACCGAGTCGTTCAGCCACATCAGGGTGCCGTTGATCTTCATCTCGCGCGACTCGGGGAAGAACTGGAGCGTCGTCCACGGGTTCTTCAGCTCGACGAGGGCCTTCGTGTTGACCGTGACCTTGAGGCCGTACGAGGACGCGACGGACGCGAGCGAGACGTAGGATTCCGCCGCCCCGGCGCCGCCGGCCGCGGCCAGCAGCCCCGCGGCCACGACGGACCGAAGACGACTCCACGCCCGGTGTCGCTCTTCCGTCTTCCGTCTTCCGCTTTCCGTCTTCAAGTCCACACCTGCCGGTCGAGGGTCCGGTACTGGATCGCCTCCGAGATGTGCGCCGCGCGGACGGTGGCCGAGCCCTCCAGGTCCGCGATCGTGCGGGAGACCTTCAGGATGCGGTCGTAGGCCCGGGCGCTCAGGTGGAGGTCCGTCACCGCCAGCTTGAGAACCTCGGCGCCCTCCTCGTCGGGCCGCGCGTGGTACTGGACGTCCTTCGCGCGCATCGCGGCATTGCAGTGCACCCCGGGCGCCTCGCGGAAGCGCGCCTGCTGGACCTCGCGCGCGGCGACGACGCGCGCGCGGATGTCGGCCGACGGTTCGCCCCGCCCCAGGCCGGCGAGCTCGGCGTAGCGGACCGAGGGCACCTCGATGTGCAGGTCGATCCGGTCGAGCAGCGGGCCCGAGATGCGGTTGCGGTAGCGCTGGATCTGCAGCGGCGAGCAGCGGCAGTCGCGCTGGGGGTCGCCGTAGTAGCCGCAGGGGCACGGGTTCATCGCGGCGACGAGCATGAACCGGCACGGGAACGTCAGGCTCGCCGCGGCGCGGGAGATCGTGACCGTGCCGTCCTCGAGCGGCTGGCGGAGCACCTCGAGCACGTTGCGGTGGAACTCGGGCAGCTCGTCGAGGAACAGCACGCCGTGGTGCGCGAGGCTCACCTCGCCCGGCATCGGGTGCGTGCCGCCGCCGAGCAGCCCGGCGTCGGAGATCGTGTGGTGCGGGGCGCGGAACGGACGCGTCGTCACCAGCGGCTGGTGCGACGCCAGCGTCCCGGCGATGCTGTGGATCTTCGTAACAGCCAGCGCCTCGTCGAGACTCATCGGCGGAAGGATCGACGGCACGCGCCGCGCGAGCATCGTCTTGCCCGTCCCCGGCGGTCCGATCGCGAGCAAATTGTGCCCGCCGGCAACCGCGACCTCGATCGCGCGCTTCGCGTACTCCTGGCCCTTGACGTCGGCGAAGTCCTCGGGGCTGCGCCAGCCGTCGTTGAAGACCTGCGCCGGGTCGATCGTCATCGGCGCGATCTCGATGCCGCCCGTCAGGAAGTCCGCCGCGTCGCGCAGCGTGTCGACCGGGAACACCTGGAGCCCGGAGACCACGGCCGCTTCTTCCGCGTTTTCCGGCGGAACGAGGATCCCGCGACAGCCGGCCTCGCGCGCGCCGACGGCGAGGGGAAGCACGCCGCGCACGCGCCGCACCTCGCCGCTCAGGGCCAGTTCGCCGATCACCGCAAGGCCGTCGAGGCGCGCGCCGTCGATGGCGCCCGAGGCGACGAGCATGCCCAGCGCGATCGGCAGGTCGTAGATCGGCCCCTCCTTGCGGATGTCCGCCGGGGCGAGGTTGATCGTCGTCCGCCCGCGCGGCGGCTCGAAGCCGGAGTTGATCAGCGCGGTCCAGACGCGGTCGGAGCTCTCCTTCACCGCGACGTCGGGCAGGCCGACGACGATCACCTTTGGATCCCCGCCGCCCGCGTTGACCTCGATCTCCACCGGGACCGAGTCCACCCCGACCACCGCCCCGGACCGTACCTTTGCCAGCATTCGCGTCGTCTCCCGCGCCCGCCGCGCTCCCGCGTACACAATCCGACCCGCCCGCCCCTGTCAAACCCCAACTCCGCACCCGCCCTCCATGGGAAGGAAACCGGAGGGCGGAATTCCGAACATCGAACATCGAACGCCGAACATCCAAGTATGATGAGTATCCTCCATGAGTTGCACGCCACATCGAAGGGGCAGTGGGGAGGCGATGGGGCAGAGAGGCTGAGGAGACGGGAGGTCGGTGGCGAACACGGCGGGGTCCGATCCTTGGAGCCCCTTGGTCCCCAATGTTCCAAGGGTTGGGAAATGGGGGCTCATCAGCTTCTCTGTCCCCGCAACTCCGTTCGCTGTCAGAGGAAGGCCACCTCGGTGGCGGGGTTCGACTCGGTCAGCAGGCAGGAAAGCAGGCCGCCCGGGTTCAGGAACCCGATGACGATGCGGCGGGAGTGGGCGAGCACGTAGTGGTTGCACCAGGCGGCGCGGCGCAGGCTGGGCGTTTCGATGCCCCCGCGAAAATGCGAGACGACCAGGAGCCGCCCGCGGTCGAGTGCGCGGCGGACCGGAGGGTTGCAGAGGGCCGTCTGCGGGTCCGCTGCCGTCACCCAGATCATGGGCGTGCCGGCGTCGAGTCCGGCGCGAAAGACCGCGCGCTCCATGGGTGACAGGAATCCGGACAGGATCGCCTCGCCCGGCCGCCGGCCTTGAGCCGCACGAGGGTGCCTGATAGGTTGCGGACGGACTTGGATGGACCACGAACATGGATGACCGAAGGCGTGCCGGGGACAAGGGCGGAGGTCAGACGCCGGGCACCCGGGCGCGGCCGGAGGGCGGGCGGAGGATCAAGCTGCTGCGGTGTCCCAGCCTGCTGTACAACCATTCCGGGATCCCGCCGTTCGGCATCGCCACGATCACGGCCATGCTCCGCCGGCACGGGCACACGGTCGACCCGGACGACCTCGATGCGAAGTGCGCGGGGACGCTCTTTCCGCTCCACCGGTGGGGGCGGCAGTTCCCGGCCAGGACCCTCATGCAGGACATCCCGCGACTGCGGCTCCACTGGGCCGGGACCCCGGACCCGGAGGTCGACCGGCTCGTGGACAGCGTCCTGGCGCAGACGGATCTCGACGGCCACGACACCGTGCTCCTGTCCTGCGTGGAGGGCGACGACGTGGGGGCCGCGCTGGCTCTCTGCCTCGGCCAGAGGCTGAAACGGCAGGGCCGTCTCGTGGTCCTGGGCGGGGAGGCCTATCCCCACATGCAGCCGATCAAGGACGACTTCGCTTGGTTCTCGACGCACGGGTGCTTCGACTACTACATCCAGGGATACGGGGAGCAGCCGCTCGTTGAGCTCTTCCGCTGCCTGGATGCCGGCCTCCCGGTGACGGAGGTTCCGGGCCTGCTGAGCCTCGACGCGCGCGGGGAGGTGCGGGAGAACGATCCTGTCTTCCTGCGGCCGGAGATCCTTCCCGACTTCGACGGCCTTCCGATGCGGCTGTATGGAAGAAGGATCGGGTCCACGGGCAACGAACTCGTCGACGATCCGGCCGCCGACCGGATGCTGATCCTGCCGATCAAGCTCAACTACTGCTGCCCGATGCGCTGCGCGTTCTGCATCTCCTCCGGCCGCGCGTTCTCCAAGGTCACCTCCATCGCGCCGCAGGCGCTGGTGGAGGGGCTTCGCCGGCTCCGGGACCGCCACGGCACGCCGTACTTCATCTTCTACGACGACGTCTTCAATTCGACCCCGGCCTTCGCCCACGAGGTGGCCGACGCGCTGATCGCGGCGGATCTCGGCATCCTGTGGTCCGACTGCGCCCACGCCCGCGCCGTCGACCGGGCGTTGCTGGGCAAGCTCCACCGGGCCGGCGCCCGGCGGCTGGTCTGGGGGCTGGAATCCGCCAGCCCGGCGATGCTCAGGCGCGTCCACAAGGCGCTGCGCGTCGAGGAACTCGAGCAGACCCTCCGGTGGTCCCACGAGGCCGGGATCTACAACGGCCTCGAACTCATCGCCGGCCTGCCGCACGAGACCGACGATGAGATCGAGATGACCGTCGAATTCCTGCGTCGGAACCGCCCGTGGATCGACCAGGTCTTCCTGAACCCGTTCTCGCTGATCACCGGCAGCCTGATGCACCTGCATCCGGAGGAGTACGGGATCTCCGGCGTCCGGAAGCTCGGCACCCTCTTCGACCGGACGCCGGGGCAGACCTACAGCTGGATCCAGCGGTACACGTTCGACGAGGCCGGCGGGCTCGCCTGGCCCGACAAGGCGAAGCAGATCGAACGAAGCTACCGGCGGATCCACGGGGTGCAGATGGAGCTGGGGCTGGGCGGACACGACCTGTCCACGATCTTCCTCGCCTGCGCCCGCACCGGATCGAAGCAGGGGGTCCGCGGCCTCCAGAGCGGCCGCCGCCACTACAGTTTCGACTTCTTCGGCGAGGCCGGGAAGGCGCACGACCAAGCCCGGCAGGCGTAGGCGTCCGGACCGGGGGGGGCGAGAACGCCCTATCCTTGAGCCCCCTTCGGTGTCCGGGTCCAGAGGTTCGACGCCCCGGCGCATCGGCTTACCTGCAGCCATTCAGGGTTTGAGCGGCGGCGGGACCGGTGCGGCATCGCCGGTCGTGGGGTGAGGCCTGGCCCAGATCGGGCTGGACCAGGCGCGGGAGGGATTGCCGTGCGGGTCGGTGTCGGTCTGGGTCACGCGCACGTAGTAGTACCCCGGTCCTGCGAATGTCTCGTCCACGTATTCGAACCCGGCGTTCTGTCGCTGAGGGCGGAGCGTGTGAATCACGTCGCCGTTGCGGACGAGGACGATTTCCCCGATCGGTGCGGTGCCCCGGACTCCCACGACAATCCGCGGCTTGCCGGTCACGTCGATCTCCTCGCCCATGAAGTGCCCGTCGATGCGGAAGTCGAGCCCGATGCGGGCGTGGCTGATGGCGTAGTTCCGTCGATGGCGCAAGGCGTCGAAGATGCCCGCGCGTGTCAGGTCCGTTGCCAGCACGGCGGTCCGGGCTGCGGGTTTCCCTTCGTGCGTATCGGTCCCCCCGACAAAGCCGGTCCTGCATCCGCGGTTGAGAATCCCGCGCAGGTCCCTTTCCCAGTTCAGTTGATAAGTCCTGCCCTTGTGATGGCTGATGTCTGGCCCCATCTCCGTATTGGTGATGACCCGGCTGTGCTTGGGGGCGTACTGCCATTGATCCCTTGATTCGCTGTTGCCGAAGGACAGGGGGTGGTTGTTGTGAATCAGTCCCCCATGCCTGCCCACGGATTCCGCCAGAGCGTTGGGATGGTTGAAGGCGGGATCCTTGGCGCTGAACAGATGCTCCACCCGATCCGGGAAATACACGTTCTTGTGATTGTAGAACCTGGGATCTCCCGGGAACAGGCGCTCGGACGGGCCGTTTGTGAAGCCGGACCAGTACTTCGCCTGGGACGTCCATTCGTAGCCGCCGATGGCGACGAAGCGGCCGTCGGCATTGAACTCGTCCGCCGTGTCCTGAATCAGCGTCCAGGTCTCCTGCGGCATGCTCCAGTCCGGACGGCCATTGCCGAAGTCGTGGTCGGTGAGGATGGCGAAATCGAGACGGGCGACATCGCGCGCATGGATGAAGTAGTCGTCCGGACCGCCCTTGCCGTCGGACAGCTCGGAATGGCCGTGCACGTCGCCCCAGTAGGTGTGGTACTGGCCGCAGGCCGGGCCGGCACCCAGCAGCAGCATCAGGCGGAGCAGGATGTGCCCGGAATGGAAGTCCAAGGGCTCGACGCTCATTTCTTGATCCCCGACTCACCCGACGACGACAGGGAGGCCACGGGCAGGATGGCAGCGGCCGATCCGCGTCGCTTCCGCACATGACGATTCCCGTGACGTCATTGCCCCGGAGGATCGAGCGACCGGGGGCTGGGTTCAAGCTCTTTGTCCGGGGCGCGAAGTTCCGGCGGTGGGGACAGGGGCGTGATGGGCGCGGCAGCGCGGCCGCGCGCCTTTCCGCTGCCGCGGCGCGGGGCTGGGTCGGGCGTTGCGCGGGGCGGGGCGCGGCCATAGGATGGAGGCATGAACGTTCTCGCACGCGTCTTGGTCGTGGCGGTGCCGGCGATGGTGGCGCTCTCGGCGGCGGGAGCGGCGGGCGCCCGGGTGACCGTCTGGCCCGGACCGGGCGGGGACATCGCGGCCTCGCCGGACTACGAGGTGACGGTGACGGCCGGCGGAAAGGCGTGGACGCCGTTCACCTACCACTCCTACAACCGGCCGTACGACAAGCTGCTGGATCGCGAGGGGAAGTACATCAAGCTGTCGTTCCTCGCGCTGCACTCGAACGAGTACAAGCGGCCGCAGGACGACCGCGACACGTACGCGCACTCGTGGACGAGCTTCGACTTCTCCGGCGGGCCGGTCGAGGTCGAGGTGCGGATCCGCCGGCCGCTCGACGGTCTCACGCTGCCGCTGCGCAGTTGCGCGGTCCTGCCCTCGACGCTGGGCATCCGTCCCCGCGTCACCGGGGCGGACACGATCCGCTTCACCCTCGCCGCGCCGGCGAAGTTCGCGGTGGTGGCCAATCCGGCCGAGGCGGCGGAGCGGCTGGCGCGCACGGAATCGAAGCAGGCGTTCGAGGGCTACCGCAATCCCCTCTTCATTTTCGCGCGCGCGCCGGAAACCGACGTTCCGGACCGCTCCGCGCCCGGCACGCTGGTGGTCCGGCCCGGGCAGGCCCGCCGCGCCGACGAATTCGCCGCGGCCCGCGTGATCTGGTTCGAGCCGGGGCTGCACGACTACTCCGCGATCGACCCGGCCGATCCGGACCCCTGCCTCGTGCTGCGCACCGGGCAGACCGCCTACCTCGCCGGCGGGGCCTACGTGCACGGCGTCGTCCGATGGACCGAGCGGCGCGGGCCGATCGCCGACATGCCGCTGCTGCGGGGGCGGGGGACCCTGTCGGGCGTCAGGCAGCGCTGGTCCGATGTCCCTTACTTCACGACGCTCGAGCGGGGCGTGCGCCTGGACGGCATCCAGATTGCCGACCCGCACAACCACATCAGCCACTCGACCGCGCCGGTCCGTGACGTGGCGGTCGTCGGCGCGTGGCACGGCAACACCGACGGCTTCACGCGCGAGATCCCCGCCTCCGAGCCGTATCGCGGCTGGCACGTAGACGATTGCTTCGTCATGGCGGCGGACACCAACCTCAAGGTCGGCGGGCCCGCCCGGGTCCGCAACTACACCGTCTGGCAACTGGCCAACGCGGAGCCGCTCTGGATCCGGAATCCGGACGGCTGCCTGGTCGACGGCCTGCACGTCATCGCGTTCAATGCCTGGCCGAGCCGGCAGACAGTGAACGTGTCGCGGGGCACGATGAGGAACTCGGTCTTCCGGAACTTCACGATCGAGGCGCCCTACGTGCCGCTCCTCTTCCTCATGCCGGCCGCGGGGGAATCGGCCGGGCCGGTCTACCAGGACGTCGTCTTCGAGAACATCACGGTCACCACGCCCCACATCGCGCGCAAGTCGCCGTTCGGCCCCGCAAAGGGCTCCGCGGCGAACCCGGGCCGCGTCGTCTTCCGCAACCTCGTGATCAACGGCCGGAAGGTCACGGCGGAGAATTGCCGCGCGTACTTCGACCTGGCGGAGGGCGTCACGGTCGGTCGGGAGATCGTCTTCGAATGAAACGAAACGCAATCGTCGTGATGGCGGGACTGGTCCTGGGCCTCGCCGCGGTCCCGGGGTGGGGCGCCGAGCGTGCCGGATCGACGCGGGCGTCCAAGGATGCGGCCTACCGCAGCGAGCGAGCCGTCATCGTCGTGACCGGCATGCGGGTGAACGAGGACCCCGCGAACTACCGCCGGGATCCCTCGGTCGGCGAGGGGGCGACGGTCCGCGTGACGTCCCGCGACGGCACGGTGCGCGAGAAGCGCACGGCGCCGCTGGCGGCGGGCGGCCGGAAGGCGGGGGTGGGCCACTTCGCCGCGGAGTTCGAGGTGGATCTCGACGCCACCTACGCGATCGAGATGACGTTCAGGGACGGGACGGTCGTCCGGATCGGCGACTACCGGCTGCCGCGCGAGTGGAAGACGCATTTCTACTTCCACGGCACGACCGGCACGCTGTCGCCCGCGTCGATCCTGCGCTACGTCGAGGACCCCGCGACGAGGCAGCGTTGCTGCGTCTACGCCGTCTATCCGCCCGAGGTCCGCTCGGAGCCGCGCGCACCCCGCGCGCCTTGATCCGGGGTGCGGTGCGGGGGACCGGATGCAGGAACGACGGGCGGGCGGTCGTCCAGTCTCGCCCCGATTCCGCCTGCAATCGCGAGGAAGGGTTCCAAGACTATCGCCGTTGGCGGAGGCGTCACTGCTTGACAAGGGCCTGGTCATCCCTCGTCGGCCGGTTCATCCGCGACGCGGGGCACGGGTGGGAGGGTGTCATGAAACACCGGGTGTGGAGCGTGTCGGTTGCGGTCGCGGGGCTCCTGGGGGTCGGGCAGGCCCGCGGCGACATGTACCTGGTCCAACTCGATCACGCAGGATTGGGACGGGAATCTCGACTACACCGGCATGTCCGAGGTGAGATTCGTCGCCGTCCCCGAGCCCGCGGTCGCCTCGTCCCTCATCGCCGGGGCCCTTGCGATCCTCGCGACCGTCCGTCGGACCAGGATCCGGCGCGGCCGGAAATGGTGGTCCTTCCGGCCTCCTCCCTGCCCCCGAGGCCTGACGAGGGGAATGCGGCCGACAGCCCGGCAACCCAGCCGGCGAAATCCGATCCCGCACCGCTCTGTCCCGCCCGGATCTTCCTCACCGCTCGCGGCGGAGGCGGTAGACGCGGGTCGATGCGGGGGTGGGGGACCACTGGACCTCGCCCGCGGCGTTGGTGGTCACCTCGGCCTCGGGGGCCCAGTCGCCCAGGAGCAGCGAGGAGGCGCCCTCGACCACGTAGGGCATGCCCGCCAGCGCGTCCCAGCGGAGCTGCATCGCCGCCGCGTTCGGCACGAGCGAGAGGGACAGGTCGCGGCTGGTTACGGCGCCGCCGGCGGGGGACGGATCGCCGGACGCCCAGTTCGACGGGGCGGCGCCGGCGAGGCCGGGCGCGGTCCGGTGCAGCGCGTGTCCGGCGCCGTCGGCCGCGCGGAACCACGGGGTGCGGTCGAAGTAGACCAGTTCGTCGACCACGGTCCAGATGACGGGGTCGCCGGGCAGGTCGGGTTCCTGCGGACGTTCGAGGCGCACGCAGCCGCCGCGGTCGGAGAGCCTGCCGCTCCACGGACCCGCCAGCGTCGCGCCGGCCGGGTCCCCGTAGCGGGCCGTGAAGCGGGCGACGGCGACGGAGTCGGTCGGGGCGAAGGGGACGACGATCAGCCGCGCCCCGGCGGCGAGGGTCGTGTTCGTCGGCAGGTCGAAGTCCACCTCGCCGCGGATCCGCCAGGGGCCGAGCAGGCCGCCGCCGGCGTCGACCCAGAGGTCCACGGGCGCGGGACCGGCGTTGCGGATCGCGAGGTACTCGTCGGCGGTGTTGTCCGTCCCCGGCGGATCGTCGGGTGGATGAACCATGACCTCGTCGAGGATGACGTCGGTGGCCGCGGGCCGGTTCGTCGCGTCGCGCGTGGGATCGCAGCGCTGCCATGCGCCTCCGTCGGGGTAGCGGCCGAGGGAGACGCTGTTGTCCTGTCCGCCGAACTGCACGGCGTCGAGCACTCGGTCGTTCCCGGCGCCGGGCAGCCACGCGAGAATCGCCCACTCGCCGGCCTTGTCGAGGCCGAAGCCGTGGGTCAGCGGGGCGTGGAAGCCGGAGATCTCGTCGAAACTCAGCAGTCCGCGCGCGGCGATGACCGCGCCGGTCGGCACGGCCCACTTGCGGAGGTCGGCGGGATCGTCGCTGAGCCAGCAGTCCGCCAGCGGCCAGGCGGAGGTGGACGGATTGAACAGCTCGATCCAGTCGTTCGAGTCGTAGCCGGGATAGGCCGGGCTGCTGAAGTCTGTGTGGGCTGTGACCTCGTTGAGGACGACCGGCGGCGCGCCGGCGGGCTCGGCCGCGCCCGGGGTGCCGTCGAGCACAGCGCCCGCGGACCAGTGGCCGCCGTAGTCAAGGGCGCCGTCGGCCTGGTCCTCGAGGATCCGCGGCACGAGCGAGTGGCCGGGCCCGCCCGCGGCTGGAGGCCAGCCGGAGCCCGAGCCATACTCGAAGGCGGCGATCTCGCCGACGCCCTCGACCTCCAGCACGATGGCCTCGCCGGCGTCGTCCAGTCCGCCCTCGAACACGCCCGCCACCGGCAGCCCGGCGCCGTGGCGGGATTCGAAGGCGGCGGCGTTGCGGACGGCGACCGCGCGCGCGCCGGGGGCGAGCGCGTCGATCGCGCCGTCGCCGAAGTCGAACCGCACGCCCCGCGTCAGCCGCACGCCGGCGAGGCCGACGGTGCGGTCGCCGGTGTTGACGATCTCGACGAACTCGAAGTCCGACGGGTCGTTCGTGCCGCTGCCGTCCGGTCTCGGCGCGACCATCAGTTCCGCGATCCGCAGCGGCGACGGGCGCGTGTCGTAGAAGACCGCCTCGGCCATGGCGCTCCAGTTGGTGCCGTGGAGCGCGCGCGCGCGCAGCCTCATCGATCGGTCCAGCGCGACCGGGCCGGCGTAGGGAGTGCCCGCCGGCGTGCCGGTGCCGTAGGCCCGCGGGTCGGCGCCGCCGGTCGTGTAGTACACCGCGGACGTGGCGGTGACCGGCACGGCGATCGAACCGAAGAACAACCCGCCGTGCGGGGAGATCGCCGGCGCGGCGAGGGCCGGGTACCAGGCGCGGCCGCGGTACTGGGTGACCAGGGCGGCGCCGCGGGAGGGGAACTGCACGGAGAGCAACCGTGCCCGCTCCGTCGCGTACTCCCCGTCGCGGTCGTAGAGCAGGTAGGGGCCGTTGGAATAGGGATGCACGTCGCGGCGGTAGTCGCCCCAGCGGGCGCTCTCGGCGATCAGGGCCTCGCCGGCCTCCGCGTGGCGCGCCTCCCAGCGGTTCGTCATTGGTCCGGCCGTCAGCGCGCCGCCCGGCTGCAGCAGGTGCCGGTGGATTCGGTCCGCGAAGAGGAGCCGGAACTCCGCGTTCACCATCAGCCGCTGGAATACGCGCGACGGCATCCAGTTGTTGTCCTTGCCCAGCACGTTCTCGTTGGTGTTCTCGAGCGTCTTCTCCGCGTCCCACGAGAAGAACATGAAACGGCCGTCGGCCGTGCGGCGGCGGGCGGCGTACCAGTTGTGATGGTCCCAGTCGGTGTTGCCGCCGAACTGGTTGAGGATCATGTAGTCGGCCAGGTTCGTGACGTCGCACAGCGCGCGGACGGATTCGTAGGCGGAGAGCGTGGTGATGCCGGCGTTGGCGAGCATCGTGAGGTTGGTCCAGGCGGTGCCGTCGCCCTCGATGAACTCGCCGCTGTTGGTGGCGTCCCAGTCCTCCTTCTCGCCGCCGAGATGGGCGGCGGCAAACGAGGCGTCGGGCCGCTCGGTGGGATTGTAGACGCCCCAGTAGAGGCCGTTGATGAAGAGATGGGCGAGGATGCCGCTGGCGGAGGGGCGGCCCATGGCGATCTGCGTGTCGCGGATCCACTGGTCGGCGATGTACTGCGCACGGGCGCGCTGGGCGTTGTCCCAGTGGACCCAGGTGTTGTTGTAGCCGCCGCGCAGGATGATCGTGTCGAACTCCTCGACGCGGGTGCCGGGGAAGATCGCGTGGCGCAGCTTGGAGGGGCCGTAGAGGTCCTTGAACAGCACGCGGAACGAGTGCTTGGGGCAGTTGGCCGGGATGCGGCTGGCCCCGCCCTGGATGCGGATCCCGCAGTTGACCTGCTTCCCTTCGCGGCCGTCGGGATAGAAGACCTCGAACGACGCCGGCCGTTCCCACGTCACGCTCTCGCGGGTCGGGTTGTCGTAGATGCCGGCGGTGCCGAAGAGGTTGGTCCGGTCGGTGACGAGGGAGATCACGGGCAGCGCGGTCAGCGCGGCGGCGATCCGGCCGGCGTAGGCGGGGTCGCCGGCGATCTCGGGGTCCATCTCGTAGTCGGCATAGCCGCCGGACCAGTTGGTCGGCCAGCCCGCCGGACGGTGGGGCTGGA
>CAYODK010000125.1:0-16237 GCA_964402695.1 uncultured Verrucomicrobiota bacterium
GGCGCCGAGACATCGAACCACGGCGCCGGTCTGCCATCCGCCGCCGGCATTGACTCCGGCAGGCATGGTGGCCGGCGCTGCCTGTGCGCCCGGGCTGGCTGCGACCATGCCGGCAACGATAATCCCGGCGGCCAGGATCCGGTGATCCGCGTGATGCATGACACCTCAATTTCCCCGTAACTATAGCCCACCCGAGCGATTTGCCCAACGACAAATCGGACAGTTTGATGTGTCGCCGCACTTGTATTGGGGTGGGTCCGGCGTATAATAACTACATGGGGCTTCGGTCAGCCCCCATTCGATTCCGCCGGTCATCCGGAGGAGGGGGTATATTTCATGGCCACTGTTGCTGCGGGTGAGGCGGTGATGGAGACTCCGCCGGTCATCGATCGCAGGGGAGAAACGGTGGCCGCCCGGCCTGCCCATGCGGGCACCCGCTGCCGTTGCGCGGCGTGCCGGATGAGCATCCACGTGGTGGAGACGCCGGTTCCCGTCGTCTGTCCGTTCTGCCAGGCCCGGCTCTCCGTGGAGACCGAGGCGGTCAGGCCCTGGACGCCCGAGCCCGAGGGAGTGATCGGCGCGAAATCCGTCCACGAAGGGTACAAGGGGCTCGCCAAGGGCATCACCCTTTTTCTCAGCGTTCTCGGCATCGCGATGCTGGCGATCGCGATCTTCATCAAGCTGAGCAATCTCACCTATTTCTACTATCAGCCGTGGGTCAATCTCTACAGCATCACGGTCGGCGCGTTCATCCTGTCCCGCTTCATCATCGCGGCGTTCTATGTCGCGCCGCCCGACGTCGGGTTCCAGCCGACGGCCGCGGTGGTCATCGCCGGGCGCAACGAGGGGGACTCGATCGGGAAGACGATCGGGCGCATCTACGCGGAAGGCTATCCCCACGACCGCCTCGAAGTGATCGTCGTCAATGACGGATCGACCGACAACACGCTCGACGAGATGCTGGCCGGCCAGGGGCGCCACCACGGGCTGGTGGTGGTGGACTTCGAGGAGAACAAGGGCAAGCGCCACGGCATGGCGATCGGGGCGCTGCTGGCGCGGTCGGAGTTCCTGATCTACGTCGACTCGGACAGTTTCCTGCTCCCGGGGGCGATCCACAAGATTCTCCAGGGCCTTGCGGATCCGACGGTCGCGGCCGTGGCCGGCCACACCGATGTGGAGAACGTCTCGGTCAACGCCCTGACCAAGATGCAGGACGTCCGCTACTTCGTCTCGTACCGCGTCATGAAGGCGGCCGAGAGCGTCTTCGGGGCCGTCAGTTGCTGTCCGGGCTGTTTCTCCGCCTACCGGAAATCCTGCGTGTTGAACGTGCTCGACCGCTGGCTGCACCAGCGGTTCCTGGGGCGCTACTGCACGTACGGGGACGACCGGAGCCTGACCAACTACCTGCTCAAGGACTACCGAATTCTCTACGACGACGAGGCGCTCGCGACGACGATCGTCCCCGAAAAATGGGGCAAATACATCCGCCAGCAGGCGCGGTGGAAGCGGTCGTGGGTGCGCGAGATGCTCTTTGCCGGGCGCTGGATGTGGAAGAAGCACCCGGTCGCCGTGGTCTCCTGGTACGCGATGACCGTGCTGCCGCTGATCGCGCCGATCATCATGTTCCATGCCCTGGTCCTCGGCCCGATGCTCTACCATCGTCCGGCCGGGTTCTACATCGGCGGCGTTCTTCTCGTGACCCTGCTGTGGTCGTTCTACTACCTGGAGAAGACGGGCCGGCCGCACTGGTGGACCGGCTTCCTGTTCACGATCACGTACGCGCTCTTCTTCAGCTGGCAGGGATACTACTCGCTGCTGACGGTTCGCAAGACACATTGGGGGACCCGATGAACACCGCGACGCACGGACTTCCGACGGATCCGCAGCCGCCCTCCGGGCAGACGGTGCGGAGGAACGAATCCCTGTTCGGCAAGAGGCCCGTCCAGGCGGTCAAGGTCACCTACGGATCGGCCTGGCTGCACTCGCTCCTGGTCGTGTGCCTGCTGGTCGCCTGGTGGTTCCCCGCGAAGATCCTGATCGGCCAGTTGCTGTGGCCCAAGGCCAAGGCCACCGGGCCGGTGGACTCGATGTCCTTCGTTTCGCTGGCCTACGAGGGGGTGTCCACGAAGACCAACGAGGTGTCGCCGGAACGCTTCCGGGAACACCTGGAGGCCATGCGGGCGGCCGGCTACACGCCGATCGGACTCAAGGAGGTCGAGGCGCTGGTGCGCGAGGGCAAGCCCGTACCGCGCAAGTCCGTGCTGGTGACCTTCGACCATGCCCGCCGGACGTCCTACTTCGCGACCCATTCGATGCTGCGCCGGGCGGGGTGGAACGCCGTGATGTTCCTGTGGACGAAGCCGATTGTCGATCGCGACTCGTCGGCCCTGCTGTGGCCATACCTGCGCAGCATGATCCGGTCGGGCGTCTGGGAGCTGGGGGCCCAGGGACACGACGGCTTCCAGCGGGTCCGGGCGAGTTCCGGCGGGCGCGAGGGCAACTTCATGACGTCCCCGCGCTGGAACGAGGCCGAGCAGCGTTACGAGACGATCGAGGAGTTCCAGCGCCGGCTGGAGGCCGATCACTCGGCCTGTCTCGCCCAGATCAAGGACGGACTGGGCATCAAGCCGGAGGTCTACGCCTACCCCTACGGCGATTTCGGGCAGTTCCAGCACCGCGCCATCATGACCCGGCCGATCAACCTCGGCCTGGTCGAACGGAACTACAAGATGGGTTTCATCCTCGGCAACCTTGCCCTGAACACCCGGTTCAGCGATCCGCGGCGGCTGAATCGACTGCTCGTGGCCCCGGAATGGACCGGACGCGACCTGGTCGAGCGGCTGGATCGGGCGTGGCCGACGGAGGCGCCGGTACTCGAGAAGGCGGGGGTTCCCGTTGCCTCGGCGTGGATCGTTGACTGGGGTGAAATGGAGCAGGAGAAGGACGGGTCGCTCGCGATCTACGCCCCCACCAACGCGACCGGAGCCAAGATCTGGCTGGCCGGCAGCGACATGAACCGCGACTTCTACACGAAGGTCAGGTTCCGGCTCGAACGGGGGCAGCTCGGCGTCTACCTGCGCGCGTCGGCCGACGGCGAGTCCTACGTCTATCTCGGCCTCGATGCCGGCGGCGAGGTCTGGCTGCGGCAGATGGCCCGTGGCAAGGAGCGGATCTCCATTCCGGACGGGATCGAAGACAGCGGCGTCTGGCTGCGCCAGAAGCAGGTGGGGGCCGAGCGCTTCACGCTGGCCTCGGCGCAGGTTCCGATCAACCCCCTGGTCGAGCACACCCTGGAGGTCTTCCTGCGGGACCGCCTCCTCTTCGCGCATCTCGACGGCAAGGAGATGTTCCGGAGCCGCAGCATGCTGCGCGGCGATCTCAAACCGGGCCTGGTCGGGCTCAGTGTCTGGTCTCCCCTCAAGGGGGCGGCGAGGGCCCGGGTGACCGGCATCGAGGTGCGCGAGCAGAACCCCACAGTGGCGACGTGGAACGTTTCGAAGGCGGCGGAGGCCCATGCCTTCCGCTGGATCTACGACAATGCCTTCCGGCTCACGGATCTGAGCCCGCGGTGGATGGAGGCCGCGTCGGGGGGTCGGCTGGCCGGGGAGCCGGAGGAACTGGAGATCTACCGGAAGCTCGCCCGCGTCAACCACCTCCAGCTGCACCCCCAGGTGGTTCTCGACGACGAAGCGGCGATGAGCCGCATCGCGCCGACGTTGCTGGCCGAGAAGGCGGCCCGGGAGAAATTCGACGGCGTGCTGGTGAACATGCACGGCATGCGCAATGTCACGCTCCCGGCGGCCGCATCCTGGTTGCGGCAGTGCGCGGAGGCGCTCGGCAGCCAGGGCGCGCGGCTCCTGGTCCGTCTGCCGCAGGCGCTGGAGACGCGCGCGCAGATCCACTCGCTGCTCGCCGTGGTCCCGAACGCCAAGGTCGTGGTGGAGCCCTCGTCGCCGGTGAAGGCCGACGCCGCGGGGAAGACGGCGCAGATCGTCCGAACGGAGACCGTCCCCGCGCCGGCCGCGGACGAGGAACTGCCGCTTTTCTACATGATCCCGACGACCGGGGAGGGGATCACGATCGAGTCCCAGGAGGCCAAGAGCGGCCGCCTGCAGCAGGAGGGGCTCGCCGCCTACCTGGAGGGCCAGTATGACCGGGCCATCGAGACATGGCGCGGGTGGCTCAAGATGGAGCCCGACAACCCCAAGGCCTACATGTTGATCGGTGACGCCCTGTCGCGGAAGGGCGATCTCAAGGGGGCCGCCATCGAGTACGAACGGAGCCTCGAACTCGATCCCGGTCAGGTCACGCTGGCGATCCGCCGTGCCGGGTTGTATGGCTCCCTCGGCGAATCCGAGCGCGCCGCCGAGCTCCTGAATCTCTATGCCCGCCTGTTCCCCGGCACCCCCGAGATCCTGCTCGCCCAGGCCCGATGGCTCAACGAGAACGGCCGCGGGGACGAGGCCGCCGAGGTTGCCCGGAAGCTGCTGGCGGTCGAGCCCGAGAACGTGGAGGCCCTGACCATGCTGCTCAGGCTGGCGAAGTCGGACGAGGAGTACCGGCAGATGATGGACCGCCTCGCCGCCGCCGGCGGGAAGCCGGAGAATCACCTGGCCCTCGGCCAGGCCGTGTGGAAGTACGAATTGACCTCGCTTCCCGGTTCGGAGGCCCTCGTGGCCGTGGTCCGCGACATCGCCTCGCGCACGAAGGATCCCCGGGTGGCGGAGATCTTCGGTCGGATGACCCCGCGCGCGGAGCCCGTCAACGAGACGCTCGCCGACGGACGGCTTTCCAACCGGTGGTGGATCGAGGGCGGCGTCCTGTCGCCTGGATCGGGCGGCGGCGCCCTCTTCGCGGCGGGCGAGACCTACTCCGAAGGCGCCCTGCGCCTGCTGGGCTCGATGCAGCTGCGCAATGCGTTCGTCGAAGCCGTGGTGGGGCAGTCCTCGGGCAACATCTGGCTGTACACGAGCCGGACCACCGAGCATATGGCCCGGTTCGGCTACAGCGATGCCGGATTCCTGCACCTCCAGACATGGCGAGGGAGCCGGTTGCTGGCCGAGCGGAAGATGGAGTGGAAGCGGCCGGAGGGCAAGTTCCGCCTGCGGATGGAGGCCAGCGGGGACGGCATCATGGGCTACGTGGACGGCGTGCCCATGTTCGGTGCGCGGCTGCACGTGCCGAAGGACATGGGCCAGGGCTGGCTCGGGCTGGCCGTCCACTCCATCGAGCGGGGCCGGGCCTCGGTCGAACTGCTGGGGCTCGCGGCCGGCGCGGCGCCGATGCGGCTGGGCGTCCTGGCCCCGGCCGGCTCCGCCGCCGATGCGGACGCGCAGATCGCCGCCATCCGGCAGGATGTGTCGCGGCTGACCTCCCTCTGCCCCGCCTGGTTCACGATCCAGTCCGACGGACGCTGGCAGTCGATGCAGTCGGCCGACCGGCAGATCTATGATGTCTTCGCCCGATACCACCGCATGTGGCTGACGCCGTTCGTCGACTGCCGCGCGGCCGCGGGCGTGCTGCCGGACGACTTGGAGGCCAAGGCCAAGGAGAGCGGGGCCGACGGCTTCATCCTCATGTTCAAGGAATGGCCGGGCGACGAGTGGGTCGCGTCCCTTCGCCAGCGCATGAAAGGCTCGACCCTGCGGATCCTCGTCGCCTCCGTGGACAAGACCGGGCGCCTGGCCCGGATGATGCCCGTCGCGCGCGGCGGCGAGTTCACGAACGGAACCGGCGACGCGGTCGAGGTGAGGATCGTGCGGCGCTCCGACCTCAAGGAGGACGCCGAGCTGTCCAGCCCGGACCCCCTGATGATCGGCTACTGAAGCCCCATCAGTTCCGTCAGCTTGGTGCGGATGGCGCGGGCCAGGAGATCGGCCCCGTCGCTGTTGAGATGGCCTCCGTCGCTGGACCGAACCAGCAGGGGTTTCCCGCCGGGCTGTACGATATACGCGTTGTAGGTTCCCGGCTTCGGGCTGAAGAGGGGGGCGGTGTCGAAGAACTGCGCGCCCTCCACCTTCGCGCATTCGGCGCGGGCGATCTCGTTGATCCGCTGGGCGTCGGCGTGGAGTTTCCGCTCCCTCATGTCGGGCATCCCGATCCACAGGATGTGCCGGGCGCCCGCGGCCTTCGCCTGGGCCAGGACTCCGGCCACCCGGCCGGCGTACTCGGCGGTCCATTCGGGCGTGCCTTCAAGGACCACGGCGCCGGCGGCCGTCCGCAGGTTCTGGCCGTCGTTGGCGCCGAGCATGATCGCGACCGCCTCCGGCCGATCCGCGGACGCCTCCTGGATCCTGGCGGGCCAGTCGAACACGTCGGGTCGCGCCAGCCCGGTCCCGATGGAGACAAGCTGGGTGAGTCGAACGGCGGGGACCCCGGCAAACTCGCGCGTGAGCGAGCGTGCGACGATCTTCACCATCGAGTCCCCGCATACCAGGATGCCGCGGGGCGGCTCGTCCGACAGGACGGCCCCGGGGAGGGAAGCCCCGGCGATGATGGCGAGCGCGGCAAGGGCGCGGGGGCGGAGGCGGGATCCAAGCTTGGCGGTCCGCGGGGATAGGTTCATGCCGACAGTGTAAGAGAGGATTCCCCCGGATTCAATGGGAGCCGGCGGAGTCCCCCGAGGTGGTCAGGGGGGCTGGGGACTCACGGCGTCCATCCACGTTTCAACGGTCCGTCGCAGGGCGCCGAGGTGGAGCGCGCGCGTGACGGCCGCCAGCGGCCGGGACAGCGCGACGCAGACGGCGCGAGCGCGGCTTCCGTGCTCCATGCGTTCCGCGTTCCGGAGGAGATTCTCGCCGTTCAGCAGCGCGCCGACGACGAAGAACACCGCGACGGTCCTGTGGATCGAGCCCCGGGGCGCGCCCTTCCCCGATTCCATGCGGCTGATTTCGATCGATCGTTCCGTCATGATCCGCCTCAGAACTGGAAGTAGATGAACGGAGCCACGCCCCGGGGACCCAGCGCGCAGATGAGGGTGAGGATCACTGCCGCCGCCGACCCCTGCACCCAGGCGGGCCACCGGGCCCAGGCATCCCAGAGACGGCGCGCCCGGTCGCCGTCGAACACCTGCGTCGCAAACCCGACGATCAGTGCGAGGATCACGGGTATCGAGACCATCGTGGCGGCCCCCCCGCTCGCCAGCGCCTTCATCAGGGCGAAGGAGTCGTCGAGGGTCCGCGCGCGGAAGAAGAGCAGCGTGAAACCGAGCAGGTGGAAGACAACGATCATGCGGAGGATGCGCCCGGGAAGCGACAGCGCCGCCGCGGCGCGAATCGCGGCCCCGCGGGCGCCGTGGAGCACGCGCTCGCCGACCAGGAAGGACCCGTGGAGGATGCCCCAGATGATGAAGTTCCATCCGGCGCCATGCCAGATGCCGCCCAGCAGGAACGTCAGAAACAGATTCATCGAGGTTCGCACCGATGATCCGCGGGAGCCCCCGAGGGGGAAGTAGAGGTAGTCCCGCAGCCACGTCGACAGGGACAGGTGCCATCGCCTCCAGAACTCCTGGAACGACGTCGACAGGTACGGCGCATCGAAGTTGATCGGGAAATGGAAGCCCATCAGCAGGGCGACGCCGATGGCGATGTCGGAGTAGGCGGAGAAATCGCAGTAGATCTGGATGTTGTACCCGTAGATGGCGAACAGGGTGTCCAGGGTGCCGAAGCTCTCGGGGTTGTCGAAGACGGGGTCCACGATCCGGGTCGCCAGGGCGTTGGCAATCACGATCTTCTTGAACAGGCCGGCGAGGATCAGCACCGAGGCGCGCCCGACGTCGAGCCGCTCCGGAAGCGCCGGCCGTTCGATCTGCGGAAGGAGGGTGCTCGCACGGACGATCGGCCCCGCGACGAGTTGCGGGAAGAACGCGAGGTAGACCGCGAAATCGAGGCAGGATCCGGCCGGGCGGATCACACGGCGGTGGACGTCGATGACGTAGCTCATTGCCTGGAAGGTGAAGAACGAAATCCCGACGGGAAGAACCACGTCGAGCAGCGGGAAGGGACAGGCCACGCCGAGGGCCGCGCAGAAGGCGTAGGCGTTGACCACGAAGAACCCGTAGTACTTGAAGAATCCGAGCGCGATCAGGTTCGCCGCGACCGCGGCCAGGACCAGAGCGCGCCGACGCCCCGGGGCCGCCGTCCGATCCATCGCAAGGGCGAAGCCGTGATTGACGATGGTCGAGGCGCCGATCAGGAACAGGAAACGCCAGTCCCAGTACCCGTAGAACACGTAACTCGTCGCGAGCAGGAACCACTTCCAAGTCAGCGGCCGCCGGTGCAGAAGCCAGTGCCCCGCGTAGACCAGCGCGAAGAAGACGGCGAACGTGACGGTGGGAAACAGCATGCCGTGAGCGTACCCCGGGCGTCAGAACCGGTACCGGAGACTGCCCAGAAGGCTGACCTCGTTATAGTTGGGATTCTTGTTGTAGGAGACCTCTCCGCTCAGCACCCAGTGTTCGCCGAAGGGCCTGCGAGCGGAGGCGGCGATCCCGATGACCTCCTCCCAGTCCTCGTTCGGGGCGGGGCCCGGATCGAACTGCTGGGCGGCCGCCCGCGCGACGGTCTCCTGGTACCGCTGCACCTCCTCGGGCCGGGCCTCTTCGCGGCCGATGCCGAGGCGCAGGCGGAGGTTGTAGTAGGTCCGCAGGTGGTTCCCCTGGAAGCCGCCCTCGACGTAGTACCGCTGCAGTTGATAGGGGGTCCAGTAGGCGAGGCTCTCGTGTTCAGCGTCGTCGTACGAGAACCGAACCCCCAGGCGGAGCCCTGTGCGCGGGTGGACCGTCCACGAGGTGCCCGCGATGAAGTGGTCGCGTGTGTTGTCGTCGGAGAAGTCGTACCGCGAGAAGGAGGCGACCACGTTCCAGTCGTCGCGAACGCGGACGTTGCCGACGAGTTGCCACAGGTCGTAGTCGATATCCTGGAGAACCGCGAGGGCCGAGGGCGCCATGTCGTGCTCGTAGCGGGCGAGCAGGTCGAACGGCTGGAACGGGCGGATCTGCGTCTCCAGGGCCCAGGCGATGACTTCGCGATCGACGTCGCCGGAGAACGTCCGCTGCAGCAGGTCGCCGACGAGGTAGATGCCGTTCGGGAAGGTGAACACGGCCCGTCCGCCGACGGCCCGCTCGTCGATGTCAATGCGGTAGGTGTTGTTCGAGAACGTGGTGTTCGTCGTGACGCCCGCCACCACGGTGTTCGTGAAGGTCTCGATGACGTCCTGCGTGAGGCGACCGATTCCGGCCCGGCCCTCCAACAGGAGGTTGGGGGTCATGTTGACGCCCGCCAGTCCGAAGATGCGCCAACTGCGCCGGTCCTGGTTGTCCTCGAAGTACTCTCCGCTCACGCCGACGTACGGCTTGCGGATCTCGATCGCCCACGGCGCCTTCTTGATCGTCCCGGGTCCCTGGGCCGGAGCGCCGAAGGCCTGGGAAAGACGGTCGTTGACGTACTTCTTGACCCTCGCCAGCGGCCGTTCCGGGTAGCCGTCCAGTTCCAGCGCCTCCAGCGCCGAGCGGGCCTTGTACAGCTTGCCCTCGAGGGCGGAGTACTCCGCCCGCAGCCGGCGGGCGAGGTAGACGGGATGGTGCTCGTAGAGGTAGTCGACCGTATCCTCCCCGCTCATCCAGCGGTCCATCTCGTGGCGCTGGTAGAGCAGCGGATCATCGCCCGCGACCGCGTGGCCGAACACGCTCTGGATGAACCCGGCCTGGAAGTGACGGCGCGCGTGCGGGAGGATGCGGCCGGCCGGATCGTCGACGTTGGTCATATCCTCCTGCCCGATATCGCCGAACGGATAGGCCACGAAGTTCACGGGGCCGCCAAGCTGCTCGGTCAGAACCCGCCGGCTCTCGCCGAACTCGAAAGCGAGCCGGCGGTCGTATTCGGCGATCGTCTCCATGCGGGCCGAGTTCGTCTGCCACGTCAGGTTCGGGAGGGCGTGCCACAGGCGGCCGGAGGCGTCGATCGGGGCGAGGATCGCTCCGTCCATCATGTGGCCGCCGAACTCCCAGCATCCCTCCTGCTGGTACTTCTGCAGCATGGCCCACGTGCTGATGAAGGAATGGTTGCGCTGGATGTAGCCGACCGGGACGTGCATGGAGAACACGAGCCCGAGGTCCTTGCCGATCTCCGTGCCGTACATCATGGAGTCGCGCCGGGCATCGTCGAAGCTGACCGCGACCGTCAGCGGCATCGCCCCCGCCGGCCGCGCGAAGCCGGCGCCGAGGAGGACCGGCCGGGACGACGCCCGCTGGGTGCGGTCATCGTCCAGCATGGACGGGATCTCGCTGCACTTCACGAACCGCGCCCGCACTTTCTGGAGGGCGACCATGTGTTCGCGGAATCGCTCGGTCGACAGGGCTTCCGCGAAGTAGCGGCTGCGCGTGAGGCCGTGGTACAGGAGGACGCCCACGGCGCCCCGCTGTCCGGCGGCCTCCAGCTTGTCGAGCGCCTCGTGCGCCTTGAAGAAGTCCCCGCGCGCGGATTCCAGGCGGGCGAGGTGGTAGAGCAGGTAGGGGTCCTGGGGATTGAAGCGGCTGAGGGCGACCAGCTGCTCCCGGGCGTTGTCGTACTGTTTCGCGGCGAGGTAGGTCTCCAGCAGGCCGCGCCGCGCGCGGATGTTGTAGGCGTTGAACTCGCGCAGGACGGAGATGAACTGCCGCTCGGCGTCGGGCAGCATGCCGTCCATCAGCTGCAATTCGCCGAGCAGGAGCCGCGCATCCACGGACTGGGGATCGTGCTTGATGCGTTCGCGGGTGAGGTCGACCGCCTCGCGAAGCCCGTACACCCGCGGTTCCGCGCGGTTCAAACGGATCAGCAGCTTGATGAGGCGCACGCGCCATCGCTCGCGCTCGGGTGGATTCTCGGCGACGTCCATCAGCTTGCGCAGGTACGGCAGGGCCGTGGCGGGGGCCTCGCTGAACTCCGACAGGCACGCCATCACGTCGAGGGCGTAGGCGTCGTCCGGCGCGGATGCCAGGACGCGCGTCGCCAGTTCCCGCGCAGCCTCCGGTTCGTTCGTGTGGAGCCGGCACAGCGCCTCGGCCGAGATGTAGCTGAGCTCGTCCGGCGCGGTCTCGCGCAGCTTCTGCCACAGGGGGAACGCGGTCTCGAACTGCCATGCGTAGGTTCGCGCGCGGGCCAGTTCCAGGATGACATCGATGCGGTTCGGATCGATGGCGATCACTTCCTCGAGCATCGGCATGGCGTCGTCGGGCGCGCCTTTCCAGAGCAGCGTGCGGGCGAGGTCGAACCGGACGTTGGGCTGGTTCGGATTGAGTTCGAGGCTCTTCCGGTTGTACTCGGTGGCCTTCTCCAGGTCGTTGTTCGCCACCGCGGCCTTCGCCAGGAGGCTGTAGGTGTAGGGGTTGGCCGGGTCCAGCGCGAGCAGGCGCTGCCAGAGCGCCATGGTGTCGGCCTTGCGGCCGGCCGCCCAGTAGCACCAGCCGAGTTGTTCCCAGGCCGGCATCGTCGTCGGTTCCAGATGGATCACCTCTTCGAGGATGGGAATGGCCTCCGCCGTGCGCTGCTCCCGCGCAAGGGCAATGCCCTCCTCCAGCATGTCCCGGGCCCGGGTCGCCTTGGATGGCCCCGTGTTCGTCGCGCTCTGCATCAACGGGGTCAGCGGCACGGAGGTGGCCGGCCGGGTGGATGTGCGGGGAGTCGTGGCGGACTTCTGAAAGAGCTCAAAGAAGAGCCCCGGTCCACCGGGTACGGCTTCGGTCGCCGCGGCGGGGGAGGCCGCGGGCGTGGGGGCGGCTTCGGGTACGGCGGCGGGAGGTGCGGACGTCAGGACGGCAACCGGCGCAGCCGGCGCGGCCGCCCCGCCCGGGGGTGTGACGACGGCGGCGGGTGCGGCCGCCGTGGTGACGGTGATCGTGGCCGATACGGACGTCGTACCCGGGGCCGGCGGCGGAACGGGTGCGGATGCGGCGACCGGGACCGTCGACGTCAGGACGGCGGTCGGCACGGGCGCCGGCTGCGGAGCGGAAACGAACGGAAACGGCAGCGATGGGGCAACCGGGACCTTGGGAGGCACCGCGGTCGACGGCGCGACGGCGATCGGGACCGGGGAGGTTGTGGCCGGGGTCCCGCCGGCCGGCGGCGCGGTCGGCGCCGGCACCGGGGTTGAAACCGAAACCGCGGGGGCCGAGGTTCCGCGCGGCGCATCGACCGGCACCGGCCGCGTGCGCGGTCCCCGGCGGATCATGATTTCCCCGCCGGCACCCGATGCCGCGGCGCCGGTCTGTGCGCTGGCGGCGGTTGCGGCCCAGGCCAGAAGCGCACACGTCATCGTGAGCCGGGATTGTGAACGGGCCAAGCCTCGCGTCCTCATGGTCATGCCCCCCGCAAGAGATTCCCCACCACGTTCCGGCGACGATTCGGACAGAGTCCGAAGACGCTTCTGGTGCGCATCATACGGTGTACGCATACCTTACTCCACAATGTGCCTGTTGTCACGTCAAAGGGGGGGCTGATATGCTGCCCCCGTGAGACGGCCGTGGGCATGATCCGCATCACCGGGGGGATGCTGGGCGGGCGACGCATCGCCGTGCCTCCGTCGGGTGTTCGGCCCAGTCAGGATCGCCTTCGCCAGGGCGTCTACTCGTCGCTGGGATCCTTCGTCGAGGGGGCGCGCGTTCTCGACCTCTTCGCCGGATCCGGCGCCCTCGGCCTCGAGGCCCTCAGCCGCGGCGCGGCGTCGGTCTGCTGGGTCGAACGGCATCCGAAGACCTTCGCCGTCCTCCAGCGGAATGTCCGCGACCTTTCGACGGCTACGCCCGGGGCCCGGCTTCGCACCGTTCGTGCGGACGCCCTGGATACCGACCGCTACGCCCCGCACGGGCCCTTCGATCTCGTGCTTGCCGATCCCCCGTACGGCCCGGGGACGGAGGCGGATCTTCTCCCCCGCCTGCTCGTCGGCCTCGGTCGCCCCGGCCTCCTCGCGACCGGCGCGGTCTTTGTCTACGAGCAGCCCGCCACGGCGCCGATCGCCTCGGACTCCTCGTGGGACCTCGTCCGCGAGCGCGAGTCCGGCGACTCCCGATGGCTCCTCTACCGCCGACGAACGGCGGAGGCCGACCCAGGTCCTCGCGAAGCTTGATCCTGGCCCTCTCCTGCGACATCGTTCCCGCCGGTCGAGCGGCGGGTGTGCAGCCCTGGCATCGCGTGCGGCCTGTGTGGGGGGAATCCGGCGCTCGATCCGGAAGCAGGCGGAATGGAAGGTCGTGCGTCATGGTTGGCCGTGGTCGCCGCGTCGGTCGCGGCGGCGGCCTGGGCACAGTCGCCGCCGCAGCCCGAGGCCGGGCGCGCGATCGAACTTCCGCTGCGCGCGCCGGCCGGCGTGGCGTGCACGATCGAGTCTGCGGTGGACCTCGATGCACCGGTGTGGACGGAGGAGTCCGCCTTCGTCGGCACCGGGGGCCCCCAGTCCGGATTCATCAGCCTCCACGACGCCGGTCCGAGGCGCTTCTTCCGCCTCCGGCACCCGGCCGCGCCTCCGAGCCCGATCGTCCATCGCGATCCGCCGTCCACGAACACGCTGATGTTCGAGGACTTCAACGACCCCGGAACGCGGTCGTTTCTCCAATTGCTGCAGGGGATGTCCTACGCAGGCAACGCCGGCGGTCTCGCCTCGTTCCCCTATGATGGTGCCACGCACGATCCCAAGGTGGTCTTCACGCAGTTGTACGGATCCATCGATTTCCTTTCGTTCGGCTGGATCCGTGTCCGCCACCGCTACTCCGCCACGAACAGCACGGCCACGGCCTGGGCCAATCCCGCGAAGACCGGCGAGCAGGCGACCTTTCCCGTCCGCACGAACCTGCAGACGGTCGCCGGCAACCGCGCATTCCCGGTCGCGGGCGACGGCAGCGGGGTTCGCATCGATCCCGTGCCGACGACGAACGTCCCCCCGGGCGTGTGGTCCGTCGACTACATCGCTCTCGACCGGGGCCGCGCGATCGGCTGGGAGTTCGACGAGACCGGCAACGCCCGCGGCGGTGTGAACGCCCCGGTCTTCGGGTACGGTTTCGCCGGCGTCGTGGGGGGCGCCGCGATCGAAGGAACCAACGGGTTCGCGGTCACCCAGGGCCTGTTCGCCGCCACGGCGCCCGCCGGCGGCGCGACGCTGGAGTTCGGGATCGCCGCATCGTACGGGCTGACCAACATCGACACCGCCATCCATCGCTGGATCGAAGTCCGCCTCCGCAGTTCTGTCGCCGGTCCGGCGAGGATCGAGTTCGCCAACGGCAGCGGAGGACGCACCGTCAACCGCCCCGCCTTCGAGATTGCGGGCGACGGCGAGGCCCACACCTACCTGCTTGATTTCCGCGGCGACGCGGCCTGGACGCACAGCCCCGTGACGGAACTGGCGCTCGTCCTGCCGGAAACCGGGGGCGGCGGTTTCTCAGTGGACTACATCAGGATCCTCGAAACCGCCTTGCTGCCCGAAGGAGAGGCCGAGGTCGGGATCGGGGAGGCCGTCGAACTCGCGATCCCCGCACTGCCCGCAGGTTCCTACGCACTGCAATCGTCCGTCTCCGGCGGCGTCTGGCGCACCGACGAGGTCCTCGACGGCGCGCAGACGCCCGCGATCCGGTTCCGCCCCGTCTCCGCGGGAGTCCATCGGATCGCCGCGCTCGGCAGCCCGCCGCAGGCGTCGAGTCCGCCCGCGCCGGTCACGGTCCCGGCCGGCGGGGCCTTCGTCCACGACCTTCCCGCCGGCACCTTCACCGAGCCCGACGGCCACGCGATGCGCTACGCCGCGACCCTCACGAACGGGTTGCCACTGCCCGACTGGCTCGGGGTCGTCGCGGACACCGGGGGCATCACGGGCGCGCCTCCGTACTGGGCCGAGACGTCGCTCGACCTGCGGATCCTCGCCGACGACCAGGTCGACGGCGTCGCGACCGGCACGCTGGCGCTGACCGTCGGGCCGCCGACCGTCCCTCCGTCCGGCCCGACCGCCGAACTCCGCGCCACGCAGCTTCACTATTCGACGGTGCCCGACCCGTCCGAGTGCTGGGCCTTCGGCGACACGAACCGCCTCGCGGAATGGGCCGGGGTGCGGGCGAATCTGAAGGTGCTGAAGCTCTACATCGACACCGTCAACAACGCCACGACGCAGCAACTCCAGAACCTCGCCGCGGTCGTGAACGCGCACGGGATCCGCATCGCGATCGAACTGGGCGGCCTGCTGGGCGCCCACTGCATCACCGGCGACACGCTGAACGCCGGCGAGCGATCCCACGCCACCGAGTTCGCCAAGATCCGCAAGTGGCTCGATGCGGGCGGCACGGTCGACCAGCTTGAGTTCGACGATCCCATCAACCGGGCCTGGTACCCGGAGAACTCCGAAGGGGTCCGCGTCGAGACCGGCTTGTTTACCCTCGAAACCGCCACCCGGGAGCTGCTCGACAGTATGCGGCTGCACCGGGTCGCGATGCCGGGCGTGAAGTTCATCTACCTTCCCAACTTCCCGAACTGGGGCTGGGAGGGCGGGCCGGCCTACTACAACTTCGGCTTCTCGCCGGGGCGGATGGGCCGGGGCGACTTCAAGCCCGTCATCGAGCACGTGCTCGCCGAGGCCGCGCGCGCCGGGATGCCGATCCACGCGATCTGCGCGGACCACCCGCGCGACTACGCCCTCGGCGCGCACACGTCCAACCAGACGTCGATCAAGAACACCGTGAACTGGATGCAGCGGGTGCGGAACCTCGAGGTGTTTGCGGAGTCCCGCGGCCTCCGCTTCATCCTGATTGTCAACGACGCCACGGCCGGGGCGACGAGCGGCATGGCGTTCCAGAACGCCGTTGCGGACTACATCGTCCGCTACCGGGCCGCCGGCGGCTCTCCGTCCGGCTACAATGTCCAGTCGTGGTACGACCACCCGACCTCGGCCCTTCCTGAGACCGTTGACGGATCGCTCGCACGCGCAATCCTGAACGGCTACGGGAACTTCTGACCGCTCTACGGCGTTGTGCGTGCGCGGAGGCGGAGGAAGAGGTTGGTGTCCGCGGCGGGCGGAGGGAGGGCGGCGGAGCGGAGGGTGAAGCCCGGGAGGTTGCTGACGACGGAGTCGGGGACATCCTCCCAAGGTCCGGCGATCTGCGCGGCGCGCTGGACGACCGGGTAAGCCCCCGGGCGATCGAGGGCGTCGCGGAAACGGACATCGAAGCCCGCGGGGGTACGCAGGAACTGGAGCCCCGAGACCTCGCGGTCCGGCACCGCCGGATCGCCCC
>CAYODK010000126.1:0-16020 GCA_964402695.1 uncultured Verrucomicrobiota bacterium
GCACGGCCGAACAAACCACCAGGCGCTGACCGCCGCACCGGAGGACGCACGACGATGAATGCATTCGCGGGAAACACGCTCGAGATCTTCAAACGGGAATTCCGGGCCTATTTCGCCTCGCCGGTGGCCTACGTGTTCCTGGTCTTCTACCTCATGCTGATCGGCTTCCTGACGTTCTTCGTCAGCCGCTTCTACGAGGCCAACCAGGCGGACCTGAAGTACTTTTTCTTCTGGTTCCCCTGGGTCAACCTGCTGCTGGTTCCGGCGGCCACCATGCGCCTGTGGACCGAGGAGCGGCGCACGGGGACGCTCGAGCTGCTGATGACGTTCCCGGTGACGCTGCCCCAGGCGCTGCTCGGGAAGTTCCTCGCCGCGTGGCTGTTCATGAAGATCGGCATCCTGCTGACCCTTCCGGTCGTCATCACGACGATCTACCTCGGCAGCCCCGATGCCGGCGCGGTGATCGGGGGCTACGTGGGGGCGATCCTGCTCGCCGGCGCCTACGTCGCGGTCGGCATGCTGACCTCGGCGATGACGCGCAACCAGGTGATCAGCTTCGTGGTCGCCTTCGTGATCTGCCTGTTCCTCGCGATCGCGGGCTGGCCGCCGGTGATGGAGATCGTCAACAAGTGGGCCCCCGGCTGGCTGGTCAACGGGATCGCGTCGCTGAGCGTGATGCCGCACTTCGAGTCGATGCAGCGCGGCGTGATCGACATCCGCGATCTCGCCTACTACGCGAGCGTGATGGCGCTGGCGCTGTTCGGAGCCCATCTCGTCCTGGAAAACCGCAAGTCTTCGTGATCGGAGGACCCCCGCATGAGCCAACCCCGTGGAAACCGGCTGTTCGGTAGCAGCCTTGTCGCCTTCGTCGTCGTCGCGGTGATCATCGCGGCGGTCAACATCCTGCTCGGCGGCGCCGTGTGGCGCGTCGACCTGACGCAGGACCGCATCTACACGCTCTCCGACGGCACGCGCGACGTGCTGAAGGGTCTCGACGGCCCGGTGACGCTGAAACTCTTCTTCAACGGCAGCGATCCGCAGGTGCCGCCGTCGCTGAAGCTGTTTGCGCGCTCCGTGGAGGATCTTCTGCGCGAGTACGAGATCGGCGGGAAGGGCAACGTCCTCGTCGAGAAGCACGATCCCCAGCCGGATTCCGATGCGGCCGACTGGGCCCGCCGGTACGGAGTGGAGAGCCAGCCTGTCGGCATGTTCGGCCCCGATGTCGCGCTCGGCCTCGTGGCCGTCAAGGGCAACGCGGAGGCGGTGATCCCGTTCCTCAACCCGGAGGAGGGGGAGCGGCTCGAATACGACGTCACGCGCCTCATCACGCGCGTCGCGAACCCCAAGAAGCCCGTCATCGGGCTGCTCTCGTCCCTCCCGGTCATGGGCGGCGGCATGCAGCAGATGCCGTTCGGGCCGCAGCGGCCGCCGCAGCGGGGCTGGTATGCCTTCACGGACCTGGAGAAGGACTACGAGGTGCGGCAGCTCAACGACACGCTCGAGGCCGTCGACGCGGATGTCGACGTCCTCGTCGCCGTGCACCCGAAGAGCCTCTCCGACGGGGCGCTGTTCGCCATCGACCAGTTCGTGCTGCGCGGCGGCCGGCTGCTCGCCTTCCTCGACCCCATGTGCCTTGCCGACGATCAGGGGCAGAACCCGATGGGCATGCCGAACTTCGGCGGCGGCGGCTCCACGCTCGGCAGACTGCTGCCGGCCTGGGGCGTGTCGTACGAGCCCGAGCGCGTGATCGCCGATCTCGAGGCCATCACCCCGACCCGCGGCCGCGACAACCGCGTCGTGGAGAACCCCACGTGGCTCAGCCTCCGTCCCGACAACATGAACGCGGAGGACCGGCTGACCTCGAAGATCGAGACCCTTCTCCTGCCCGGGTCCGGGACGTTCCGGGTCGAAGCGCCGGCCGGCCTCACGGCGACCGTGCTGATGCAGACGTCCGAGGCCTCGGGCCTCGTCGACGCGATGACCGCCAAGTTCGGCCCGGAGGGCCTCCGCCGCGACTTCAAGTCGGGCATGCGGCGCGAGGCCCTGGCGGTCCGCCTGGACGGCAAGTTCAAGACCGCGTTTCCGGACGGCAAGCCCGGGGACGCGGCGGACACGAACGCGACGGCCTCCGCGGCCTCGACCAACGCCCCGGCCGCCGCGGCGTCGATGAAGGAAGGCAACGGCGAGGGCCGCGTGCTGCTCGTCGGCGACGTGGACATGCTCTTCGATCCCTTCTGCCTGCGCGAGGTGCGAATGTTCGGCCAGACGGCCTACGCGCCGTGGAACGACAACCTGACCTTCTTCTACAGCATTCTGGAGGACATCTCGGGCAGCGCGAAGCTGTCGCAGATCCGTTCGCGCGGCCGCATGGACCGCCCGTTCGACGTGGTGGTCGGCCTCCTGCGGGATGCCCAGGAGCAGTACATGCAGCAGGAGAACGACCTGCAGGCGAAGCTCGAGCAGACCCAGCAGCGGCTCAACGAACTGCAGGCGGAGAAGGGCAAGGGCCAGGAACTGGTCCTCAGCCCGGAGCAGAAGGCCGAGATCGAGCGCTTCCGGAAGCAGGAACTCGAGACGCAGCAGGAGCTCAAGAAGGTCCGCAAGAGCCTGCGCGCAGACATCGAGCGCCTCGGCGCCGTGGTCAAGGCCATCAACATCCTCGGCGTCCCGCTGCTGGTGGGGGTCGCCGGTATCGGCTTCGGCATGTGGCGGCGCGGCCGGCGCTGAGCGGGTGAACAATCGATTGAGGACGGGTGACGGACGATGAAGACGAACAAACTGATGACTCTCGTGCTTGTGGCCGCCGTGCTCGTGGGGGCGGCGGTGTGGACGCAGTCCCGGAAGGCCCGGGTGGGCCGGCCAGCGGCCGACAGCGGCGCGCCGGTCGTCGCGGCCCTGCAGGCCCCCGAGACGCTGAACGCCGTCGAGTCGCTCGACTTCGTGACGGCGGAGAGCACCGTCCGCGTGGCCAAGGCCGCCGGCGTGTGGGTCGCGCCGGATCGCCACGGCCATCCGGTCAAGTTCGACGACGTCCGCAAGTTCCTGCGTTCGCTGGTCGATCTCAAGGTGGGCCAGGGCGTGCCGGGCGGTGAGAAGGAATGGGCGGCGCTGGATCTCGTCGCGCCCGCGGCCGGAACGAACGGCGGGACGAAGGCCGGCTCCGGGACTGTCGTGACGGCCTCGGACAAGGACGGCAAGGCGCTGGCCACGGTCATCCTCGGAAAGACCCGCAGCCGCGGCGGCGAGATGAGTTTCCCGGACGGCCGCTTCGTGCTTGCCGACGGCCGCGCCGTGCTGGTCGCCGAGACGTTCAGCAGCCTTCCCGCGAAGTCCGTCGACTGGATGGAGACGCAGCTGGTCGACGTGTACAGCTCGGACATCACCTCGCTGGCCTGGACGCCGAACGGCAAGGCGGCCATCACGCTGACGAACGAGTCCTTCGAGCTCAAGTTGCCCGGCCTGTCGACGAACGAGAAAATGGACACGGCGAAATCCGGCAAGCTGTCCGGCATCGTCAGCTTCCTCCGCTTCACCGATGTCGCCGACCCGTCCCTGAAGCCTGCCGACACCGGCCTCGACAAGCCCGATGTCGTCGTCGCGAAGGCGAAGAACGGGCGCGAGTACACGGTCCGCATCGGCAAGGCGACGACCAACGCGATGCGGTACGTCGCGGTGTCCGCCGCCTTCACACCCGCCCCGCCGCCCGAGGCCCCCAAGGCCGATGCGGCCGAGGACGTGAAGAAGCGCCACGAGGACGACGTCAAGAAGCGCAAGGAAGAGGACGACAAGATCGCCGGCGAGATCCGCGAGTTCAACGAGCGCGCGGGGAAGTGGGTCTATCTCGTCGAGGGATCGCGCTTCGAGGGACTGCCGATGGAGCGCAAGGATCTTCTCCAGCCGCCGGAGGAGAAGAAGCCCGACGCGGCGTCCACCAACGCGCCGCCCGCCGCAGCGCCGGCGCCCTGACCGGGCGTGATTGAGAACCTTGAATGGACCGAGGGGGCGCCTGCGCCGGATCTTCGATTGGATGCATGCGTGCTGCGCCATTGCCCCGCGAGCAGTCGAGGCCTTGTCGTGCGCGCGATCGATGCGGGCGACGTGCGGCTGAACGGGCGGGCGGCGGCGAAGGGCGTGCGGGTGGTGGCCGGCGATCGCATTTCCGTGGTCCGTCTCCTGGAGCGGTCCGATCCGTGGATCGTCCCGCAGCCCGAATTGCCGCTGGTTGTGCTCCTCCAGGACGCGGAGTTCGTCGCCCTGGACAAGCCCGCCGGCATGGCGGTGCATCCGCTGGCGCCGGGCGGTACCGGCACGCTGGCGAATGCCCTGGCCGCGAGGTTTCCCGAATGCGTGCGGGCCGGCGACGAGCCCTCGATGGGCGGGATCCTGCACCGGCTCGACGGGGGTACGTCGGGGGTGATCCTGGCGGCGCGCACGCGCGCCGCCCACCACGCGATCCGCGGGCAGTTCCGGCGTCACGAGGTGGAGAAGACGTATCTCGCGGTGGTCGAGGGGGCGGTCGGGTCGGGCGGCCGGATCGAGTCGCTGCTGGCGCACACGCCGGGCGATCGCGGCCGCATGCGGGTGGTGTCCGGCGGGGACGATGCCCGCGGCGAGCGGGCGATGCGGGCGGTGACCGACTACGAGCCCGTCGGCGCGACGGGCGGGAGGACACTGCTGCGGGTTCGGATCGCCACGGGCGTGACGCACCAGATCCGGTGCCAACTCGCGTCCATCGGCCATCCGATCGTCGGTGATCGCGTCTACGGCTCCGATCCCGCCGGCGGCGGATGGGGCCGGCATCTGCTGCATGCGGCGGAGATCGTGGTCTCGCGCCCGAGGGATGCCGTCCGCGTGCGCGTGGTCTCCCCGGCGCCCGGAGGTTTCCAATCCCTGGACAACGGCCCGTCGTAGTCGTCCAACCCTTGGAACCCGCCTTCGCCCCCGCGGTGGCGCGCATCCAGCCTGCGAACCTCGGAACCTGCAAACCTGTGAATCCCGCCCCTGCGGCTCACGCGCCGTACTGGCGCCGGATCCAGTCGCGGTAGGCCCCGCTGCGGACGCTGTCGATCCAGTCCGGGTGGTCCAGGTACCAGCGGACGGTGCGTTCGAGCCCGGAGGCAAAGGTCTCCCCGGGCTCCCAGCCGAGATCCCGCTCGATCTTCGAACAGTCGATGGCGTAGCGCCGGTCGTGGCCCGGGCGGTCGGGCACGAAGGTCAGGAGCGCCTCGCGCGGCCGTCCGCCGGGCAGGGGAGGTGCGTGGCGGTCGACGAGGGAGGCGATGAGTCGAACGACCTCGAGGTTTGTGCGCTCGCTGCGTCCGCCGACATTGTAGGTCTCCCCGTCGCGCCCGCGCTCGAGGATCCGCCACACGGCGGTGCAGTGGTCGCGGACGAAGAGCCAGTCGCGGATGTTGAGACCGTCGCCGTAGACCGGCAGCGGCTTCCCCTCGAGGGCGTTCAGGATCATCAGCGGAACGAGCTTCTCCGGGAATTGGAACGGACCGTAGTTGTTCGAGCAGTTGGAGATCGTGGCCGGGAGTCCATAGGTCTCGTGGAAGGCGCGGACGAGGTGGTCGGACGCGGCCTTGGACGCGGAGTACGGGCTGTTGGGCGCGTAGGGCGTCGTCTCGGTGAACGCCCCGCTGGGGCCCAGGCTGCCGAAGACCTCGTCGGTGCTGACGTGGTGGAAGCGGACGATGCGGTCCTGCCGCGCGCGTGCCGCCTCCAGCAGGTTGAAGGTGCCCACGATGTTGGTCTGGATGAAGTCGTCGGGGCGGACGATCGAGCGGTCGACGTGGGACTCCGCGGCGAAGTGGCAGATGGCATCAACGGCGTGTTCGTCCATCACCCGGTCGACCGCCGCACGGTCGCGGATGTCGGCGCGCACGAAGACGTACCGTCCGCCGTGGCGGGCCGCCACGTCGTCCAGGCTTCCGGGATGGGCGGCGTAGGTGAGCGCGTCGAGATTCACGACGCGGCCGCGGTACGGGGTCTCGTCGAGAACGTGACGGATGAAGTTCGATCCGATGAATCCGGCACCCCCGGTGACAAGAAGGGCGTTCATGCCGGTTCCGAACGGATCTCCTCCACGAGTTCCGCGCCATGCCGTTGGACGAACTCCTCCAGGTCCTCCTCCCAGGGTCGCATCACGAAAAGGCCGGCGGCCGCAAGCCGGGTGTCGCCGAGGATCGAGTTCATCGGTCGCGCGGCCGGGCTGGGGCGGTCCTTCGTCGCGCACCGTTCCACCGTGCGCTCCAGGCCCATGAGCTGCAGGAACCGGACCGCGAGGTCGTACCAGGTCGTGTGGCCGGCCGCCACGGCATGGAAGAGGCCCTCGGGCTGGGCGGCGATCAGGCGGGCGATCTGCAGCGCGAGGCGCCGGGACCACGTCGGGCATCCGTGCTGGTCCGCCACGACCCACAGCGGGCGGCGCGGATCCCGGAGCGCCTGCTGCAGCACCGCCCGGAGGAAGTTCCTCCCGTGCCGTCCGTAGAGCCAAGCCGATCTCAGGATCGCGTGGCGGGGCCCGACCTCGGCGACCGCCTGCTCGCCGGCCAGCTTGGTGCGTCCGTACCAATTCACGGGGCCGGGCTCATCGGTCTCAAGATACGGTTGGGGCGGGGGGCGCTGGCCGCCGAACACATAGTCGGTCGAGATATGGACAAGGTAGGCTCCGTGTTCGCGCGCGAGTTCCGCCACGCATTGCGCCCCGCCGGCGTTCACCGCGTGGGCCTGTTGGCGGACGCTCTCCGCCTCATCCACCTGCGTGAAGGCCGCGCAGTTGACGATTGCGTCCGGTGTGGTCTCGGCGACACAGGAGGCTGTCGAATCGATGTTCGTGACATCGACATCCGGCAGGTCGCAGGCCACGACCTCGTGGATTCCCTGGAGGACCGACACGCAGTCCTGACCCAACTGGCCGCGCGCTCCCAGCACCAATACGCGCATGACACGCTCCCCCCTCTCCGCTATGGACACTCACCCCGGCTTTCCAGTCTAGCCCCCGGAGGGCCGGATCGCAAGTTCCATGCCGGGCGGCGTTCGAGCGGCGGGTCACCAGGGCAGCCGGTAGCCGCCTTCGAGGCCGAAGACGCTGCGGAGGTGACGGACGACCGGCGGCGCGCCGCCCTCGACGCCGACCACCTCGACGACGTCGAATCGGATGTAGGCGGGGCGGATGCGTTTCGTGGCGATGTACCGCACGGCGGCGCGCGAGAGATGCCGCCGCTTGGCGCGGTCCACGGCGTCCGCGGGGCGGCCGAAGCTCTCGCTCGCGCGGGTCTTCACCTCGACGAATACCAGGGTGTCGCCATCCCAGGCGATCAGGTCGATCTCGTCCCGGCGGCCGACGCGGACGCGGTGTCCCGCCAGCCGGAAGCCGGCCCGCCGCAGCTCGCGCCCGGCGATGCGTTCGCCCCATTCCCCGGGCCGCGGGGCGGCGATCTCCCGTCCCGTCGCGCGTTGCACGGCCGTCGTGAGCCATCGGAACATGAACGGATGATACCGACGGCCGTCGGCGAGGAAAGCGGTTTCAAGGACCCGCGACCCGGGGGCCGCCGGAGGGGGCGGGGGCGCCTGCGGACTCCTCCATGCCGGGAAGGGTGGGCTGGTCCGGCCATGCCGGCCGGGGGATGGACTCGGCGACCGGGCGGAACGATCGGCGGTGGGCGGGGCAGGGTCCGAGGCTCCGGAGGGCCGCCAGGTGGGCCGCGGTGCCGTATCCCTTGTGACGTGCAAATCCATAGCCTGGGTGACGCCGGTCGATGGCGGCCATGAGCCGGTCGCGCGTCACCTTGGCGACGACGCTGGCTGCCGCGATGGAGAGACTCAGGGCGTCGCCGTGGATGATGGCGCGGGCGGGGCAGGGGAGACCGGGCACGGGGAGTCCGTCCACCAGGAGGCAATCGGCGGCCGGCTTCAGCGCGGCCGCGGCGCGGGCCATGGCGAGATGCGTCGCGCGGAGGATATTGAGGCGGTCGATCTCGGCCACGGAGGCCCGGCCGACGCCGATGGCGACGCCGGGCAGGCGGCGCAGAACCCCCAGGAAGCGTGCGCGCTGCGCCGCCGTCAGTTGCTTGGAATCCGTCAGCCCGTCGAGATCCGGAGGCACCCCGGCGTCCAGGGGGAGGACCACGCAGGCGGCCACCACGGGTCCCGCGAGCGGCCCGCGACCGGCTTCATCGAGGCCGGCCACCCGCCGGAACCCGGCGGCGAACGCCTCTCGCTCGAATCCGATCAAACGGCGTTACTCTTCATTGCGGACGCGGGCGGCCTTGCCGGTGCGCTTGCGGAGATAGTAGAGCTTCGCGCGCCGCACGCGGCCGCGGGTCTCGACCTCGACGCGGGCCACGCTCGGCGAGTGCAGGGGAAAGACGCGCTCGACGCCGTAGCCGAACGAGATGCGGCGGACCGTGAACGTCTCGGTCGAGCCGCCGCCGTCGCGCGCGATCACGGTGCCATGGAAGAGCTGCACGCGCTCCTTGTCGCCTTCCTTGATCTTCACGTGCACGGCCACGCTGTCCCCGATCTTGAAATCGGGGATCTCGTCCTTGCGGCGGTTCTCGACGTCGATCTTCTCCAACAGCCGGTTCTTCATGGTCTAGCCTTTCCTTCCTGATCGCCCTTCAATTCTCGCCTGTCGCCGCTCCGCCCGCAAGATCGGGCCTGCGCAGCGCCGTCCGCTCGACCGATTGCCCCCGGCGCCACCGGCGGACCGCCTCGTGGTCGCCCGACACCAGCACCTCGGGCACCCGCATGCCCCTGAACTCCGGCGGCCGCGTGTACTGGGGGTACTCCAGCAACCCCTCGCTGAACGACTCCTCGACCGTCGCGCCCTCCCCGCCGAGCACCCCGGGGCGCAGCCGGACCACGCTGTCGATCACGACCGCCGCCGGCAGCACTCCGTTCGTCAGCACGTAGTCGCCGATCGAGATCTCGTCCGTCACCAGTCCCGTCCGTATCCGCTCATCCACGCCCTCGTAGTGTCCGCAGACGAACACCAGGTGCGGCGCGGCGGACAGCTCCCGGGCCATCGCCTGGTCGAACCGGCGGCCCTGCGGAGTCATCAGGATGACCCTCGCGGCCGGCGTCCGGACCGACTCCACCGCGGCGAAGACCGGCTCCGGCTTCATCACCATGCCCGGCCCGCCGCCGTACGGCCGGTCGTCCGTCGTCCGGTGCCGGTCCGTCGTGAAATCCCGGAGGTTGATCACGCGGAACTCCACGAACCCGGCCTTGGCGGCCCGCTTGAGCATGCTTTCGCCGAGGAACCCCTCGAGCATGCCCGGGAAGATGGTGATCACATCGACCTGGAGGCGGCCCCCCATGGCCGTCCGTCATTCCACCACTTCGAGCATCGCGCGCCGGCCCTTCCTCGCCGCAACCGTGCTGAGGATCAGCCGGATCGCGCCGACGGTCTTGCCGTTCTTCCCGATGATCTTCCCGATGTCCTCGGGATGGCACCGAAGTTCGTAAATGGCCGTCTTCTCCCCGTCCACCTCGGTGATCCGGATTTCGTCCGGATGATCGACGAGGTGTCGGACGATGTATTCCAGCATCTCTTTCATGGTACGCCCCGATGCCGTCTACGCCGTCGCCGATGCGGCCGGCTTGTGGCGCTTCAGGAGGGTGCGGACCGTGTCGGACAAGCTGGCCCCCACGCCCTTCCAGTACTCGATGCGTGCGAGGTCGACCGACAGATCGTTGTGTTTCTTCTTCGGATCGTACCAGCCGAGGATCTCGAGGGTCTTGCCCGCGGTGGCGCCGCGGGAATCCGCCGCGACGACCCGGTAGAAGGGCTGCTTGTTGCTGCCTGCCCGGTGCAATCGAACGATGACCGCCATGCTCTTCGTACCTCACCACCCCAGGGAATCCAGGATCCCCGTGGGGCCGCTGGGGGTTCCGGCGCCCGGGGAGACAAAAGCGCGTCCTTATACCACGCCCGGCGGCCAATGCAACACGAAAGAGGGGTCGCGAAGAGGCCGCGCGCGAACGCCGGGTGCGGACGTCATGACGGCGGCGGCGGCTCCTCGACCGCGGTCGCCGTGGCGGACCCGCCTGCGGCGGCCTCGCGGTCCTCGCCGCCCCCGGTCTCCGCGGGGGAGGGGGCGGCCTCCGCCGGGGCGGGCGGCGCCTCCGCGGCCCCGGCGGGAGGGGCGGCTCCGGCGCCCTCGCCCGGCGGGGCCTGGTGGCGGTTGAACTTCACGGAGATGATCTTCGAGACGCCGCGCTTCTCCATCGTGACGCCGTAGAGCACGTTGGCCGCGCCGATGGTCTGGCGGTTGTGCGTGATCACGATGAACTGGGAGTTCGTGAGGAAGTCCTTCACGACCGCGACGAACCGGCCGATGTTGGAGTCGTCCAGCGCCGCGTCGAGCTCGTCGAGCACGCAGAACGGGCTGGGCTTGACCATGTAGAGGGAGAAGAGCAGGGCGACCGCGGTCATCGTGCGCTCGCCGCCGGAGAGCAGCGACACCGACTGCAATTTCTTGCCCGGCGGGCGGGCGATGATCTCGATGCCGGACTCGAGCACGTCGCCCTCGTCCACCATCACAAGGCGCGCCGTGCCGCCGCCGAAGAGCTTCCCGAACATGTCCTTGAAATTCTCGTTCACCTTCACAAACGTCTCCTGGAACATCTGTGTGGTGGTCTGGTTGATCCGCTTGATCATGTCGAGCAACTGCTGCTTCGACTGGATCAGGTCGTCCTGCTGGGCGGTGAGGAACTCGTTGCGCTTCTCGAGCTCCTGGTACTCCTCGATCGCGACGAGGTTGACCGGACCCATGGATTCGATCTTCGCGCGCAGTTCGGCGATGCGGGATTCGAGCGTTTCCGTGTCGCCCGGCGCGCCGGCCTCGCCCCAGTCCGGCTCCGGGGCGGCGAGGATGTCCTCGACCGTGACGCGGTAGTCGGCGCACACGCGCTCGACCAGCGTCTGCCGCCGCATGCGGAACTCGGCCAGTTCGATGTCGATCCGGTTGCGGGCCTCGCGGGCCTCGTCGAGCGCGTCGCGCTCGGTGCGGACCTTGTGCTCGGCGGAGTCGAGGATGCGCGCCTGGGCCTCGCGGTCGCGCCTCAGCGCGTCGAAGCGGTTCTGGTGGAGCGCGGCCTCCTCCTCGAGCGGCTGCAGGCTGTCGCGGGCGGCGGCCGTGGTGCGCAGCAGCTCCTCGATGCGATGGTGGTAGGCGACGACGCCGTCGGCGCGCTCGCGGACGAGGCTCTCGAGCTCGCGGATGCGGTCCTCGTGGGCGGCGGCGCGCTGCTGCAGGGCCTCGGCCTCGCGGCGGCGGTCGGCGGCGGAGATGCGGGCCTCGGTGACCTCCTGCATCCACTGCGCGCGCTGCTGCTCGAGGACGCGCTGCTCGTCGGTGCGGACGGCGACGAGATGGCGGACCTCGCCCTGGCGGGCGCGGGCCTCGTCCAGCGCCGCGTGGATCCGCTCGCGCCGCTCGCGGGCGGCCTCGTCCTGTCCGGAGAGCGATTCGATCTCCATGGACACCGTCTCGGCGCGCTGCCGGGCGGTGAGGTCCTCGCGGGCGAGGACGCCGCTTTCGCCCTCGCTCATCGCGACGGCGGTGCGGGCGACCTCGAGGGCGCGGCGCGCCTCGGCGCGCTGCGCGTCGATCGATCCGTCGTCGGCCTGCAGCCGGGCGAGATCGGACTCGGTGGCCGCCATCTCGCGGGCGACCGTCTCGCGCTCGTCGCGCCATTTCTGGAGGCGCTGGCGGCGCGCGACCGGGTTCGTGTTGTCCGCCGCCTCGGTCATCCAGATCTCGTAGGCGCCGCCGCCGGCGACCATGCCCGACGGCGTCACGTAGGTCACGCCCGGCGCGGGCGGCGCGACGCGGGCGAGGTCGCCGACGACCCGCACGCCGCCGAGCAGGCGGGCGACGACGTCGCGGACGGCCTCCGCGCAGCGCACGTGCGCGAGCAACGGCTCCTCGCCGTCCCCGGCGGCCGGCAGGTCCGGCCCCGCGGCGGCGTCGACGGCCAGCAGCCGGGCCGCGCCCGCCCGTCGGCGGTCGAGTTCGCGGAGCAGCGCGACGGCGCCGTCGGGACTGGAGACGACCAGCGCATCGGCCCAGGGGCGGAGGACCGCCTCGAGGCAGGTGCGGTACTCGGGCTCCGCCTCCAGGTGCGTCGCGAGCGCGCCCAGCAGGGTGGCGCCGTCCGCGGCGACGGTGCCGTCGAGGATCAGGCGGGCGCCGCCGGGGAAACCCTCGGACTTCGCCTCCTGGCGCGCGAGCAGGTCGATCTGCGCGGACAGGGCGGCGTCGCGGGGCTTCAGTTCGGACATCTTCTGGCGGAGGGTCGCGACGGCGGCGGCGCGGTCGCGCGCGAGGGTCTGCAACTCCTGCACGCGCCGCTCGGCCTCGCCGAAGGCGGTGCGCTGGCCCGCGATCTTTGCGGCGAGGGCGCTGCGCTGCGCCTCGATGGTCGTCAGGGCCTGGCGGTACTGGCTCTGCTCGACGAGCAGGCGCTCGCGCCGGATCATCGTGCCCTTCTCGCGGGCTTCGCATTCGGAGAGGTCGTTGGTCAGGCCGGCGACGCGGTTCTCGATCTCGACGAGCTCGGTCCGCATGCGGTGGAGCTGCTGGCCGGCGGCGTCGACGGCCTGCTCCTGCTCGCGGAGCCGGGCGGCCTTGGACTGGAGGTCCGCCTCGGCGGACTGGCGCGCGGCGGCGGCGGTCTCGAGATCGGTCTGCAGCGCGGCGAGCGTCTGGCGGTGATCCTCGAGGTGCTTGCGGCCGGCCTCCTGCTCCTGGAGGTAGTTGTCGCTGAGCTGGCGGTACTCGCGGATGCGGTCCTCGTTGTGCGCGATCGCCTCCTGCGTCCGCTGCCATTCCGCCTTCGCCTGCGCGGCGAGTTCCCGCGTCTCCTCGATGTCGCGGTCGAGTTCGGCCAGGCGGGTGCGCTGCGTGTCGATCGCGGCCTCCACCTCGCGCACGGTGGCGGTCATCGCCTCCTCGCGCTCGGCGAGGGATGCGCGGCGGGCGTCGAGCGTGCCGAGTTCGGCGTCGATCCCCTCGACGCGGCCGCGCGTGAAATGCAGGTCGAGACCGCGCAGTTCCTGCTGGAGCACCTGGAAGCGCCGCGCCTTGCCGGCCTGGCGCTGGAGCGAGATGATCTGCCGCTTCACCTCGCGGATGATGTCGGCGAGGCGGAGCAGGTTGGCCTCGGTCTGGTCGAGCTTGCGCATCGCCTCGCGACGGTCGGCCTTGAACTTCGTGATGCCGCTGGCCTCCTCGAAGACCTCGCGGCGATCCTCGGGATGGGAGCTGAGGATGCGGTCGATGCGGCCCTGCTCCATCAGCGAGTAGGAGTTCGTCCCGACGCCCGTGTCCATGAAGAGACGCTGGATATCCTTGAGACGGCAGGGGGTCTTGTTGATCAGGTACTCGCCCTCGCCCGACCGGTACACGCGCCGGGTGACCGTCACCTCGTGGTACTCCGTCCCGAGCGCCGCCTCGCACTCGGCCAGCGTCAGGCTGACCTCCGCCATGCCCATCGGCTTGTGCGTGTCGGTGCCGTTGAAGATGAAGTCCGTCATGCCCGCGCCGCGCAGCGATTTCGCACTCTGCTCGCCCAGCACCCACCGGATCGCGTCAGAGATGTTGCTCTTGCCGCAGCCGTTCGGCCCGACGATCGCCATGATGCCCGGTTCGAACTCGAGCTTCGTCCTCTCGGCGAAACTCTTGAACCCCACCATTTCCAGCCGTTTCAGGTACAAGGCCGTCCCTCCATCCCCCGCGGGCCGCGCCGTGGTTGCGGGCGGTCCCGTCGTCTGATAAATTGTCGAGGCAGGACGATATCATGGGGTCGCGCGGGCAGGCAACCCCAAGCTGTGGGGGATTTCGCGGGTGAGGTCCACCGGGGTCGGAGCGCAGGTTCCGGGGTGAATGCCGACGAAACTGTCAATCATTGTTCCGGCGCGAAACGAGCGCAACCGCCTGGGCCCCACGTTGGATGCCTATCTGCCGTTCTTTGTCGGCCGATACGGGGACGGCGTGGAGTTCCTTGTGGTCGTGAACGCCTCGACCGACGACACGGAGGGGCTGGCCGCAACCTACGCGGCCCGGTGGCCGTGCCTGCGCGTGATCGTCGAGCCCGGCCGCGTGGGCAAGGGCGGCGCCCTGATGATCGGGTTCCGGCAGGCGCGGGGCGATCGGGTCGGGTTCGTCGACGCGGACGGGTCGACGCCGCCGGAGGCGTTCGATGATCTCGTGCGGGGCATCGGCGACGCCGGGGCGATCATCGCGAACCGCTGGCATCCGGCCTCCCGCATCTCCCCGCAGCCGTGGTCGCGCCGGCTCGCGTCGCGGGTCTTCAACGGCGTGGTGAGGCTGCTCTTCAAGGTGCGCATCGCCGACACGCAGTGCGGCGCGAAGCTCATGACGCGAAAGGCCATCGACGACGTGATGCCGCACCTCGGGATCACGCAGTGGGCGTTCGACGTCGACCTCCTCTTCCAGCTCCGGCGGCACGGGCATCGCATCGTCGAGATCCCGACCACGTGGCACGATGCCGCCGGCTCGCACCTGCGCGTCGGCCGCGCCTCGTTCGAGATGCTCGTCGCCGTCGTGCGCCTGCGCCTGATCTACTCCCCGCTCCGATGGGTCGTGACGCTCTACGACCACACCCTCGGGCGCCTGATCCACCACCGGATCTAGCCCGGATCCCCGCCCCGAACGCTGCCTCGCCGGAGTCCTCGGGCCCGAGACGGCTCATCGTCCCAGGATCGTGTCGAGGACGGCATCCGTGCGGAGTGCGGCGTCGCCGGTGGCAGGGCATGGCGCGCGGCCGCGCCAGTCCTCGACGATGGATCGAACCAGCGGCTCGTGCACGTGCGGCTGGGCCGGGGGGGCGAATGACTCGACCCCGCGGGCGGTGACGAGGCGCACGATGCCGGGGACCAGGTTGAAGAAGGAGAACTCGATGCGCCCGAGGTCGCCGGCGATGACGGCGGTCTCCCGCTCGTCGGCGGGCGCGCAGACGAAGGACCAGTGCCCGGCGGCCTGCACGCCGCCATCGTGGGACCACGCGGCGTCGACCGTGTCCTCGGCGTCGTAGAGCCCGGCGGTGTTGCGCGCGGCGCCCCGCGGATCCCGGACGGGACCGAGGACGAAGTCCAGGAAATCGAACTGGTGCGGGGCCATGTCGGCGAAGGCCCCCCCGCCTCCGACCTCCGGCCGCACACGCCACGGCGGCGTGGGGCCGGACTCCTCCGGGCGGGCGGGGCGGCGGAGGTCGAGGGCGACGACGCGCGGCCGGCCGATGGCGCCGCGGTCGATCCAGCGCTTCACCTGCAGGAAGGCGGGCAGGGCGCGGCGGTAATAGGCGCAGTAGAGACGGGCGCCGGCCGCGCGGCAGGCGTCGACGATGCCCCGGGCTTCGGCGGAGGAACGGGCAAGGGGCTTCTCGACGAGAATCACGGCCTTGCCCGCGTGCGCCGCGCGGATCGCCCATTCCGCGTGGGCGTCCGGCGGGGTGGCGACATAGACGGCATTCAGCTCCGGGTCGGCGAGCAGCGCGCCGGGGTCGGCGTGCCAGCGCGGCGTGCCGTGCCGGGCGGCCCAGTCGCGGGCGCGGTCGGGCGAGCGCGACGCGACGGCGACGAGACGCGAGCCGGGCACCCGGTCGAAGGCCGGGCCGCTCTTCGTCTCGGTCACGGCCCCGCACCCGACCATGCCCCAGCGGAGGAGTTTCAAGTTCCCCGTTCCATGTTTCACGTTGTGGAAGGTGTCAGGTTTCAGGTGTCAGGCAGGAGAAGTTCCAAGTTCCAAGTTTCAGGTTTCAAGTTCGTGCGGCCGTGGATCAGCATCCAACGTCCAACAGCCAACACCCGGACCTCGGACCTCCGACCTCTGACCTCTGTCTTCCGTTTTCCGTCTTCCGTCCCTACCGTCTCGTGCTGCGCGACGCGGGTGTGCGGGCGGGCTGCGTCGAGGCGGGTCGTGCCGCCGGCCGGGGCGGGGGCGGGGGATTGGTGGAGGTGGGACGGAGGGCGGGCGTCTCCTGCTG
>CAYODK010000127.1:0-8543 GCA_964402695.1 uncultured Verrucomicrobiota bacterium
AGTCGAGCGCGCGGATGCCGTCCCACGCGAACCATGTCCCGAGGAACTCGCCGACGAGCCCCATCTGGTTCCCCGCGCGGATGTGCTCCGTCACGCCCGGTCCGTAGCGCGACTTCAGCGGGGCCGGCGCCCCGCTGCGCCCCGGCGCGGCCGGCACGGAGGCCGGTCCTCCGCCCGCCGGCGCCGCGAGATACTGGAACCGCTCGCCCTGTCCGGGCGGATCGAAGATCAGCACGACGTAGCCCAGCCGCGCGAGGCCCTGCGCGAAGGACTGGTAGCCCTCCATCGCCTTGCCGTTGGCGGAGTGGCCGCAGGTGCCGACGACGCCCGGCAGCGGGAACGGACGGCCCTTCGGGACGTAGAGGTTCGCGGTGACGGGGAACCCCGGGCGGCTCTCGAAGATCACCGTCTCGATGACGTACGCATCGCGATCCATCCTGCGTGTCGTGCGCGCGTGGAGCGGCGTCTTCGCCGGAAGCGGGCCGAAACACTCCGTGACGCGCTCGCGGACCGACTCGACGTAGGCCCGTGCCGACCGGCTGCCGCGGACCGCCTCGCGCCGGGCGTCCCCGCGGACCTCGGCCGCGCGGACCTGGTCGACGACCCACTCCTGCATCATCCGCGGGAAACGGTTCAAGGGCGGGGGCTCGTTCGTTGCCGCGGCCTCCGCCTCCCGAAGTCCGGCTGAAACGACCACCCCGAGGACCATCAGCATGCGATTCATCGCCTGTCTCCCCCCGGCAAGGACTCCACGAACGCCCGGTTGACGGTCGGAGAGTACCATGGGATCGGACGACCGGTCATGGCGGATGTGCGGGCCCTGAACCCGGGATCGATGCGCCCGGCCGCGCTCGCTGCCCGGCACCGGTGGCGGCGCCGGCTGCGACGCTTGCCACGGCGGCAGGGAGTCGCCATTCTGCGTCACGCGAACTTCGCCATGATGAATACCCTGGGCATCGTCTTCATGATCCTGGCCGCGGCTCTGTGGCTCGGAACGCTGGGCTACGCGCTGGTGCTTCAGCTTCTTTCCCTCGCCCGTCGGACCGCCGGTCCGGTGGCGGCCGGCCCGCTCCCGGCCCTGGCCGTCGTCGTTCCGGTTCGGAACGAGGAGGCCCTCGCCGAGGGGAAGCTGCGCGACCTTCTGTCCACCGACTACCCGGCCGACCTCCTGCGGATCGTCGTGGTCGACGGCGGCTCCAACGATCGCACGGTCGATCTCGTCACCGGGGTGATGCGGACCGATGCCCGGATCTCGCTGGTGCATGCCGATCATGCCCCCGGAAAGGCCTCGCAGCTGAACCATGCCCTCGAGCACGTGGCCGAGGATGTCGTTGTCGTCACCGACGTGGACGCCCGCCTCCATCCATCCGCCCTGCGCGAGCTGGTGCGCCTCCTCCAGGGCGCCCCGGACACCGCCATGGCCGGGGCCGTCGTGAGCCCCGCGGCCTCCATGCCCGAGGAACGTGCCTACTGGTGGTTCCTGAACCGGATCTGGTGGCTGGAGGGCGAGGTGCTGGGCGCCGCGATGGTCTCCGCGGCGTGCTACGCCATTCGACGGTCCCACTGCCCGCGGTTCCCCGACGACGTTCATTGCGACGACGCGTTCCTGACGAGCGCCATCGGCGCCCGGCGCGCCCGCGTCCGGCTCTGCCTCGCCGCCAAGGCCACGGAACTGCGCGTGCCGCACACGGTGGCCGAGACCCTCCGGTTCCGAGTCCGCCGCGGCCATGGCTATCTTCGCGAGTTGCGCCGTGTCCGCCCACAACCGGGCTCGCCGGCCGGATGGCGGATCGCCCGAGCCTTCCGGCTGTTCCAATTCCAGGTCGCGCCGTCCCTCGCATGCGTCCTGGCCGCCGTGGCGCCGTTCCTCCTCGCCCATGGCGCGTGGACGTGCGTCGCATCGGCGACGGGCGCCTTCATCGCGGGCGCCCTCCTTTTCCTCGGTCCGCCGCGAACCACCGCCATGCCCCGCTCGTTCGCCGGCTGGCCGAGGCGGACGGTGGCGGGCATCCACGCCGCGGGGCTGACGTGGATCTCGCTTCTGCGGATCGGGTGGCAGGCGGCCATGGGCCGGGACGGAGGCATGTCTTCGTGATCGGAACACGACACATCCGCATGATCCGGGCGTTCCTGCGCTACGGTTTCCACGAACTCCACCCCTTCGAGGTTCAGGCGCTGCTGACGCCGGCCTGCAACCTCCGCTGCACGTACTGTCGCTGCTACGAACTGGGCACCCCGGAGATGTCGACGGAGCAGTGGACCGCGATCCTCCGGGGGCTCGCCCGCCTCGGCACGCAGCGGATCAAGTTCCAGGGCGGCGAGCCGACGATCCGGAAGGACTTCGCCGAGTTGTGCCGCGTGTCCCGCGAGTCCGGCATCACGACCGCGGTCGTCACCAATGGCATCCGTCTGGCCTCGGATCCCGCGCTGTTCGACGGCCTGGACGAGGTCGTCGTCAGCCTCGACAGCGTCACGCCCGGCGTCCACGACCGGCTGCGGGGCAACGGATCCCATGCACGCGCCGTGCGCGCGCTCGACCTCGCGCGGGAACGGGGCGTCGCCGCCTACGTCAACATGGTCGTCAGCACCGCCAATCTGGACGAGCTCCCCGCCATGCTGGACTTCTGCGAGCCCCGCGGGCTGCGCCTCAACGCCCAGCCCATCGCGTTCGGGCGCGAGGCCTTTGGAAGCGACGACCACGGCCTCTCCCTGAACGCGGACCAGCATCGCACGATGCACCTTCAGCTCGTCGGGTGGAAGCGGGAGGGCCGCCCGCTGATGTTCTCCGCCGCAGCCTACCGACACGCGGCCATGTGGCCGGATCCCTCCACGCTGACACGACGCAGCCGCGGCGACTCCGGATGCATGGCGGGACGGTTCTACGTCCACATCGAGTCCAACGGCGACGTCTGGCCCTGCAGCATGCACGGGGCGGAGTTCCGTGCGATGAACATCCCGCGCGACGGACTCGAGTCCGCCCTGCGCAACGCCCGCCATCACAACTGTGCCGACTGCTACTACGCCTACCTTACCGAGCGCCGCCTGCTGGCCCGGTTCGACCCGCGGGCGATCCTCGAGTTGCTGGCGCGGCGCTGATCACTCCCGCGCGTCGGCGAAGCGGCCCCGGAACTCGATCGACGAGATCGCAAGCCAGTCGGCGCCGTGGTTGTCGAGCGTGACCCGGTGCGCACCGACCGGAATCGGCACCACGATCTCGCGGTCGTACTCGGCGCTCGCCGAATCGTTCCTCCCGTCGAGGTCCGGCAGGTCCGTCACCGAGACCTCGCGCCCGTCGAGGCCCACCTCCAGCCGCGCCCCGGCCGACGACACCGCCCGCACCCGCACCGCGACGGCCGCGCCTTCGCGAGCGTGGACGGTGAACGCCGGCGGCCCGCGCAGGTGCGTGTGCAGCCGCCCGTGGAGATAGCCGTTCAGCGCGCCGGCGTTCACGACCGAGCCGTCAGCGCGCACACGGAACTCCGTTTCGCCCGGCGGCTCCCATCGCATCGCGGGGACGATGCGCACCGGATCCATCAAGGCTGACATATCGACCGCGCCGGCGAAGCGCAACTCGATCACCGCGTGCGCCTGCAATTCGTCCAGCGTGAGCCGTACCCGGCCGCCGACCGGCTCCGCGCGCACCGGACGCGCGCCGTCCCAATCGGGCGAGACCGCCGCCGCGCCGTGCTCGGGCACGCGCGCGAGCGGTACGTCGATCGCCACGCCGCGCCTCGGATCGAGCGCGCCGTCCTTCGTCGCGCGGTTGATCGCATGGAGGCGGACGACCCCCTCCTCCGGCCCCGCCCAGACCGCGAGGCTGAGGCGGTCCGCCGACGCCTTCAGCGCATCCGTTCCAAGAAACCGTCCGCGCAGGTACGCCTCGCGATGCGCCTTGTAGAAGGCCGTCAGCCGTGCCATCTCCGCCAGTGTTCCATCCTTCTCCGCGTCGCACCCGAACGGCCCGAGCACCGGGAAGGCGAAAAACGCGCCGGCGACGAAGATCTCCGCGGCGCGCACGCGCATCCACAGCACGCGCTGGGCGGCGGGAACCGCAAGCCAGGGGAACGGCGGATCGTGGACCCCCCAGTCGTGGAAGAAGACCACAGGCACGCGGCGGCCCGCGAGATCGTGTCCCTGGACGACGCGCCCGCGCCACTGCGGGATCTGGCTTTCGGCAAGGTCGATGCGGCCGTCGCCGGCCATCCATTGGTCCCAGATACCCATCACCTGCAGGTCGACGAGCGGCGCGAGACCGTTCGCGCTGACCAGCACGGTGCGGCCTTTCGCGCGGCCATGCGCGCGGATGCGGTCGGTCAGCGCCTGCCAGGCCCGCGCGTCGCGCGCGGCGCGGAAGCGGTTCCACGCGGTCGAAAGAGGATTGGACGGGCCCGTCGGGTTCTCCAGCGCACGGCGGGAGCGCAGGAAGGCGCGGTAGTCGAAGGTCTCCATGTCGCCGCCGGCGCAGAGATTGGGATCGGCCGTGTCGACCTTGTAGTCCGCCTTCCATCGCGGGTCGTCCCGCGCCCAGCCCTTCGCCGGCGGCCATTCGTCGAGCAGGAAGCGGCGGAAGGCGGCGAGCGAGCGGTCGTCGTAGCCCTCCAGCGGTCCCAGCGCGGCGGTGTGCTCGTCCATGAAGAGGTAGTCCGCCCCCGCGTCGATCTGCTCGCGGCACCAGCGAAAGAGGTAGTCGAGGTAGGCCGGGCTCGACAGCGACCCATGACGGATCCCCGGCTGGCCCCACGCGTCGACCAACTGTCCGTCCGGCCCGCGCGTCGCCATGTCGAGCACCTGCTCCTGCGCGAGGCCGTTCTCGCGGTCGTAGAGCGCGCTGCACGTGATGCCGCCGCCGAACAGCGCGCCCATTGCATGCGCCTTCGCCGGAATCGCGCTCCAGTTCGAGACGGCCGGCGCCCGGTTCCACTTGAACCAGCCGCGGACGAGCATCTCCGATCCGGCGCGACGCGCGAGGTCGAGTTCGCGGTCGGACGTCGTCATCTCGGCCATCGTGTAGACCATCACGTCGCCGATCGCCCGCGTCGCAGGGGCGGGACCATCCGCGGCTGCGATCGCGGCGGCCAGCCCCACGGCCAGCGAGACCGCTGCGGCGCGACGGGTTCTCACAACGCCGGCGCCCCCGTCGCCGCCGCAGCCCGGCGCGGCGGGCGCAGCAGGAGTTCCTCGACCTCGCGCTCGATGGCCTCGCCGCCTCCCGGCACGCGCAGGAGGTACGACTGCGTCCCCTCCTCCGCCGGCACCCACTCGAACGAGGCGTCCGCACGGATGTCCATGCGGCCGGGCGCGCTCACCGTCCATCGCGTCCCCGCACCACGGACGGAATGCAGCACGGTCGCCGGATCGGCAATGTGGCGGTCCTTCGCCGCGCCGCAAAAGTAGAGTTCGTAGGCGCGGCGGACCGGACTCTCCGCCGGCGTGCGCGCGAGCACCGCGCCGGCCTCCAGCCCGCTCGGCACCGAGCCGATCTCGCGGCCCACGAAGACCACGGGCGCCGGCCAGCGCTGCACCACCGCGACCGCGGCCGCCGCGTCGCGCTGGAAGTTGACGTTGCCCAGCTTCAGATCGTCCCGCGGCGGATCGCCGACGAAATTGCCGCCCATACAGACCCACGCGCGGACCTTTCGCCGCACGAGGTCGATGCCCGACGGACGCCCGCCCGCCCCCGCAACGTTCAGCAGGTCGCGGAGGTTGGTCAGGTAGCCGACGGTGACCACGACGACCGACCCGTCCGGCTGCGCCTCCAGCACATCCCGGTAGGTCGAGACGGCATCCGGCACGTCGGCGGCGGACCGGACGCGATTGGGACAGCCCGTGGCGATGCCCGTGACATAGGCCGAGCGCTGGCTCACGCCACCCCGCTTCACCATGCCGAGCGGAAGGTCGGGACGGCCGTACCAGCGGTTGATCGCGTCCACCGTCGCGGCGGACTCCACCCTCGGCACGCTGACGACTGTCGCCAGGATCTCGCATTCGCCGGCGTCGGCCATCGCATGGAGCACCGCCAGCGCCGCCGCATCGTCGCAGTCCGTCAGCATGTCGGTGTCGAAGAGGATCCGAGGCCGGCCCGCGGCGGCGGGGCTCCGGCGCGCCGCCACGACCCGGCGCGCGGTCTCGCGCAGATACCGCGCGAACGCGGGATCGAGCTTCGGCGGCACGAACGAATTCGAGACGACGCTCGTCCGGAACAGCACCTCGTACCACACACAGGCGGCCAGGTACTCGCCCGCGAGGCCCGCATGGTGACCGTCCATCACGAGGTTCGGCGGACCGTTGGTCGACACGCGCCAGAACCATCCCACGTGCAGCGAGTGCGTCTGATCCGGCAACGCCGGGTGCTTCACCGTCGCCGGGGCGAATGCGACGGGCGGCCTGAAGCCCAGCGCCGGGTCGGAATCGACCGCATGGAAGGCGTCGCCGACCGGCAGCAGCCGAGCCCCCACCTGCGCCGCCGTCGCCTCGTAGGCCTTCGTCAGGCCGGCGTACATCGCCTCGCGAGTCCGCGGCTCGCCCGGCTTGCCGGACGGTTGTGTGAAGCGCGGGTCGTCGCAGCGATAGGCCCACGTCTGGTGGACGAGCAGTTCCGCGGACGGCGCGAGCGCCCGCACCAGCGCGGCCAGCTTCCCGGCCCACGGCTGGTGCGTCGCCGGGTTGTGGCTGACCATGCTGGCCTGCTGGATCGTGACAAAGTCCCACCGCTCGGCGGACAGCATCTGGCGAAGGCTCTTCCCGGTGGAATAGAGTGCCTTCGCATCCGCCGGGTTCCGGTCGAGCGTCTCGACCCGCGCCCAGTGCTGCGAGAGCGTGCAGCCGCCGACGACGGCGCCCTGGTGGACCAGGATGTTCCCGTCCGCGGCGGCGAGATCGTCCAGGTACTTTGTTGCATTCTGCGAGAAGCTGTTGCCGATCGTGAGCAGACGGACCGTCACCGGCGGCCCGGCGGCGGCGTCCAAGGCTTGGAAGCCCAGGCAGACCAGGGTTCCAAGGATTGGAAGCACGGCGCGGGAGATGCCGCGCGTCACGGCTGCCGCTCCAGGGACTCCCCGCCGGCGGGCGCGGGCAGTGTGCAGTCGCCCTTCAGGAGACCGAGCCGGACCAGAAAGCGGTCGGCCGCGGCGAGGGTGATGTCCTGCCACGGCGGTTTGTTGAAGAAACTGTGGGCCTGCCCCTTCGCGAGCCACATCTCCGTGGTGGTGTTGCCCAGGACCTTCAGCTTTGCAAGCGCGGCATCGGCGCCTTTCTTCCACCCGTCGTCCGTGCCGAAAAACATGATCGCCGGCGGAAGGTCCGCCCGGAGGTGGCGGAGGACGTCGATCGGCGGATCGCCGGCATCGGTCTCGTGGAAGGCCGGGTTGAAGAGCACATAGGCGACGACGGAGGTGTCGAAGCCCGGCGGGTCGGACGGATCGTCGAGACCGGGCGTGGTGGTCGCCAGCACCGAGACGTGTCCGCCGGCCGAGCCGCCGCCGGTGATGACGCGCTTCGGATCGATGCCCAGTTCGCCGGCATGCTGCTTGAACCACCGGATCGCCGTCTTCGCATCGGTCACGCAGACCCGCTTGTACGACTCCCCCGCCGTGAGGCCTTTCTGCTCCGACTTCGGAAGCATGCGGTAGTTCGCCGTCGCCGCGACGAGCCCGCGCGTTGCGAAGTAGCGGCATGCGTAGCGGAACTGGTCCAGCGTGCCGCCGGTCCACGACCCGCCGTGGAAGAGCAGGATGCCCGGCACGCGGTTCGACGGGGTCCAGTCCTTCGGGAAATAGACCTCCATTTCCTGCGGCTTCCCAGCGGACTGCTTGTAGACGAAGACCTTTCCGGGCTCGGTCTTCGGCGCAGCGGCCGCAGCCCCGCCCGGTTCACGAGCCTTGCGCGCCGGTCTCTCCGCCGCCAGACCCGTTGTGAGCCATCCCACGCACCACCCAGCCACCGCAAGCCCCACCATCGACCCCAACCTTCTCATGGTCTTCGCCCTTTGCGTTCTTTGCGTCTTTGTGTCGTCTCGTCCGGCCGGCGGTGCCGCCGGCCCTCCCGGTCTCCGATCACGCCTGCAGCCCCGTGAGGTCGAACGGAAGCGCCTTGTTCTCCCCCAGGATCGTCTCCATCGTCACGGTTCCGCCGCGGGTGCACGCCTCGCGCCCGAGCACCGCGGTGAGCACGTCGTCGCCCGCCGGGTGCACGGTCGGGTTGTCGGTGCGTCCCTCGCAGATGGCGCGGTGGAACTCCGCGATGTTGCGGATGGCGCCCTGATCGTAGAGGCTGACGACCTCGCCGCCGCCGTAGTGCATCGGGCCGCCGCGGACGTAGGACTTGCCGCGGTAGCTCACGAGGGCCGTCGCCTTGTCGCCGTACGCGTCAAACTTGAGCGCCCATTCCAGCTCGTTGCGCAGCGACTGGCACCGGTGCGTCCACAGCAGCCCGTCCTCGAACTCGTAGGTGACGAGGTACACCTGGCGGAACTCGCACACCGGGTTCTCGCGGCCGACGCGCGATCGGCCGATGGCGGCGACCGGCCGGCGGCCGACAGCCCACAA
>CAYODK010000127.1:8553-15959 GCA_964402695.1 uncultured Verrucomicrobiota bacterium
AGACCGCGTTGATCGAATGGACCGTGTTCTCGGTGATGACGTCGCCCGACAGCGCGGTCGTCGCCAGCCACCAGCGGAGGCGGTCCTCCTGCGTCCGGATCGGCGGCTCGCCCCAGGGCGGCGAGAACCCGAGGCTGTCGATGTGCATCAGGCGCCCCAGCCCGCCCTCGCGGATCCGCTTCACGACCTCGATGTTCACCGGGTCGGTGCCCATCTGGTAATCGACCAGGTGGACGAGCTTCCGTTGCGTCGCCAGCCGGCCGGTCTCCTGGACCGACAGGGCGCCCGGAACGTCCACGGCCACCGGCTTCGCCGCGTACACGTGCAACCCGGCCTCGATCGCCGCACGGGCGTGCTGCGGGTGGAAGTGCGGCACGTTGACGACCGTCACCGCCTCCGCGCCCGCCGCCAACGCCTTGCGGTACGCGCCGAGGCCCGAGAACCTCCGCTCCGCGGGCACGCCGAACTTCTCGCCGGCCTTCTGCGCGCGCTCGGGGAAGTAGTCCGCGACCGCGACGATCTCGTAGCCTCCGTGCTTCGTGAACAGGTCGCCGAGCCACGAACCACGACCGCCGCAGCCGATCAGTGCGAGTCTGATCCTCCGCCCCGGCGGAGGCGCGGCGGCCGGCGCGGGCGCATCCACGGCGGGGACGGAGTTCGGGGCGCTCAGGGTGGCCGCTGCGCCGGCGGCCAGCGCACCGCCAAGAAACCGGCGGCGTGTCGCAACGGGCGGGAATCGCTCAGTCTTCATGCCCCGCATGATGATCCGACCGCCGCGAAACGCAAGCCGGGGGGAAAAAGTCTCAAGTTCCAAGTTCGAGGGCCGGACGGAGGGGTGGAGGGTGGAAGGTGGAGGGGCCGAGGTTGGAGGTTGGGTGTTGGATGTTGGGTGTTGGATGTTGGGTGTTGGATGTTGAAGTTCGTGTCCCGTCCGTGCCACTCTGGCGGCGTTTCAACCGAGGGGTGCGGCATGGGCGGCAGGGAGACGATGACATCGCGCGAACGGGTGCTGAAGGCGCTGAACCACGAGGCGCCGGACCGCGTGCCGATCGACCTCGGCGGCAACCAGACCGGCATCCACAAGAACGCCTACCGGAACCTGATCCGGCACCTTGGCATCGCGGACGACCTCGTCATCATGGACGCCGTCCAGCAACTCGCGAAGCCCTGCGAGAGGGTGCTCGAACGCTTCCACGTGGACACACGCTACGTCGCCGCCGGCGCGCCCGCCTCATGGAAGGGCGGCATCGTGAGAGCCGAACGCGACGGACGCTCGTGGCACGACCTCGTCGACGAGTTCGGCATCCGGTGGTCGATGCCGGACGACCAGCCGCTCTACATGGACATCACGCTTCACCCGCTGGCGAATGCGACGATCGATGACGTCCGCGCCCATCCCTGGCCGAAGGGCGACGACCCGACCCGGTTCACCGGATTGCGGGACCGGATCCTTACCCTGCGGCGCGAGACGCCCTACGCCGTGGTCAGCGGCATCTCCGGCGTCGTCTACGAGATCTGCTGGTACCTGCGCGGACTCGAACAGTGGTTCTGCGACCTGCTCACCCAGCCGGAGTTCTGCGAGGCGATGCTGGAGCAGACGCTGAAGTTCTGGATGGACTGGTTCCGCGTCTTCCTCGACGAGGTGGGCGACGTGGTCGACGTGATCATGATCGGCGATGACATCGCCGGCCAGAACGGTCCGCTCTTCCACCCCGACCTCTACCGCGCGATCGTGAAGCCGCGGCACAAGAAGCTCGTGCAGTACATCCGGTCGCGCACGAAGGCGAAGATCTGGTACCACACCTGCGGCGGCTGCCGCGCGCTCGTGCCGGAGCTGCTCGACAACGGCATCGACATCCTGAACCCGGTCCAGACCAGCGCGCGCGACATGGACCCCGCCGACCTCAAGCGGCAGTTCGGCCGCGACCTCGTCTTCTGGGGCGGCGGCTGCGACGCGCAGCACGTCCTCCCGCGCGGCACGCCGGCCGAGGTCGCCGACAACGTCCGACGCCACGTGAAGGCCTTGATGCCCGGCGGCGGTTACATCTTCAACAACGTCCACAACATCCAGGGCGAGGTGCCGCCGGAGAACGTCGTCGCCCTCTTCGACACCGCGTACGAGGCCGGCTTCTACGCCTGAACCGGAATGGGAACGACCATGGACAATCCATCGCGGATGACCCGGCGGAACCTGCTCGGGACGATGATGGCCGGCGCCTCCGGCCTCGCGACCGGCGCCCTGTCGCCCGGATGCGGCACCCCGGCCCCGCCTGCGCGCTCCGTCCTCGGCGACCCGCGGGTGCGCGGCCCCTTCCCGATCCTCTCGACGCCCTTCACGCCCTCGGGCGCGGTGGACTACGAGGTCCTCGCGAAGCAGGCCCGGTTCGTCGACGCCTGCGGGAGCCCGGGGATGATCTGGCCGCAGTCCGGCGACAGCGTCGACCTGCTCACGACCGACGAGAAGCTGCGGGGCATGGAGGTGCTGGCGGAGGCGACCCGCGGCCGGCGGTCCGCGCTCTGCCTCGGCGTGCAGGGCAGGGACACGGCGGAGATGCTCGTCTTCGCGAAGCATGCCGAGAAGCTCGCTCCCGCGGCGATCATCTCGCGGCCGCCGGACTCGGGGACGACGGAGGAGGACATGCGTCAGTACTGGCGCGCCCTCGCAGGCGTCGCCACCCGTCCCGTGATCATCCAGACGACGGGAGGCACGGCCTACAAGGGCAAGCCTCCGTCGGTCGCCCTGCTGATCGAACTCGCCCGCGAGTTCCCCCACTTCGGCTATGTGAAAGAGGAGGCGGCCCCCGTCCTCGCCCGCATGAAGGAACTGCTCGCGGCCCGGCCGGTCATCCGCCGGGTCTTCAGCGCCATGGGCGGCTTCGGCTGGCTCCACCAGGCACGGCTGGGCACGGAAGGGCTGATCACGGAGCGAGCGGTGTACGCGGACCTCCTCGCCCGCATCTGGAGCCTGATGGAGAGCGGCTCCGATCCCGACGCGCTCCAGGATGCGTTCGGCAAGCTCCTTCTGATGTTGAACCTCCGCGAGACGATCCCGGGCAACCAGCTCCGCGGATACCACCTGCACGTGTGGAAGATGCGCGGGGTGTTCACGAACACGCTCTCGCGGAATTACGGGCCGAACAACAGCATCCCGGCCCGGCCGATTCTCTCCGAGCAGACGCTGACCGCCGACGACATCGCCGAGATCGAGACGCGCTTCGCCGCGCTGAAGCCCCACTTGAAGGCCGTGAAACCCGTCGCATAACCCCGGTCCGCAGTACCGAGAAGGGACATCCATGAACGCACATCGAATCGGACGCCGTGACTTCCTCCGCGCCTCGGCCACCGCGGCCCTGGCGTTCCAGATCCTGCCCCGCTCCGCGCGCGGCGCCAACGAGCGCATCCAGGTCGGATGCATCGGCATCGCGGGCAAGGGCCACTCGGACGTCCTCGGCGCGGCGGCGGCCGGCGGGGTGATCGTCGCGCTGTGCGACGTCGCCGACCCGCGCAACCCCGCACTCGGACGGAAGAAGAACGCCAAGGCGATGGAGACGACCATCCTCGACTCGTTCAAGGACGCGCGCTACTTCACCGACTACCGCGAGATGATCGCCGCGATGCCGGGCATCGACGCGGTCACCGTGTCGACGCCCGACCACCACCACTTCCACGCCTCGATGACCGCGATGAAGAAGGGCAAGCACGTCTACTGCCAGAAGCCGATCTCCCACTCCGTGTGGGAGGCGCGCCGGATGGCCGAGACGGCGGCGGAGTTCAAGGTCCAGACCCAGATGGGCAACCAGGCCCACGCGGGCGAGCCGATCCGCCGCGGCGTCGAACTCGTGCGCGCCGGCGTGATCGGCAAGGTGACCGAGGTGCACGCGTGGACGAACCGTCCGATCTGGCCCCAGGGCATGAAGGCATGGCCGAAGGCCGAGCCGGTGCCGAAGGGCCTGGACTGGGACCTCTGGATCGGCCCCGCGCCGTTCCATGACTACAGTCCGGAGATCGCGCCGTTCAAGTGGCGCGGCTGGTGGGACTTCGGCGCCGGGGCGCTCGGCGACATGGGCTGCCACATCATGGACATGCCCTACTGGGCGCTCGGCCTGACCTCGCCCACCCGCGTCGAGGCGAAGCAGGGCGGCGGCACGGACATCGCCGGCCCGCTGTGGTCGACCGTGACCTACCACTTCCCCACCGGCCATTTCGGCGCGCCGGTCAAGTTCGTCTGGTACGACGGCGTGTCGTCGAAGGACGGCGTCTACAAGCACACGCCGCCGGACGAGCTCTGGAAGGCCGATTTCCCGACCGCCGACCACTGCTTCCGCCGCTTCGACCTGATCCTCGTCGGCGAGAAGGGCCGCATGTTCTTCGGGCGCGGCCGGCAGGACTGGATCTTCAAGCCCGAGTCGCTGACGACCGGCTTCACCGAGCCGCCGAAGACGATTCCGCGCGTGTCCGGCGGGACGCGCGACGGCAAGAGCGACGACAGCGGCGGGCCCTACGTCGAGTGGCTGACCGCGATCAAGACGGGCACGCCGGCCCTCTCGAACCTCGCCTCGTCCGGTCCGTTCAGCGAGACGGTCCTCCTCGGCAACCTCGCTGTGCGCCTCGGCAAACCGCTCGCCTGGGACGGGAAAAACCTGAAGGCGACCAACGCGCCCGAGGCCGACGCCATCATCCGCCGGGCCTACCGGAAAGGCTGGGAGATGGCCTGACCCCCGGTCAGGCGATCACCTGGCCGGCCCAGAGTTGCCGGAGGAAGGACTCCCACGGGACGACGCGCACCGCACCGACGACGCGCTCCTCCCGCTCGCCGCAGACCAGCAGGCAGGCCTTGGGCTTGTTCTCGGAGGCAAAGGCGTGGAGCGACCGGCAATCCCGGTTCTCGACGCGCGACGCCCCTTTGACCTCGACGGCGACCTGGCCATCGCCGAGGATGAAGTCCACCTCGACTCCGTGCCGGGTGCGCCAGAAGCGGATGTCGTAGCCGAGCCCGCTGTACGACGCATGCGCCGCAATCTCCGTGAAGATGAAGTGCTCGAACGCCCGGTCGAATGCGTCGCCCCGCGCCTCCGCGATGCTCCGCTTCACGATGGCGCCCGCCACGCCGACATCGAACAGGTAGAACTTCGACGCCCGGGTGATCACATCGCGGCCGGTATGACGGCTGAACGGTTCGACGCGCCGGCCGAGAAGCGTGTCGACTAGGATCTGGTAGTACTCCTTCACCGTCTTGGCATCCACCCCGCATTCGCGGGCGATGTTGGCGAAGTTCGTCAGTTCGCCGTGCGAGTAGCCCATGGCGTCGAAGAACCGTGCGAAGGCCGGTACATTGCGCGTGAGGCCCTCGGCGAAGACCTCCTCCTTCAGGTAGTCCCGGACATAGGCATCAAGCGATCTCCGGTGATCCCCGGAGAAGTAGTGGGACGGAACCGCACCGCGATTGAGAACCCTCAACAGGTCCACCGTGCCCAGTTCAGGCGAGACGAGCGGGAACATCTCGTAGCGCCAGGCGCGGCCGCCCAGGAGATTCGCGTGCCCCCGCTTCATCTTCCGGGCACTGGATCCGCAGAGGATGAAGTCGATCTGCCGGTTCTCCATCAGCCAGTGGACCTCGTCCATCAACGCGGGCACCTTCTGCACCTCGTCGAGAACCACCGGGTGCCCCAGGGCGGCGGCGTCCTTCGCAAGTAACCTCTCCCGGAGCAGCGCCGGGCGCTTGGCGAACTCCAAGGCGAGGTCGGTATCGAGGAAATCGTAGACGAGGCTGTCCGGGAAGCGCTGGCGCAGGAACGTCGACTTTCCGGTCTTACGCGGCCCCCAGAGGAACGCCGACTGTCCCCGCGGCAGGTCCATCCTCAACGATCTGGACAGCATCTCCAAGACTACACTCCTGAATAGTTGAACTTTTCAGGAGTATACTCTCGAATTCTCCAACGTCAACCATGGAAGGACCATGCACGCAAGCTTTCAATTCCAAACGTCTTACAATCCGCTTCACGTTCAACGTCGTGTTGCCCACGCCGGCGTGCCGAACCAGGCGTCCATCTCCGCGGCGAACGGGGCGACAACCTCCGGTGGCTCGGGACGCTCGCCGAGGTCGCCGGTCTCGACGATCCACGTCTCCAGCGCGGCGCGAAGTCGCGCCAGGGCCTCGCGATGCGCGGGGTCGGGCGACGCGGCCAGGTTGCGGATCTCGTCGGGGTCGCTGTCGAGGTCGTAAAGTTCCTCGCACGGTCCGCATCGCGCCATCATTTCGGCGGGCGGGCCGGACAACTCGCCGCGGGCCATCATGCCGCGCAGGAGCGGCATCACGAGGAAGCACTTCTCCTTGTAGCGGTTCAGCGAGGCGATCGTCGGGCCGGGCGTGAAGGTCCGGATGTAGCGCCATCGCGCGTCGCGGACCGAACGGATCCGGTGCACCGTCTCGTCGATGCGGTCGCGCGCGCTGAAGGCGTAGGTGCGCGGCGGGTCGGCATCGGCGCCGAGGAACACGCGGCCCTGCATCAGCGGCGGCCGCGGCACGCCGGCGATCGACAGGGTCGTCGCCGTGACGTCGATCAGGCTGAGGATCCGGTCGTCCACCGCGCCCGGTCGGATCTGCGGCGGCGTCGGAAAGTTCCTCGGCCACCTCACGATCATCGGCACGTGGAGTCCGCTGTCGTAGCACCAGTGGATGCTGCGCGCGTCGAGGCGGCCGTTGTCGGCGAAGAAGATCACGACCGTGTCGTCCTCGAGGCCATCCGCCCGAAGCCGGTCCAGAACCTGCCCGATGCGGCGGTCCATGCCGGACACGGAATTCAGGAACCGCGCCCATTCCTCTCGCACGACCGGGTGGTCGGGGTAGTACGCCGGCGGCGTCACGGCCCCCGGCGTCGCGATGCGCTCGTGCCCGCGCTCCCCCACCCACTCGACCCGCTCCTTCTTCGCGCTCTGCCGGTCGTAGATGTCGTACTCGTTCTCGTGGGAGTTCACGACCGCGAAGAACGGCTGGCGCGCCCTCAGGTCCGCCCAGTCGCCCGTCTCGTAGACCGGCCCCTCGTTGACGAAGTTGAGGTCGAGTTTGCCGGTGCCGACGTTGTGGACGCCCGAGGTCTTGATGTTGGCGGTCCAGTAGCCCGCGTCCCGCAGGCGGTGCGTCACCGGCCGCACGCCGGGGGGCAGCCGGAAGTCGTCGTCGCGGTGCGACCGCATCGGGTGCGTCCCGGTCGTCGTCTGGTACATGCCCGTGAAGAACGCCGAGCGGCTCGGCGCGCACGCCGGGTTGGTCGAAAAGACGCGCGTGTAGCGCACGCCCTCCGCGGCGAGACGGTCGAGGTTCGGCGTGCGGACGTTCTTCGCACCGTAGCATCCGAGATCGAGGCAGAGGTTCTCGCCGATCAGCCACAGGATGTTCGGCCGGCGCA
>CAYODK010000128.1:0-15952 GCA_964402695.1 uncultured Verrucomicrobiota bacterium
GATGGGCATCGCCCGTCGTGCAGGGGTAACGGCCGGTGAAACAGCCCGTGCAGTAGGTGTCCGGCTGGCTCACCGATGCCAGCAGACCCTCCAGGCTCAGATAGCCGACGCTGTCGGCCTCGACGAACTTCGCCACCTCCGCGGGCGTCCGCGCGGCGGCCACCAATTCCTCGTGCGAGGGGAAATCAATGCCGAAGAAACAGGGGTGGCGGATCGGCGGGCACGAGATCCGCAGGTGGACCTCCTTCGCCCCGGCCGTGCGGAGGCCGCGCACCCGGCGGCGCGCGGTCGTGCCGCGGACAATGGAGTCATCGACGACCACCACGCGCTTGCCGCGGACGACATTGGGGACGACCGACAGCTTCATGTCGACCCCGCCGCTGCGCATGCCCGACTCGGGCATGATGAACGTGCGCCCGACATAGTGGTTGCGGATGTACCCGTATTCCAGCTGGATCCCGCTCGCCTGGGAATACCCGAGCGCGGCGCTCATGCCGCTGTCCGGAACCGGGATCACGATGTCGCCCGCAACCGCCGCCTCTTCCGCGAGCCTGCGGCCGAGCTTCATCCGCACCTCGTGCACGCTCTGCCCGAACACGGTGCTGTCCGGCCGCGCGAAGTAGATCAGCTCGAAGATGCACTGTCCCAGCCCGCCGCGCTCGGGCTCGCAGAACGTGCTGCTCCGGATCCCCTGCGCGTCGACAACGACCAACTCGCCGGGAAGCACGTCCCGGATGTGCTCGGCCCCCGTCTGCTCCAGGGCGCAGGTTTCGCTGGCGAAGACATAGCCGTCCCCCAGGCGGCCGATGGACAGCGGCCGGAACCCGAAGGCGTCCCGTGCCGCCATCACCTGCGTCGGGGTCATCAGGAGGTACGAGAAGGCCCCCTTCATCTCGGCCAGAGCCCGCTCGACCCGGCGCGGACGCGTCCTGAACATCGGATCGGCCAGCAGATGGACCAGGATCTCGCTGTCCGTGCTGGTCTGAAAAATCGCCCCCGCATCCTGGTAGGACCGGCGCAGCTCTTTCGCGTTCGTCAGGTTGCCGTTGTGCGCCACCGCCCACAGCCCGTCCGCGCATTCCACGACCAGGGGCTGGACGTTCTGCGGCTTCGACGAGCCGGTCGTCGAGTAGCGAACGTGACCGATCCCGATCGATCCGGGAAGCGTCACCCCGCGCTGGGCGGCCATCATCTCGTTCAGAAGGCCCATGCCCTTGATCGACCGGATGTGCTCGCCATCCGAAACGACAATCCCGGCGCCCTCCTGGCCGCGATGCTGAAGCGCAAACAACCCGCGATGGATCACCGCCGCGGCATCCGGCACGTTGAAAACACCAAAGATGCCGCACGATTCCCTGGCCTCATCCGAGCCGCCCGGAACCACCGTCATCTCCGTCGTGTCCGCCCAAGCATGCATACGCACCCGTCAACCTCACCCTGCGAATCCCCCGCTGCCATCCCGGGTCATGCGGGCCGAATCGCCGAAATCCAATACAGCAGATACCGTTCCAGATCCAGACTTACATATATGTAACAATAATAATATGTTTGCAATAAATGATTTACAACTCATAGCGACAATATGGAACGAAGCGATCGAAATACAAATGCGTAATTCTGTTACATCTTTGTATTACAAAGTCCAGCCAACGAGCGTCCGAATGCGGATCCTTGACCGCCCCGGCCTCGGGATCGAGAGGCGCCGGGCGCGAGGGCGCCGGGGGCGGGAACACGTGAGCGAGCACGTTCATGGCGCCGGCTGAGGATCGGAAGCCGAAGGTACGAGCACACGAAGGGCGCCGGGGCGCACTCGAACCACGACCTCGGCCGGCGAATCGACGGCCTCGCCGTCGAGTTGGATGGGTGCGGATCGCGGGCGGCGGACCACCAGGGAGCGGCCGAAGCGGCGCGTCTGAACCTCGGGGACCGACGCGAGAGTTCCATCATACAGCCGAGGGAAGCGGGTGGCGGCTCGCACGGCATCCGACTGTTCCACCACGACGAGTTCCATGCGGCCGTCGTCGGCGCAGGCTTCGGGCGCAATGCGGGCGCCGCCGCCGTACTGGGTCAGGTTGGCGACCGTGAAGACCATCGGATTCCGCACGACGACCGGCGCCTCGCCGTCCACCTCGATCTCGAAGGGGACCGGACGGTATTCCAGCAGCCCATAGGCGCCGGCCATCAGGTAGGGAAGGATGCCCCGCACGGGGAAGCGCTCGAAGATCCGCGCGATGGAGGCGTCCCACGCCATGCTGCAGGTTACGAAGAAAGGACGGTCGTTCGCCGTGCCCACATCGATGTTGCGGATCTCGGCGCGGGCCAGGACCCGGATGGCGGACTCCCAGTCGAGGGGGATTCCGAAGTGACGGGCGAAGCCGTTTCCACTGCCCGCGGGGATCACCCCCAGGGCCACGGTGGTACCGACCAGTTCGCTTCCGATCGTATTGACCACGCCGTCTCCCCCGACAACGACGAGGGTGCCGATGCCGTCGCGCACCGCGCGCCGCGCCTTGGCGCGGCCGTCGGCGATGGAGTCGCTGATCTGGTAGGCGAGGTCGACGTCCGGCCCGTTCCAGTGCCGTTCAAACGCCTTGAAGAGAGGGAGGCCGACCGCCCGGATGCCGGAGCGGGGATTGATGAGGACGCGAACCCGCCGGGTCGGAGGCGGTGCGCTGGATCCGGTCGCGGCCATGCCCCGCGTCCGCCGCGTTCAGCCGGACGGCAGCCGGCGGCCCACGTCGTCGAGGATGCCCGGGATGTCCGCCGGGGCCACGCCGGAGAACCAGAGCCCATGGGGGTGGACCATCACGTTGGGACCCCGCCCGCAGAGCCCCATGCATCCCGTATGGGAGACCCGGACGCGCCCCTTCCACCCGCGCGCCTCCACGCCGGTCTTCAGGAGATCCTTCAACTGCATGCCGACGCCATCGGCACAGGACTTGGACTCGCCTTTGCGGTCATTGACACACACGCACACGTGCGCGGCAAACGGAACCTGCTGGCGTTGCACTGTCCGTCCTCCGGATCCCCGAACTCGGCGGACCGCGGCTGCGCCGCGATCGGACCGAGATCAATCCCACACGTAGGCGAGCTTCGCAGCGGCGATGACGTTGTCGTCGATGTCGCCGGTCGACATGCCGCCGTACAGGCCGACCATCCAGCCCTCGACGGGCCGGTAGATCATGCCGCCCAGAAAGACGCTCTCCTCGTCGCTCTCGTCGCTGTCCGGCATGTCGTAGAGACCCTCGGCGTGCAGGCTGAACTTCTTGCTGAAGTTGTAGAAGATGGCGCCGCCGATGCGGAAGCTGTTGTCCGTCTCGGAGCGGCCGACGTACGAGATGTCCGCGACGAAGTCCCAGTCGTCGTCCACCGTGGTTCCGATCGACGCGCCGAAACGGAACTGCGTCTCACCCGCGCCGAGCCCCTCGGCATCGTCTCCGGTCGGAAGGGCGATGCGGGCGTAGGGCATGACGTAGGGATAGCCAAGGGCGTCTTCGAAGCCGACGAGATCGGCGCCCAGCTCGAGGTCGCTGATCCCGATGGAATCGCTTCCCGCCATGTCGCTGCGCGCAAAGGGAACGTTGACGTTGAGGCTGAAGTCCTTCGTGAGACCGTAGCGCGCATAGGGGCCGAACTGGGTCATGGAGGCATCCGACATCTCCGACGCGTCGTCGGTGATCTCCTGGTTGATCACGATCCCGCCGAGTTCGAAGCCCCCCGCCTCCGGGACCTTGTTCTCCTGAACCAGCAGCGTCCGCATCGGCTCGGCCGAAGCCGCCACCGCACCCGAGACCGCCAGCGCCACTGCGCCCAGCCAAAGCCTATTCATCGTCAGGACTCCCTTCCGTGGGGACGCCGCCCCTGTTTCCGTACAACCTATACGCCCGAAGTCCCGCCATACAAGCGAAAAAGGCGGCCCCGGTCACGGGCGAGCCGCGGCGACGGAGGTGGTGGCGCCGGAGGGAGCGGCCAGAAGGGCGGCGATGTTGCCGCGTTCGACCTCCTCCATCGCACGCCGCTTGGCGAGGTACCGCCGGTACTTCGCCTTCTCCTCTTCGCTCCAGGCCGCGGACTCCTCGTAATCCCCGCAGAACGGGACATACAGATCGACCCAGCAGGCCAGCCGGCCGATCTCGTCCCGGGAAAGCCGCGTCCCGCCGTGGCCCGACGCGAGCATCTCAAAAAGCCGGCTCCGGGCGGACCCGGCCGTGTAGGGCGGCAGCATCGTCGGGGCGGACTGGGATCCGGGCCAGTTGAGCACCGCGTGCTCGTAGTCTCCCCGGAACCGGTCCCGCTCCGCCCGCCGGTCCGGCCGGGCATGGGTCAGGGCGAGGTAGGCATCGCTCCAGAACCGCCGCGCATCCCGGTCCTCCACCGGCGCGCCGAGCAGGCTGAACGCGCGCGCCGTGGCCGGTTCGGGGTTCCGGGTCCCGGGTTCCACGCGAGCGATCCCCGCCTCGTTCGCCGGCTCCCGGCTCCCCTTTCCCGACTCCCGTCCGCCCGCTGCCCACCGCGCGGCGAGCGCGGCCCGGTCGTCGTGACATCGCACGCAGTGGCGGTCCAGGATCGGCTGGATCTCCCGGGAGAAGCTGAACGCGCGGGCCGGCCCGAGGAACGGTTCCAGCACCCGCGGACCGCCGCGCATCGCAAGGCCCGGACCGTAGGATCCGGCCGGGGCGCCGTTCTTGTCCTCGTGACACCCGACGCACGCGCGGTTCTCGCCCGGCTGCAGCGTCACCCAGCTCCGCATGGTCTGCGCGACGAACCCGCGATCGTCGATCATCTGGAAGTAGAGCGGCGTGCGGGCGGGCACGGTGAAGAACGCCGATCCGTCCGCCTCCACCGGCGTCTCACCGAGCACGACCTTGGCATCCCATGTCCCGTTGCCGATCGCCACCGGCGTGCTGATGAGGGCCCCGCCCCCCGGCCCCCCGCTGCCGTTGCTCCCGATGCCGGCCGCCCGGAAATCGAGCGCGACGACACGGATCCGCCGGACCGATCCGCGCGGAACGCCGGCCAGGCCGGGCCCCTCGTGCACGTCGCGAACGTAGACCGTGCCGTCGGCGCGGCGGTAGTCGACCGTCGACGGGAACGGCCGCGGCGGCGTGCGCGCGACCACCGGAACGGGCTGCTGGCACGGCAGGGTCGGATCGCGGACGAGAAGCTCCCGGCGGCCTTCGGCGAAATCGAACCAGTAGAGGCCGAACTCCGCGTCGCCCCGCCGGCGGTCCCGCAGGGTCCAGCCGAACGGCGCATAGGCGACGATGCACTCGCGGTCGGTGATCGGGAACGGATACTGGAACAGCGGACCGTTCTGCCCGTATGCATCGATGCGCTCCGCGGCCGTCGGGCGAAGCGGCCCCGCCAGCTGCGCCCCGGTGTTCTCCTGCCGTCCGCGGGCGGGATCGACGACGCCGAGCTTGCCCGCCTGCGCGGAGTGGTGCCCGCAGAAGATCGCCAGCACGCGCCCGGTCCCGGGGATGCCGCGCGCATGCGTGATCGTCGTCGGGAACCACGAGTTGTTGCCGTAGAACTCCGTCTGGCCGGAACCGTCGGGGTTCATCTGGAAGAGTCCCTGCGGAAACACCTGCCCGCGGTCGTTGTAATCCCAGCGGGTGTACACGACGCGGCCGTCGTCCAGCAGCGTCGGGTAGACCGTGTGCACCTGGTCGAAGCCGAGGCGCCGGAGGAACCGTCCCCCGGAGTCGCACGTGTAGAGATTGCTGACCTCGGTCCAGAAACAGTCGACGGTCTGCACGCAGCGCGTCGAGGAGAAGACGATGTCCCCGTTCGGCAGGCATGCGGGTTCGTAGTCCGCGAACCCGGCCCCCGAGGTGATCTGCCGGATCGTCCCGGAGGCGAGCGTCATCTCGTAGATGTGGTAGTCGTCCTCGCGGTGCGATTTCTTCCAGGCGAAGAGAACGCGCTGTCCGTCCCACGTCACGGCCGGGTCGCGGATCATGCCCGTGGGATCGGCCAGCAGGGTTCGAACGCGCGCGCGGTCGCCCTCCCATTCCATCAGGCGGAGTTCGGAGCCCGGCAGGAAGTGGCTCTCCGCCTGCGCGTCGGACTGGCCCTCGGTGTAGGCGAAGAAGGACGGCCGGACCGTGCGTCGCGCGGTGAACACGAGGCGCGGCGCCCGCTCGCGGACCGACCGGAGGCGCGCCGCCCGCCGGCATGCCGCGGCGGCGGCATACCTCTCCAGCGCCGCGAGGTCGCCGGCCGGGGCGCCGAAGAGGAACGTCGGGGCGTCCGCTCCGGCCCGGACGGCGAGTCCGCCCTCGAACGCGGCGTCGGTCCGTTCCGCGAACCAGAGGTGGAGATCGGCCCCGGCATCCTGGAGCCACCCGTCGGATTCGACGGGGAAACGATCGTCGATCCCGGCCATCGCGCGGGGAGCCCAGGCCGGTCCGGCCCCGTGCCAGTGGGCCGCGAGGCCCACGCTGCGGGCCGCAACCATCTCCAGGGCCCAGTCCCCGCCGGCCGGCGCGGCGTGTGCGCCGGAAAGCCCCACCCACCCTGCCAGCGCAACCACGCGCACCATCGATCCCATGGCCTGTCGCATGGGCGGGAGATTGACCGACGCCCATGAGCGCCGTCAAGCAATCCGCCCCCCGGCGACGCGGCCGGCATTGCAGAGGCCGGGGCGGCCCCGTATGCTGGACCTGAAAGGCGATGGAACCATGACGGCGCAGGCGATGTACGAGAAGATGAAGGCGCGGCTTTCCAAGGTCGTGCCGGACGCGGAGTTGCGGATCAAGGCCGGGATCGCGGAGGAGATCCTCCGGCTCAAGGCCGAACGGAACGCCGTGATCCTGGCCCACAACTACATGGAGCCGGCGCTGTTCTACTCCGTCCCTGACTTCCAGGGCGACTCGCTCGACCTCAGCCGCAGGGCGGCAACGACGGACAAGGATGTCATCGTCTTCTGCGGGGTGCGGTTCATGGCCGAGACCGCCAAGATCCTGAGTCCCTCGAAAACCGTCCTGCTGCCCGCGAAGAAGGCCGGCTGTTCGCTGGCGGAAAGCATCACGGCGGAGCAGGTCCGCGAGCTGCGCGCCCGCTATCCCGGCGTGCCGGTGGTGACCTACGTGAACACGTACGCGGACGTGAAGGCGGAATCGGACATCTGCTGCACCTCCGGGAACGCGAAGGCCGTCGTGGAATCGCTCAAGTCCGACACGGTCATCTTCCTGCCGGACCAGTATCTCGCCGGCAACGTCGCGCGGGAGACCGGACGCCACATCATCTTCCCGTCGCGCGGCCCGGTGGCCAATCCGGACCCCCTGCTCGACGTCCAGATGATCGGCTGGACTGGCCGGTGCGAGGTGCACGAGAAGTTCACGGTCGAGGACATCGCCAACGCGCGGCGCCAGTTCCCCGATGTCGTCGTTCTCTCCCACCCCGAGTGCAGTCCCGAGGTCGTCGCGGCCTCGGACTTCTCCGGCAGCACGAACGCGATGATCAAGTACGTCGACGATCATCCCGCCGGCCGCTACCTCGTGCTCACGGAATGCGCCATGGGCGACAACATCGCCGCCGCGCACCCGGACCGCGAACTGCTCCGGATCTGCAGCATCCGCTGTCCGCACATGAACGAGATCACGATGGAGGAGACGCGCGACGCCCTGCGGTTCATGCAGTACGCCGTCGATGTCCCCGAACCGACCCGGACCCGCGCCCGGCGCGCGGTGGAACGCATGCTGCAGATCGGCTGATGCCTATGGATCTCCCCGGAAAGACCGTCCTCGTGACGGGCGGGGCCGTGCGGATCGGCCGCGCCCTCTGCCTCGCGTTCGCGAGCACGGGCGCCCGGGTCGTCATCCACCACCGCGCCTCCGCCGCCCCGGCCTCGGCCCTGGCCGCGGAGATCCGGTCGGCCGGCGGCGTCGCGTTCACCGTGGCGGGGGATCTCGCCCGCCCCGGCGCGGCGGAGGCCGTGCTGCGGGACGCGATCGCGGCCGCGGGACCGGTCGACATCCTGGTCAACAACGCGGCCGTCTTCCACAAGGACTCGCCCGGGAGCCTCGACCGCTCGAAACTCCAGGCCGAGTTCGAGATCAACCTCTGGGCCCCCCTGCTCCTGATGCGGGCCTTCGCGGACCAGGGGCGGCCGGGAAGGATCGTCAATCTGCTCGACCGGCGCATCGCCGGCCTCGACCCATCCTGCCTGCCCTACGAGCTCTCCAAGAAGGCGCTGGCCGAGGCCACGCGGTCCGCCGCCCTGTACTGGGCTCCGCGCATCACGGTCAACGCCGTGGCCCCGGGCGCCATCCTCCCCCCACCCGGCGAGGGCCCCGACTACATCCGGGACCATGCCGGCCCCATCCCGGCGGGCCGCTCCCCCTCCCCCGGGGAGATCGCGGACGCCGTCCTCTTCCTTGCGGCCAACGACTCGGTCACCGGCCAGATCCTCTTCGTCGACGGCGGCCAGCACCTGCGCTGATCAAGCCCCGGGGGCCGGGTGCGGCCGTGTGGCCGTAGGGCTGTATGGCCGTGGGGACGTGGGGCGGCCCTGCGGGTTGTCGGTTGCTGCTGAGTCCGGACTCCGTTGTTCGATGTTCGGCGTTCGGTGCTCGATCTCTGTGTCCAATCCGGGCCCCGGGGCGGAAGAAGGAACAGCCATGGCGGACGAGGACAAACAGGGGCAGTTCCTGTCGCACTTCCTGCGGCACCAGGACGATATCCGCGCGGTCATCGCGTCCATGGTGCGCGACCGGACCGCCTGCGATGATATTTTCCAGGAGGTCGCCCTCGTCCTTTGGCGGAAGTTTGGCGAGTTCGACGCCACACGTTCGTTCGGCGCCTGGGCCCGCGGCATCGCCGTGCGCAAGGTCCTTCAGTCCTTCGACAAGACCCGTCGCACACCCGTCCCCTTCGCCCCCGAGACCATGGAGGCGATCCTGGCGGCCTTCGATGCCGAGGAGCAGGAGGATTCCCCGCGGGACGCCGCCCTGACCGTGTGCATCGGACGATTGCCGGAGAAGTCGCGGAATCTCGTTGCCCTGCGGTACGACGAGGGGCTCAGCCTGGAGGCCATCGCACGGCGCATTGCCAGCACGCTCGACGCCGTCAACAAGGCCCTCTCCAGGATCCGCGCCGCACTGCGGGACTGTGTCGAGCAGCAGATCGCCGAGGCCAACGGATGAAGTCCCAGCCGCGAGACGAGATCGACGACCTGATCGACCGTCATCTGGATGGCGTCCTCGATGTCGACGGGCGTTCGCGCCTCGAGGAGGCGTTGCAGGCCTCGCCGGAGGCCGCCCTTCGGTTCGCGCGGGCCGCGCGCATGGACGAACGCCTGTTCCGCCACTTCAACCGCCGCCAGGCCATGGACGGACTGCGAATCCCGGCCGATGCAGCCCCGACGAAGGTGATCCGCCCGGCATGGATCCGCAGCCTGGGGGACCACGCATGGGGACCGGTCGCCGCCGTGGCCCTTCATGCGGCCCTTCTGGCCATTCTGATCCGCTGGGTCATCCTCCCCCCCGCGCCGGGGCCTGACGAGGGCATCGAGATCACGCTGGCCAACCCGCCGGAGAGGACCCCGCTCGATCGAAGACCGGTCCTTCCGGATGACCCCGGGGGGCTCGCCCCGCCGATCCCCGGACCGTCGATCGCCCGGCCCCCTCCCGCCGAGATCGAACCCCCGGGCGTCGCCGATCTGCGAGTGGCGTTCCTTCCGCTGGATGCGGGCGTGGCTTCGTCCGTCGCCGATCCGGCCCGTCTGGCTCATCCCCTGGTGGCCGGCCGCTTCGGCGCCGAGCGACGCCGCCGGACGGCCCTCTACGGCGGGACATGGTCGGCCGCCGCCGACGGCGTGGTTTCCAATGCAGTCGCGTGGCTGGCCGCGCGGCAGTCGCCCGACGGCGCGTGGCGGGAGCCGGGAACGGACGACGATGCGCTCACGAGCCTGGTCCTGCTGGCTCTCATGGGTCGTGGCGAGACGCCCGTCCATGGCGACCACCGCGGGGCCGTGCGCGCGGCCCTGCAGCGACTGGCCGCCGTGCGCCCGGGGACCCACGCCCCTCGCAGCACCGCGCTCCGGCTCTGCGCGCTGGCGGATTCCGTCGCCCTCACGCGGCTGCCCGCCCTCCAGACGATGCTCGGCGAGGCCGCCTCCGCCTCGCTGGATGCGGAACGCCCGGACGGCGGATGGGACAACTCCGGCCCCGCCGCCGACCCGCTGGCCACCGCGTGGACCGTGGAGGCGTTGCGCGTCGCCGCGACCGCCGGCGTGGACGATCCCCGGCTTGCGCCCGCGCTTCACCGGGCCGCCGCCGCCCTCGACGCCGCAACGATTCCCACGAGCGGACTACTCTACTACCCCTCGCCCGCGCGCCACGGTCCCCTGGCGTTTGCGGACACGGCCGCATCCCTGCTCGCACTTCAACTGGCCGGCGACGATTCCGGGACGCGAATGCAACGGGGACTCCGCACCCTTGACTCCATGCCCGCGGCTTGGCCCGTCGGGGACGCCCCGCCATCTTCCATCGAGGCACTCTACTTCGCCACGCGGGCCCGCTTCAATGAAGGCGGCGGCGGATGGATGAAATGGATGGCCTCCCTGGCGCCCGCGATGGTGCAGGCCGCCTCGCCCGGAGGCTTCTGGCCCGGAGAAACGGAAGCGCGGGACGTCCATCCGATCCGGACAACCGCGCTCGCGGTGCTGATCCTTGAAACACCCTCCCGCTACCCGCCCTCGGGACGATGGCCCGTCACTGCGAAGGCATCTCCAGGCTCAATCCAGCCGGCACTCGCCGGCCTTCACCGGCCTGGCGCCCCCTCGCTCTGATCGGGAGCCGGAGGAGGGACGCATCCATCGGGCTTGCCCCCCATCGGCATTCCGCCGGCAGCAGCCCCGTCGGCTTTCGACTCGTATTCGCGGATCATCATGTCGGCGCAGGCCTTGCAGAGTCCATGCGTGACTCTCGCATCGGAATGAGTCTCGATGAACTGCTCCAACTGGCGCCAGTTGCCCTGGTCATCGCGGATCTTCTTGCACGACGCACAGATGGGAATGAGGCCGCACAGGGTCTGCAGTTCATTCATGACCTGCCGTGCGGCCTGCCTCTCCCGATCGAGATGCACACGGATTCGCGCCACGTCGTAGCCGATCAGCAGGAACGAGAGCAGACGCACCCCGGCATTCCACCACATGTTCGCGGGCTGAACGTAGATGTGGCCCGAGAGGTGGTCCATGGCCAGCCAGGCGAAGGCGCACAGGAACGCAACGGCATAGGCCAGCGGACGGGAACTGCTCCATGCCGCCACGGCGACAGGCAGGAAGTAGAAGACAAACACATCCATCTCGTGCCCGCCGGCATAGTCCACCACGGCCACGAGAGCGACGAACGCTAGAATCCCGGCGATTCCAACCACCGAGATGGGGCGCTGCATTGCCGATTCCGTGTTCATGTGATCGTCCTGCAATCGGTCCTCTCCCCCACCCCGCCCCGGCCCGCCGGTCCCGCACTCCCGCCATCGGGTGCATACCGCAAACGACCGCCTGACGCGACACGATTCCCCCGCCCTGCATCGGCACACTCCGGGGCCGGACTACGGCGCCCGGACATCCAGGCAGTGCAGGACATCGTGGTGGCGCAGGTACAGCCTTCCGTCAAGCATCACCGGGTGGGCCCAACAGTCGCGGACCGTCTTCCCGGCCGGCGCGAGCCGGAACCGGCCGCACATGCGGAAGCCGGACGCTCCCGGCTCGACCAGGCGGACATCGCCCGACTGGGTCACGCAGTAGAGGCGCCCGTCCGCATGAATCGAGGCCCCCGCGCTCATCTCGCGCGTTTCGAAGGTCTCCGCCCCCGTCGCCGGATCGACGCACACCCAGCGGTTCGCCTGCCGGTAATGCGGACCGAACATCCGGTCGGCCACGACCGTGAGGCCATGCTGTCCCGTGTCCAGCGACGAAGTCCAGACCGTTTCCACATCGACACCGTCCGAACCGTCCCGGATGCGGAACATGTGCCCTCCCCCCGGACCGTCCGGCCCCGTCGCAAACACGCAGTCGCGCCACAGCACCGGCGTCGCGGCCAGCACGCGGTAGCGCGTCGGCAGGGGCCGCGTCCACAGGAGCCGGCCGGTGTCGGCGTCCACCCCGAAGGCATGCCGGCTGGAGCAGTTGACGATGTGGCGGCGCCCCCCGAGCCGGAAGAGGATCGGCGAGGCGTACCCCGCGCCGTCGGCCTCGCCCGCCGGATCGGCGAGCCGCTGCTGCGCGGCCGACGGTGACGGACCGAGGCGCAGCGGATCGCTCTGCCAGACGGTCGCCCCGGTCCGGACGTCCAGCGCCGCCATCAGCGCCTTCGCGCCGCCGGCGGTGACCAGCACGCGCGGACCGTCGACCAAGAGACACTCGCTGAGCGCCCACGTGATGTTCCGTCCTTCGAACCGATCCAGCACATTTGCCGACCAGAGTTCGCCGCCCGTCGCCGCATCGAACGCCGCAACACGCCCGTGCGCATTCAGGTGGAAGACGCGGCCGTCGCGGACGGCGCATGCCGCGCGCGCCCCCGGCCACGAGCCGGTCCACGCCGCGCCGTTCGTCGCCTGCCACAGCAGGCGCCCCTGGAGGTCGAGGGCCTGCACGACCAGCACGTCGTTCGTGTCGCCCGTGATGAAGAGGCGGCCGCCCGAGATCACCGGCGAGGACCATCCCCGCCCGAGGCTCGTCACCGACCATAGGATCGCCGGGCCGCCTTCCGGCCACTCGCGGAGCAATCCCGTCTCGAGGCTGACCCCGTCGCGCCGAGGCCCCCGCCACTGCGGCCACCCGGGCTCCGGCGACGCCAGGAGCTCGCCCACCGGCGTCGCGCCCCCCGCCCCGGCGGCCCACACGCATCCCATCAGAATCCCTCTCCACCTTCTCATCGGGTGTTGGCTGTTGGATGTTGGTTGTTGGATGTTCGGTATTCGATGTTCGATGTTCGCCTTCCCCTCCTACCCCAGGTCCGGGAACTTCGCCGTGACATCGAGCGCATCGCCGGTCTCCTTCTGCAGGTCGAGGAACGCGGCGAAGAGCTTCTTCATGACCGGCCGCGAAGACGCCTCGCCGGCGAGGTCCTTTGTCTCCAGCGGATCCGCATGGAGATCGAACAGGAGTGCGCGCGGCACGGCGGGGTAGAGCACGAGCTTGTGCCGGCCGTCGGTCACCATCCGCTGGCCGGTGATGTAGGCCGAGTAGAGATGCGGCCGGCCGGGCGCCCGGGCATCGGCCAGCAGGGGCCGCAGGGTGCGAAACGCCATGCCCTCCGGCGGACGGGCTCCGGCGAGGTCGAGGGCCGTGGCCATCAGGTCCTGCATGTAGACCGGCATGTCGCGCCGCTCACCCCGCGGGACGCCGGGCCCCGCGACGACCAGCGGCACCCGGGCGCTGTGCCCGTACATGTTCTGCTTGCCCATCAGACCGTGCCGGCCGATCGCCAGCCCGTTGTCGGCGGCGAAGAAGATCCACGTATTGTCCGCCTCGCCGCTCGCCTCGATCGCGTCGAGTACGCGGCCGATCTGCGCATCGAGATGGGTGATGATCGCGTAGTACTCGCGACGGTGGGCCTGGATCGCGAAGGGGGTGCGCGGCGTCGGCGCGAGGGCCTCGTCGCGCAGCTTCGGGCCGGACTGCATGGCCTCGGCGTCCGGGTTGACCGCGACGAAGTTCGGCGGCGTCGCGACGGAGCCGGGCGGGTAGAGGTCGAGGTACTTCTTCGGCGCCTGCCGCGGATCGTGCGGCGCGTTGAAGGCGAGGTAGAGAAAATGCGGCTTGTCGCCCCGAGCCCCGGAGCTGAGCAGTTCGATGCCATCGTCCGCCTGGACCTCGCTCCAGTGCCGCCCCCCCTCCCAGAAGCCGCCCTGGGTGTCGTCCCACGGCCGGAACGGGTCGGGCTGCCCCTCGACCGGCCGGCCGTACCATTCCTTCTTGTCCTTCGGCATGCCCGGCGTCTCGCGCACGGCACGGTCGAAGACCGTGCCCGGCTTGAAGGCCGGCACGTGCCACTTGCCGGTGAAGGCCGTCGCGTAGCCGGCCTCGCGCATGAGTTGCGGCCACGTGCGACCGGCCTCGGCGACGGCCTTGGCGGCGGTCTGGGCGCGCCAGACCGGCAGGCCCGTCATGAGCATGGTACGGCTGGCGACGCAGACCGCCCCGGTCCACGAGCCCTGGATGTGCGCCTGCGAGAACGTTGTGCCGCGCGCGATCAACCGGTCGATATTCGGAGTCAGGACCTCCGGGTTTCCCAGCGCGTGGATGCCGTCCGGCGTAAGATCGTCCGCCAGGATCACCACGATGTTTGGCTTCCTCCCGTCCGCGGCGCGCGCGCCGCCCCGGCCCGCCCACAGCGCCGCCGCCGCCATCCCCGTCCGCCCCAGAAACTCCCGTCGGTTCATGTCCGTCCTCCCGGTTCCGCGCCAGTGTGTCGGGCCGCGCGCCCGCGCGCAAGACCGCATCGCGCCCATCCCCGGCTTGCCGCGGGGGTCCGCGCCGCCTACACTACCCCGCACGCGTGCCCCGGTAGCTCAGTTGGACAGAGCGGCGGTTTCCTAAACCGTAGGTCGGAGGTTCGATCCCTCTCCGGGGTGCCAGCCAAATCCCAAGAAATCAACGCCGCAGGCACCTGAATCGGCGCGTTGATATGCCACTTTAAGTTTGATATTCACCGATAGTATCACCGTTTTGAGCTTGCGCCCGTCCTCGCGTTACCGCAAGATGCGCATGGAGACTTGGCGAACATGGCGACGGTCATCAAGAAGTCGGGGTCCCCGTATTGGTATGCGCGATACCGCGTGAATGGGCGCGACGTCACGCGCAGCACGGGGACGGCCAGTCGGCGGGACGCCGAGGTCCTCCTGAAGCGGTGGCGAACAGCCGACAAGGGCGGCGAGGATGTCGAGGACGCGTTCCAAGCCCTGCTGACCAGCATCGAACGGCGGGAGAAGTCCGCTGGCGGAGATCCGCAGGAACTGGAGAGAGCCCAGACTCAGCGAAGGCGCATGGCGGCCGAGCTTCTGCAAAGGAACCGCGAGCGGATGTCCCTTGCCGACGCGTGGCAGGCGTGGGTCGATGCTCCGAAGAAGCGCGATCCGCGCCAGAAGACACTCGATGACTACCACGTCTACTGGCGGACATTCACCGCCTGGGCCACGAAGGCGGGCATCGAGTGGATGCATGAAGTCACACCTCGCCTGGCGGAGGAGTACGGAGCGCATCTGAAGGGAAACAAGCCGGCTCCGCGGACGTTTCGCGGTCACGTGTTCTTTTTGCGCGCACTGTTTCGGACGCTTCGCAACCGGGCGGGGATGATCGAGAACCCCTTCGACGCGATTCCACTGGTCGAACTCCAGATTGAGTCGCGAAGGGAGCTGTCGGCCGAGGAGATATCGAAGGTGCTCGGCAATGCGAGCGGGGCCCTGCGGGTCATGCTTGCCGTCGGCCTCTTCACCGGCCTTCGATTGGGCGATGTTGCGCGTCTCCGATGGGCCTCGATCGACTTCGCCAAGGCCATGATTTCAGTCGTCCCCGGCAAGACAGCGCGGAAGGGCAAGCGCGTCACGATTCCCCTGCATGCCGCGCTCGCAAAGACGCTGCTCGAATGGAGGGCGCGACTGCCGGATGGCTCGGATCATGTATTCCCTGCCGAAACGGCCGCCTACGAGCGGGATCCCGCCGCGGTATCCAAACAGATCCAGCGCATCTTCGAGATGGCCGGTATCCAGACCAATGAGAAGTTGAAGGGGCGCAAGAGAGCCGTCGTCCGCGTGGGTTTCCACTCCCTCCGCCATTCCTTCGTAAGCCTGTGCGCCGCGGCCGGCGTGCCGCAGCACGTCGTGCAAACCCTCGTCGGGCACGGCAGCCCCGCGATGACGGAGCACTACACGCACGTCGACGCGGAACAGAAGCGCAAGGCCATCGCGGCCCTTCCGGCGGTCGACATCGATCCCGCCCCCC
>CAYODK010000129.1:0-15835 GCA_964402695.1 uncultured Verrucomicrobiota bacterium
GGCGAAGGCCGATCGTGACGAAGAAGACGGCGCTGAACACGTGCCGCAACGGGGCGACCAGCGATTCGACTTTGGGCAGGGCCCGTGATTCGGCCGCAATCGCGCCGGCCAGTACCGCGCCAAGGGCCAGGCTGAGCCCCATCTTGACCGCGAGAAGGGAAACGCCGAAACACAATCCCACGACCGCCACAAGCAGCAACTCATCGCTCCCGAGCCGCAGGAAGTAATCCAACGCCCGGGGGACCGTGAGCAACCCAATCACGGTGACCAGGACAATGAACAACACGAGGTGCCAGACGCTCGTCGCCACGAGACCAGCCTGGACTGAGCCCGTGAGGGCCAGGCCGGTCAGCACGGCGATCATCACGACGGCAAGTACGTCCTCGACGATGCTGATGCCCACCGCCAGGTCGGAAAATCGCTCCTTCTTGCGGTCGAGATCGTGCAGGATCCGCGCCAGGATCGTCGTCGAGGAATCGCAGATGATCGCGCCAAGAAGCAGGCTCGCGATCGGGGTCCAGCCCAGCCAGCGACCGAGAAGGTACCCGAGCCAGACCATCACGCCCACATCCAGGATCGCCGTCAGGACCGCCGTGGCGCCCACCCTGCGAAGCTTGCGCAGATTGAAGTCCAGCCCGAGGGAGAACATGAGGAACACGATGCCGATGTCGGCCAGAGTGCGAATGGTCTCTTCGTCGCGAATCAGGCTGAACGGCGGGGTGTGCGGGCCGATGATCAGTCCCGCGAGCACATAGGCAACGAGCTTGGGCTGCTTCAGCCGGTGAGATACCAGCGCCGTCACGCCCGAGATGAGCAAGACGACCGCCAAGTCCTGTAGCAGCGACGAAGTCACCATTTTCTACTACCACGAATCACTACGAACGCAACACCTTGCGGATCCTCTCGACTCGGCCCCCCGGGCCCCGCCGCACGTCCCGGTCGCTCACAGACACGAACCGATGAACAGGCCGTGCCCGTCACCGTCCGGGCAGCGATCGACGGCCGGTTCCATCCGCCCCGGCCATCGCCTGACCGTGGCTCCCGCGGACGTCCGTGGCCCACGGGACCCGGCGAGCACCACCGAATCCTGGGGGGGCCCCTCGGGGCGCAGAAGGCACCACGGGGTGAAGACGCTCCGATGCGCATCCATGAGAATTCGAATCAGGCCCCACTTCATGGCATCACCCTCATCGCGGCCTGCGGGCCGGGCTCGAAGACATCCAAGACCTCGGCGGGGCCATCGCATCCCAGGAGAGCCTCCCGGACATCCGAACGGGACATGCGTTTGGCGATCCGGGCCAGGACCTGCAGGTACTCCTCGCAGTACCCCTCGCCCGTGAGCAGCAGGAAGAAGAACCGGGCCACGACTCCGTTTCCGACTCCGACATCCACCCCATCGGGGCAGATGCCCATGCACGCCGAGATGCCGGCGAAGCCGGGAAGGGCGGCATGGTGCAGGACGGTTTCGCACTCCGAGACCAGCGGAGTGATCACGCGCTGGTGCAGGGCGCGATCCACGACGTCGTCCCGCGCCGCCTCGGCGATCTGGTGGTGGCAGGCCAGGGTGTGAACGAGATGCCGGAGCATCGACTCCCGGCAGCCCACACGAAGGCCGGTCTGCACGAGACGGCCCCAGAAGAGGCGACGCAACGTCACCGGCGCCATGCCGCCGGACAGCATCAGGAAGAGCGGGTTCCGTGTCCGACGCGCCAGGAGGTCCGGCACCGACCCGACGAAGCCCTGGGGCCTCGGCGCCCCGAGAATGAGCAGATCCTCGGGAGAGACCCGCGACTCCACCGCGGTCGTGAGGTCCGAGGCATTCTCAACCGAGGTGTCGAACGGCATCCCTACGGCATGGAATGTGAGGTGCTCGATACCGGTCGGGACGGCGTAGCTCCCGGGGATCGACCGCCTCCCATCCTCGTCGACGAGACGCAGGATGTGCACCGGCGCGCCGACCGCCGAAGCGACGCCGCCAGCCACCCACATCAGCGGAAGCGTGTTGGGACCGCCGGCGGTGGCCACCCAGACCTTCCGTATCCGTGACGTCTGATCCTCCCGGACGAACACCGCCGGAACGCGCATCTGATCGACAAGACGGAGGCGCTCCGCAAAGGTGGCGTCCTCCGAAGCCCAATCCGAGACTAGCATCCCGATCCGCCGGTCCCTGGCGAGCGGCTCGATGTCCGCCCACGCACCGGGAGGCAGGATATGCACCACGTTCTTGTGCAGACCGGTGATGAGATACGCATACCACCGGACGACGGCCTCGGTCTGCGGCCGGGCGGCGCATGCGACGACCACGCGGTTGTTGAGCGGATGGAGGTTCATCGCCCACCCCCCTCCCGGCCACGTCGGTCGGATTGTCCATTCCCTTCGGACGCGGGAGTCGAAGCGCGGCGCACCGGGCCCTGGGCGCCGTTCACCCTGGGCGGATACTCCACGTCCTCGACTCTCAGCGTGCAGTTGCCCTCCGGCATGCGCCACTCGACGGTCTGCCCCTTGCGGCATCCGAGCATCGCCATGCCAAGCGGGGCGAGAACGCTGATGCGCGACTGATCGGGATCGGCATCCGCCGGCCACGACACGACGAAGTCCCACTGGTGACCCGTGTCCAGGACGCTCACCCGGACCCGCGAGTTCATCGTGACGACGTCCCCGGGCATCTGCTCCGGGGACAGCACGTTCGCGCGGGCGAGTTCCTGGTCCAGACGCAGAAACGCGGGATGGTCCCGGCCCTGCCGGTCATGAAGATGCTGCGAGACCATGTCCTGCAAGTGCCGGCATTCACTCTCCGTCAGATAGATCTTCGTGTCGTTCATCGCATGGTTCCTTCCGGGTCCGGTCTTGAATCCGGGCGCGGGCCGGCCCGTGTGCCCCCGGCGCCTCGGTACCGACGCGGGCGGCGCCCGCGATCAGTCGATGCCATCCCACCAGGGCCAGGGCGCATCCTGCATGTCGCCGTTCGGCACGGACCGCCCCCGCGTGCCGCACGGGACCGGCCCGACCGGCCCGCGATCCTCGTCCCACCGCCTGCGACGTGCGCCCCTGCAGAGCCAGCGGCCGAGCGCCTCCCCGGCCTCCAGCCGCCGTGCGCGCGACCGCGGAGCCTCCGTCCAGATGTACACCGTCTTGCGCCTGTTCATGGCCGGCTCCTTTCGCTGTCCCCCTTATGCAGAGGTCATGCCAATCCGTCACCGGATCCCCGCCGACGGAGGCCATTCTCGACATTTCACTTCGGATGTACCAGTGCGGTAGCCATTTGCATCTGTTCCCGGTCGCGGCTCCGGCACAGAGTAACACCCGGCGTTGTCCGCGGAAGCGGGGCGTTTCTCTCCACATGGGGAGAAAGGACCCGCATGAGACAGGCAGCCAAGGCTATCGGCGGGGCTTGAGTTTCTCGCGCAGGGTCTTGCGGTCGATTCCCAGGATGGCAGCTGCGCGGCTCTTGTTGCCGTCCACGCTTTCCAGGACGGCGCGGATGTGGTCCGCCTCCACTTTCGCCAGCGTGCGGAGGGTTTCCGCACCGCGGTGCGCAGAGAACCGCATCAGGGAAGGGAGATCCGGAGTGTCGATGAGATCGGACTCGGCCATGAGCACGATTCGCTGGACCATGTTCTCCAGTTCGCGCACATTGCCGGGCCATGGATAGTCCCGCAGCACCTTCAGGGCGCGATCGGAGTAGACCGGCGGCGGCTTGCCCAGCTCCGCCGCCACGCGCCGGGTGAAGTGGTGCAGCAGCATCGGGATATCCTCGCCGCGATCGCGCAGGGGCGGCAGTTCGATGGGTACCACGTTGATCCGGTAGAAGAGATCCTGCCGGAACTCGCCCCGCAGCACGAGATCCTCCAGCCGCCGGTTGGTCGCGGCAATGACCCGCGCATCCACCTTGCGGGGCTCCCGCGAGCCCACCCGGAAGACCACCTTGTCCTGAAGCACGCGCAGCAGGGCCACCTGCATGGTCGAGGTCAGTTCCGCGACCTCATCCAGAAAGATGGTGCCCCCGTCCGCGGCCTGGAAAAAACCCGTGCGCGCTTCGTGCGCACCCGTGAACGCGCCTTTGCAGTGCCCGAAGAACTCGCTTTCCAGCAGGGCGTCCGGAATGGCCCCGCAGTTGACCGGCACGAACGGCGCGGTGCGTCGCGCGCTGCGGTAATGGATGGCTCGCGCAACCAGCTCCTTGCCCGTTCCACTCTCGCCGCACACCAGGATGGTCGCTCCGCTGTGCGCCGCCTTCTCGACGCTGCGGTAGACCGTCTGCATCGCCGCCGAGTCCCCGAGGATGCCCCACGCCGCGGGCGCCGACGGGCGTGCGGCGGGGTCGTCCGTACGACGAAGCCGCACCTTGGCCAGCGCCCGTCGCACCGCGCCCAGGAGCTCTTCGTCGGTGAAGGGCTTGCCCAGATATTCGTGGGCGCCCGTCGCCATCGCCTCCACCGCGCCGGGGACCGACGCATACCCCGTGACGACGATCACCTCCGTATTGCGAAGGTTCTCGCGGACGTGACGGAGCAGGTCCATGCCGCTGCCCCCGGGCATGCGAAGATCGGTGATGACGAGATCCACCGACGTGGCATCCATCGCCCGGACCGCCTCCGAGACGCCGGGCACGGGAATCACCGGGTATCCTGCGGCCTTCAAGCTCCGCTCGATCACCTCAAGCATGTCGACCGAGTCGTCGACCACCAGGATCTTCTCTTTCCGATGCACGACGCGCTCCCTACAGGCCGGTACCGCGGGAGGGACGCCGAAGCGGCAGCAGAACGCGCACCACAGTCCCCCGCCCCACCAGGCTGTCGATCTCGATGCTTCCCCCGTGCGCCTGAACGATCCCGTGAACCACCGACAGGCCGAGGCCGGTTCCCTCGTTGACGTCCTTCGTCGTAAAGAAGGGATCAAAGATGCGAGCGCGTGTCCCCTCCGACATGCCGGTGCCTGTGTCGCGCACCGTCAACTCGACCGATCCTTCCCGGAGGGCGGTGGCGATCGTCAAGCGACCGCCGTCCAGCATCGCCTGCGCCGCGTTGACCGCAAGATTCGTGACAACCTGCCGAATCTGGGCCTCGTCGGCCATCACGCGGGGGAGATCTCCCGCCAGATCGTAGTCGACGCGGATGCCGTTGTCCTCGCAACGGAGCAGCCACAGGCTCGCGCTCTCCCGCACGATCCGGTTCAGGTCGACGGCGGTGGGCTGCGGCGGCGCCTGCCGGGCGAACGTCATCAGCTTGCGGATGATCTCGCGGGCGTGAAGAGCGGCCGATTGGATCCGTGACACATCCTTGCGAACCTGCTGCGGCAGCCCGGGAGTCCGGCTGATGAGGTGCGCGAACCCGAGGATGCCCCCCAGCGGCTCGTTGATCTCGTGGGCGACCCCGGCGGCGAACTGGCCGATCGTCGCCAGGCGGTCCGCGTGGCGCAGCTGCATCTGAAGGACATCCTGTTCGGAACGGGCCTCGGCCCGTTCCACGAGAACCCCGATCTGCCGCGCAACCTCATCGAGCAGCCGTCGCTCCTCATCCAGGAGTGCGAACGACGTGCCATCCGGATATCCAACCTGCAGGAATCCTCTCCGACGACCTCGAACGACGATCGGTGCCGACTGGCACCGCCCCGCGGCTCGGCTCCCGGAACTGACGTACTCGGTATCGTCGAACATCAAGCGCGCCCATGCGTGCTCGGGCCGTTGCCAGGCGGACGGCAGACTGGCTACCACGCCTTGCAGGACCCGAGGAAGGGGCGTCGCCGCCGAGTTGGCGAGCTGTGCGATCGCGTAGAGACAGGTCAACTCCTTCACACGTTCCCGCAGCGCCCCCTCTGCGCCCGGATCGGACTTGCCCGACGCCCGCGCACGCTTCACCCGCCCATCTGCCTTCCTCCGGGCAGGGCGGAGCCTTCCGCTCTTCTTTGGGGACGTCATGAGTGCCTGCGCCGGAATAGCATCGTCGTCATTCGGTCCGAATCCCGGCCGCAGGATGCAGACGGGTGCCCATCCTGTCAAGAGCCCGACCGCCCGCCTGACACCCGCCCCGATATGGCCTCATAATCCTGCCCGGGACCGGATCCGGCAGGATGTCAGCCGGTCTTGAACCCGACGAGCCGCTCGGCGAGCATCGCGACGTACCGGCCCTGGTAGCGGGCGGCGTCCAGTTCGGTCTTGCTGGGCATGCGCTCGCCCTGGCCGCCGGCAATCGTGGTTGCACCGTAGGGCGAACCCCCGGTGATCTCGCTCACGCCCATCTGCCCCTGGAAGCTGTAGGGGAGCCCGGCGACGACCATGCCGTGATGCAGCAGGGTGGTGTGGAAGGAGAGGATCGTCGATTCCTGCCCGCCGTGCTGGGTCGCGGAGGCCACCATGACGCTCCCGACCTTGCCGACCAGCGCGCCCTTCATCCAGAGCCCGCCCGTGGCGTCGAGGAACTGGCGCATCTGGCCGCACATGTTTCCGAAGCGCGTCGGCGTGGCGAAAATGATCGCATCGGCGGAAGCCAGATCATCGACCGTGCAGATCGGAACATTCGCCTGTGCCTTCTGCGCCTCGGTCGCGCCCATCTTGGCCAGCACCTCGGCGGAAAGCGTCTCGGGAACCCGTTTGACGACGGCCTGTGCACCTGCGACGGACCCCGCCCCCTCGGCAGCAGCTTGGGCCATCTGATGGATGTGGCCGTACATGGAGTAATAGGCGATCAGAACGTTCATGGGCGCTCCTCGGGTTCGACGGTCCGTCCCATACGCACCGCCATGACACCGTACGCCACGTAGACATCAAAGCAAGGACAGCATTGTCTGCGCCGCTGCTACGAACCCGGCCCATAGCACGGCCGTCGGCATCCCCTTCACCGCATGATCGCGCCTGACACGCCGCGGGCGGGCGGGTATCGTGGCGCGCATGACCAAGGAGGAACGGCTGCAGGAGTTCGCCGCGTGGTGCGCGAAGCACATCACCGGCGATGAGAAGGGCGAGGCGCAGATCTTCCTCGACCGCCTTTTCCAGGCCTTCGGCCACGGCGGGATCAAGGAGGCCGGCGCCACCCTTGAAATGCGCGTGACCAAGGCCGACGCCGGCGGCACCGCCTTCGCGGATCTCGTGTGGAAGCCGGTCGTCCTCTTCGAGATGAAGCGGCGCGGCGCCGCGCTGGAGAAGCACTACCGCCAGGCCTTCGACTACTGGACCCGCCTCGTCCCCGGCCGCCCGCGCTACGTCGTCCTCTGCAACTTCGACGAGTTCCGCGTCTACGACTTCGAGACGCAGATGGACGAGCCTGTCGACTCCGTCGCCCTCGCCGACCTGCCCGCCCGCTGGGGACCCCTCGCCTTCCTCGCCCCCGGCGCGCCGGATCCGTCCTTCGGCAACGACCGCGTCGCCGTCACCCGCCAGGCCGCCGACGCCCTCGCCCAGCTCTGCAGCCGCATCATCGGCCGCGGCGTCGAACGCCCCCTCGCCCAGCGCTTCATCCTCCAGTGCCTCGTCGCGTTCTTCGCCGAGGACATCGGCCTCCTGCCGAAGTACACCGTCACCCGCCTGATCGAGACCTGCGGCAGCGGACGCGACGCCTTCGACATCCTCGGCGGCCTCTTCGAGGCGATGAACCGCCCCGTCCCCGCCGCCGGCGGCCGCTACAAGGATATCCCCTACTTCAACGGCGGCCTCTTCGCCGAGCCCGCCCGCCTCGAACTGACCGACACCGAACTCGTCCGCCTCGGCCAGGCCGCCACGTTCGACTGGCGCAGCGTCCGCCCCGAGATCTTCGGCACGCTCTTCGAAGGCTCTCTCGGCGCCGCCGAGCGCCACGCCTTCGGCGCCCACTTCACCAGCCCCACCGACATCATGAAGATCGTCGGCCCCACCCTCGTCGCCCCCTGGCGCGAGCAGGTCGAGGCCGCGAAGACCCCGAAGCGGCTCCACGCGCTTCTCGACCGCCTCCAGCACTTCCACGTCCTCGACCCCGCCTGCGGCTCGGGCAACTTCCTCTACATCGCCTACCGCGAGCTGAAACGCATCGAGGCGCGCATCTTCGAACGGCTCGGCGAGTTCCCGAAAAGCGACGCCGACCGCCAGATTCCTCTGAGCTTCCTCGGCGCCCATAACTTCCACGGCATGGACATCAACCCCTTCGCCGTCGAGATCGCCAAGGTCACGATGGCCATCGCGCGGAAGCTGGCTGTGGACGAACTCCACGTCAACGAGCGCCCGCTGCCGCTGGACAACCTCGACGCGAACTTTTGCGCCGCCGACGCCCTCCTCGCCCCCGACGGCACGCCCGCCGCGTGGCCGAAGGCGGACGTCATCATCGGCAACCCGCCGTTCCTCGGCGCCAAACGGCTCAAACCCGAACGCGGCCCCGACTACGTCAACGCCCTCCGCCGCGCCTATCCCGACGTGCCCGGCATGGCCGACTACTGCGTCTACTGGTTCCGCAAGGCCCACGACGCCCTGCCGCCCTGCACCGAAGCCGACCCGCTCGCCGGCCGCGCCGGACTCGTCGGCACCCAGAACATCCGCAACAACCAGTCCCGCGTCGGCGGGCTCGACCACATCTGCAAGACCGGCACCCTCGTCGAGGCCGTCGACAACCAGCCCTGGTCCGGCGAGGCGAACGTCCATGTCTCCATCGCGAACTGGGTGAAGACACAGGACCCCGCCCTGCTCCCCAAGACCCGCCGCCTCTGGTCCAAGGTCGACAGTGCCGCGGCGCCGAAGCGACGTCGCGGCACGGGCCCGGCCTCGAAGACCTACGAACTCGCCGTCCGCGAATGCCAGGCGATCAATTCGGCGTTGTCGGATGAGGCGGACCTGAGCGGCGCGACGATTCTGGAATGCAACCGCGATCCGCCCCGCGTGTTCAACGGACAGTTTCCCCGGCACGCAGGGTTTGTCCTTGCGCCCGACGTTGCGGCCGCGCTGATCGCGGCAGACGCGGCGAACCGCGAAGTTGTGCATCCGTTCCTCATCGGCGCCGAGATGCTGACCCGAGGCGCGCCTCAGCGTTGGGTGGTCGATTTCCAGAAGCTCGGAATGCTCGGCGCACAGCGATATGCCAAGCCGTTGTCACATCTGTCCGCCTCGGTGCTTCCGCACGTGCTGGCTTTGGCCGAGAAGGAGAAGATCAAGCTGGGCAAGTCCACCGGGCAGGACCAGCAGTGGCTCAAGACATGGTGGCAGCACTTCCGGTGCCGTGCGGAGCTCATCCAGGCAATCGGCACGTTGAATCGCTATCTCGTGTGCTGCGAGGTGACCAAGCGGCCCATCTTTGAGTTCGTGGATCCGGACATCCGGCCCGACCACACGCTTGAAGCCTTCGTCCTTGCCGACGACTACAGCTTCGGCATCCTGCAATCCAACGCGCACTGGCAGTGGTTCACGATGAAGTGCTCGAAGTTGACCGAGCGCTTCCGCTACACGCCCGAATCCGTCTTCGACACCTTCCCCTGGCCGCAGGCGCCGACGGTGGCGCGGGTGGACGCGGTGGCGGCGGCGGGGCGGGAGATCCGGCGGGTGCGGGCGGAGGCGCTGGTGAAGATGAAGGGCGGGTTGCGGGCGCTGTACCGGACGCTGGAGCTGCCCGGGGCGAATCCGTTGAAGGACGCGCACGCGGCGTTGGACGCGGCGGTGCTGGCGGCCTACGGGTTCGATCCGAAGGGCGACCTGCTCGCGCAGTTGCTCGCGCTGAACCAGTCCGTCGCCGCGCGGATCGCCGCGGGCGAACCGGTGACCGCCCCCGGCATCCCGCCCGGTCACCCCGCCCCGGCCTCGCTGGTCACAACCGACTGCATCCGCTCGACGGAACAGAGCCCAGGGGGCTAACCGATCCGCCCCGGACGACGTCCGCACCTTGGACACATCTGCGAGCTTGTCTTCCGAGGGTTGGAGCATGGGCCGATGCGCGGGGTCATACGGCAGGTTCATCGTACGCCTGAACCAGCAGCATACATAAGTAGCATGTTGACTCGCCGCGTGGGGTCTGGCAGTAGTCACGAGGAGATCGGCTTCGACGCGGGGGTCACGGCGAAGCGAAGGCTGTTGGACCGTTTTCGGAGTTCTCTTCGTGGCCGACATCAACAGATCGCCCGACTCCGGCAATCCCGGCGCAACGAACACGCCGCGGGGACGAGGGTGGGCACCTCCCCCGAGACATCGGGACGCTCATGCGGGCCTGTGGATTGGCATTGCTCTGCTCGTCGCGGCCATCGTGGTCGTGATTGTCTTCACGGCCTTGATCCTGCGTGCTCAGGCTCACTGAGCGGGAGCCGGCTTGTGCCGCCTTCGACAGGCGGGCCAACAACAGCGCGACCGATCCGCCCTCCGACCCGATCGCCGCCGCTTCCGTTGCGCACCCGGAGGTTCTCCAAGAGATCGATGTGGTTCCGGCCTTCGTTGGCGTTGTCCTTGCGCGGACGCCAGAGCTTGCTGATGATGTCGAGATCGCCATCTGCATCCACGTCGGCCGCCACGGCGAGGTGCCCGCCCAGGTTCGCATCGAGGATGGCATGCTCGACGAACCGCTGCCCCCTGCCATCCACGTTCTCCCAGAGGAACCAGCGCGGCGGCCGGTCGCCGGGTATGCCTTCCATCTCGCAGGAGAACACGTCCGCATCGCCATCGTTGTCGAAGTCGGCCACGAGGAGCGAGTGGTAGGCGCCGCGCCGGGCCCCGTCGCCATGGGGCAACTCGTGCAACGCCCATCCGCCACCCCTACCGTCGAGGTTCTCCAGCCAGCCGACGCGACCACCCTTGATCTCGTTCTCGCTCATCACCAAGTCGTTGTCGCCATCCCGGTCGAGGTCGAGCACGGCGCAATGGGTGGCCAGCGGATACGGCTTGTTCGGGTTGCCGAACGGGATGTTCTCGCGGACGATCCATCGTCGGCCTCTGCCGTCGGCGTTCTCGAACCACAGGTTCGACCGCGCCACGTCCGTGTCGCCATCGCCGTCGAGATCGCCGACACCGATGCCCGCATGGACCGACGGCCCGATGTCGTGCCGCTCCCACGGCTGGCGCGGGTCTTCCGGGATGCGATACCAGCGCAGGTTGTTCTTGTCCGACATCGTCAGCACGTCCGGCCGCTTGTCGCCATCCACATCCGCCACCATCAGGTCGTGGACGCCGGCCAGTTCCGGATCGAACACCGTGCGCACGAACGGCTCGACGCAGGGCTGCCCGGTATTCCGATACCAGGCGCCGCCGGCGACGAAATCCGTCCACCCGTCTCCATTGACGTCGAGCGCCGCGCCTCCCACATCGGATGGCGATTGCCCGCCCAGCGTGTGTCTCGACCAGCGGCTGGCAGGCTCCTGCCGGTACCAGAAGATGGGGCCGCGGCTCTGGCCGGTGACGTAGTCAACACGGCCGTCCCTGTCGATATCCGCCACCGCGGTCTGCGCCCACGACGCGCCCGGCAGATCGCGGTCGATGAAGCGATGGCGGAACTCGAACCCTCCGGCCAGCGCGTTCGTGACAACGAAAAGCATGGCGCCGGCCCAGGGAGCGAGAATCCTGTGTTGCGATTTCATGGGGAAGGACCTTTCGGTTTGTCGCGCAGCACGACGATGCCGCGGCGCACCGAGAAACAGTCGTCGCCGGAGAAGACCAGGTGCACGGTGCGACCGTCGGCGCTCATCCACTTCGAGGGCAGACTGGCCGACTCGCCGGGGCCCATGTCCCATGCGTCCGTGTGGAAGGCCGTGGTCCAAGGGCCCCACGGCTCGGGCGCATCGTAGATGCCGAACCCGCCGGCGTAGCGGGTGTCGCCCCCGGGGCCGATCTGGCACCAGAGGTATCGCCGCAGCCCCGCGTGATAGCTGATGGCCGAGCGGTAGCATGCGCCGGCATTCGTGAAGACTGCCCCGCGTTCGGCGATGGCGCGACTCCACAAGGGGCTGCCGTCGGCGCCGCATCGCACGAAGAACTCGTAGGCTTCGCGGTCCTGGAGCCTCTCCGTTGGCACGCGGGCCATCACGAAGCGGTCGGCGCGCGTGTAGGCGCTGTCCGAATCGTGCGAGTAGACATAGACAAAGCCATCGCGTGCACCGGTGTAGTCTCGCCCGAAGTTCAGAAACGTCGGACAGCCGAAGCTCTCGGCGAATCTCCACTCCGCCCACGTCCAGGTCCGGCCGTGATTGGCGGACCATCCGAGCTGGGCGTTGCCGGCGTTGCGCACGAGCATGTGGAGGACGCCCCCAACGCACAGCATGCCGCTGGCCTTGCGGCCTCGCGGACCGTCGCCATGCGCCTCGGCCGAGTCGGACCGGATGTTGACGCCCCGGATGTCCGGAGGGACTCCCGTGACCCTCGCCAGCCCGAGGCTGAGCTTCTCCGCCACGAACGGCTCGAAGCCGCGGCCATCGCCATACGCCGTGTAGAGCGCATCGTCGTCGGCCCAAGTGATCGGCCAGTTGTCGCATCCGCGCGCCATTCGCACGACGGATGTGGAGGCCGCCCATTCGATGCCGCGAATGACGGAGCTCGGGGGATACGGCGCACCCGGGCGAGGAATGCCGGATGTGTTGCGCGACGCGGATCGCGCAGCGAGGGCGATCGGGACAAGGAATGGCTTCAACACGTCGTAGTGGCCCGACCCCTTGGGCCGCGGCCAGGACTGCCCGGCGCGAGCGACGACGATGTCCAGCGCAGGCATCACCACGATGAGGCTGTCATGGAGGCCCCAGCTCCAGTATGTATCCACGGGCACGCCTTCCAGGGTCTCATCGGCGTTGTTCCACCAGAGCAGTCCGTAGTGTCTCGCCGCCGCACCATAGGTCTCCGGCGCGCGAACCGGAAGGCCGGGGACGCCGGGGATCGCGGTGCGCGCCTTCGCGATGAAATCCCTCGGAAGCAGCTGCTTTCCGTTCCACTCGCCCTCGCGCAGCCAGAGCAGGCCGAACCTTGCCATGGCGTCGACGTTGGCGCTGATGCCCGAGCCGAATTCGCGGCGCTTGATCCCATCGATAAGGTCGGGGCGATACGGATTCTTGCGCCAGACCAGATCCGTCCGGGTGATGCCGATCGGCGTGAAGATGCGGTCGAACATCAGCTCATCCACGTCACGGCGGTAGGCGAGCGTCACGCATTCGGCCAGCCAGTTCGGGCCGCTGTCGCTGTAGTCCCATTGTGTGCCGGGCCGGAAGAGCAGCGGCGTATAGCCGCCCGGCTTTTCGAACCCCGCGGTCTGGGACGCGAGATGGAGGATGGTGATTTCGTCGAGCCAGCCGGTCTGCGCGTTGCTCTCCGGGGGTGTTCCGAGGGCCGGATGGTGCCGCCGCGCGGGGTCCTCAAGCCGGATCTTGCCATCCTGGACGGCCAGCCCGAGCGCTGCCGCCCCGAAGGACTTGGTCGTCGACTTCAGGTCGTAGCGCTGGGCGAGGTCGCCCCACGAGAGGACCATCCGTCCGCCGCGCACGATGCAGCCCGATCCGCCGCCTGTCAGCGCATAGTTGCGCGCCTGCGCCAGGGCGGCCGCGTCCAGCCCTGACTCCGCCGGCGTCGCCGTCGGTCAGTTCGCACCCGGTTCCGCATGTGCCCCGGGACCGGCAAGGGCGCAAAGGGCCGCGGCCAAGCAAAGGCCGGAGAGCGATCGGTTCATTCGGTGCCCTTCCCCACGGCCGTCAGGTGGAGCACCGCATCCGAAGCGGCAAAGGGCGATGTCAGGACAGCCCGGCCGCCGCCCCGGAGGGTGCCGCCCGCTCTTGTCTCGCCCGACCCGGGGGCGAACCACTCGACGGCCACCTCGCCCCTGGCGTCCCCGAGGTTGACTGACACGCTGTTGGTGGCCAGCAGGTACACAAGATACTCGCGGCCCGGATCGGCCAGGCAGTAGGCCGTCGAGGCCAGATCGTTCCGCGGGGTCATCGAGGCCAGATCGATGCGGCGGGACCAGCCGAGTACCTGGCCCATGCTCTTGCGGACCGGCTCCGGCTCGCTCCCCCTGCTCAGGACGCGCCCGTCGTAGGGGTCCATGTAGATCGGGTTCATCCCTCGCAGGAAGCTCTTCCAGACCCAAGCCGGCGTTCCGCCGATGCCCCAGAGATGGTCCGTGTCGGAGAGGATCACCCTGGTCCCGTCCGCCGCCGGCGGGTTGTCCCGGTAGCCGCCTTCGGGGTTGGGGGAGATCCAGTCGGCCGGGCTCTCGAACAGGGTCCGGTTGCTTCCGCCCTTGTACTGAAACGTCATGCCGACGGGATGCTGACGGGGAAGTGCGCGCTCGACCTCCCGGATGAACCGGATCATGTGGACCTGCCAGCCGGTCGAGGCGGGATGGTTCTCGTTGGAGATCTCGTATAGCACGTTGTCGAAGGGATTGACCGCCTCGATCACCCGGCGCACGTAGGCTTCCTGGACGGCGGTGATGGCCGGGTCGTGCAGCTCGTGGATCTCGACGCCCGTCCCAACTATGCCGTTCACGTTGTTCGACGGGTGGAACGGATGGCTGGCCACCGCATTCGTAACGAACTGCAGGCCCCACCCCTCGAACAGCATCACCGAGACATAGATCCCGCGCGCCTGCGCCGCCCGCACTCGGTCGCGGAGGCGGTCGAAGTAGACGGGGTTCGGCTTGGAGAGATCGAACCTCGGCTTGCCGTCGAGCGCCGCGCCGGGGCCCGTTCGCGGCCAGGGGTGCGGGGTCGCGTGGTGGAGGACCGGCTTGCGCTCCCGGTTGGCGCGGGTGTCCCACGTCACCAGCTCCCACGTCCAGAGACGGATGAAGTTGTGCGGATAGGTATCGAGCCACCGGAGGTAGGCGTCGTAGTCGAAGGGCTCGGGCGGATCGGTCGGGCCCATGTCGACGAGGTTGTTCCAGGTGTGGGAGCCGGTCAGCAGGATCGCGCGCCCCGAGCCATCGGCGAAGTAGCGCGGGTTCTTCGGGTGCACGCGCAGCGGGCGGGACGCGGCGGAAGGAGCGGCCGGGTCCGCCGCGCGGGCGCAGATCGCCGTAACGCATTCCAACGCCACGACCAGGAGTGAAAGGCTCGCGAACGATTTCATGGCACCTCCATGGCCGTCCGGCCGCCGCCCCAATCTGACCGCACCCCGGACCGGCTCTTTGCGATCCTGCACAGGAATACAAGATGGGCCAGCGACGGATTCATGGACTGGATAACCGCTCGCACACCGAGGCCGGGCTGGCATAGGGAGGCGGCAGCAGGCGCGTGCCGGTGACGCCACCGGAGAACACATCCCCGGTGAGCGGGTGGACAACCAGCCCGCCGACGCCGATGCGGGGCAGGTCCCCGCTGATATCCGTCCACGTGCCGCCCGCATCGGTACTGCGGAACAGGAACGGCCGCCCCGGCGCGTGGCAGCCCGCGTAGACGACCTCGGGGTGTCGCGGATCGATGGCGACCGCACGTACGAAGTTACGCTGCTCCTTCTCCCCTCCCGCGAGGGCGAGGACGCCGAGGTTTCGCCAGGACGTCCCGTCGAAGACGGCCAGGTCCCCGCGCGCATCGACGCTATAGACCCGGTCTGGATTCCCGGGGCAGACCGCGAACGTGGGCTTGCTGTCGAGGCGGCGCATGGCCCAGCCGGGTCGGTTGTAGAGCCGCCAGGTCTCGCCGCGGTCATCGGAGCGAATCAGCTCGGTCCGGCGCTCGTCCATGGCGTAGATCGTATCCGGTCGCGAAGGCGACATCCCGACGATCGCGGCGTTCGCCGGAAGGGCCGGCATCCGGTGGAACGTGCGGCCCGCGTCGTCCGAGCGCTTGTCATCGGCGTAAACGACCCCGGGGTCCTTCGCGTGGAAGGCGACAAAGAGGTTCTGGCGCGCCTTCGGCTCGACGATCGTCCAAGTTCCGCCCGCGTCCTCGGAGCGCACCAGCACCTGGTTCCAGTAGCCGCCGGCCG
>CAYODK010000130.1:0-15814 GCA_964402695.1 uncultured Verrucomicrobiota bacterium
CTGACACCTGAAACCTGAAACCTGTATACTCCCTTCCGCATGACCGACGAGCGAATGATCGAAGCGGAGGGGTTGACGAAGGTCTTCCGCGATTTCTGGCGCCGGCCCCGGGTGCGGGCGGTGGACGGTCTTTCCCTGTCCGTCGGGCGCGGCGAGGTCTTCGGCCTTCTCGGCCCCAACGGATCGGGCAAGAGCACGACGCTGAAGATGATCCTCGGGCTGCTCCGGCCGACGAAGGGCCGCATGGTCGTTGCCGGCCGTCCGCCGACCGACGTCCGCGCCAAGGCGCGCATCGGCTACCTGCCCGAGGAGTCCTATCTCTATCCGTACCTGACCGCCGGCGAGACGCTCGACTTCTACGGGAAGCTCTTCGACCTGCCCGCCGGCGAACGGCGCCGGCGGATCGACGAGCTTCTCGCGATGATCGGCCTCGAGCACGCCCGCAAGCGGCTGGTGGGAGAGTTCTCCAAGGGCATGGCGCGACGCATCGGCCTGGCGCAGGCGCTGATCAACGATCCCGACCTCGTCATCCTCGACGAGCCCACCTCGGGTCTCGATCCGCTCGGGTGCCGGCAGATGAAGGACCTGATCCTCGCTCTCGCGCGGCGGGGAAAGACCGTGCTGCTCTCCTCGCACCTGCTCGCCGATGTCGAGGACGTGTGCGACCGCATCGTGATCCTCTATAACGGACGCGTGCAGGCCGCCGGTCCGATCCGCGAATTGCTGGAGGAGAAGTCGCGGTGCCGCCTCACGCTGCCGGAACTGCCACCGGACGACCTGCGGCGCGTGCTCGCCGCCGCGCGGGAGATCGCGGGAACGGAGCCCGAGGTCGACCGCCCTCGCAAGAACCTGGAGACGTTCTTCCTCGAGGTCGTCGCGCGTGCCCGCGAGGCGGCGGCGCCGACCGGCGCGCAGGCTTCGTCCGCCGTGGCGGACTACCTGGCCGCGCCCGGTGCGGGGGCCCCGGCCGCCCCCGCCTCGCCGGGCGCCTCCAGGGACGAGGTCGATGCGCGCCTGAAGGACCTGGTCCGCCCGCCGCCGGGCGGACCGCCGCCGCCATGACGCGGATTCCCGCCATCGCCGCGGTGACGGTGCGCGGCGCCGTCCGTTCGCGCGTCGTGCTCTCGCTGCTCGCCGTCCTCGCGCTCGTCGTCGTGGGCCTGCCCCTGACCGTCAAGGGCGACGGCACCGTCGGCGGCCTCGTGCAGGTGCTTCTGGGCTACACGCTGGAGTTCGCGGGCCTTCTGCTCTCGATCGCCATCGTGTGGGCCGGATGCGGGGCCGTATCGCTCGAGGTCCGGGACCGCCAGATTCACCTGATCGCGGTCAAGCCCGTGACCGCCCTCGAGCTGTGGGCCGGAAAGTGGCTCGGGCTGCTCGGGCTGCTCGCGTTCCTCTACGCGGCGGCCGGAGCGGGGGTCTACGCGATGCTCCGCTGGACGACGCGCGACGCCGCGCTGTCGGCGGAGGACCGGACCCGGCTCCGCGACGAGATCCTCGTGGCGCGCCGTGCCGCCGCACCCCGTGTCCCGGACACCGACCCCGCCGCGCGGGCGAAGTTCGAGGCCGACCGCGCCGCGGGACGCGTGCCCCCGGACGCGCCCCTGGACCAGGTCCTGGCGATGTACCGCGCCGAGGCGCGCGTCGCGGCCTTCGCCGTGGCGCCCTCCGGCCGCCGCGCCTTCGAGTTCCGCCTGCCGGGTGGCGCGCCGGCCGACCGGCCCGCGCATCTCCGGTTCCGTTTCGTGAAGTCGATGCTGGACCTGGAGTCGATCTCCGGCGCGTGGGTCTTCTCGGCGCCCGGCGGGCCGGTGCGGCACGAGGTCGCGGGGGAGTGGAAGCCGGGGAGCGTCCACTCCATCGCGATCCCCGGCCGCGCGCTGTCGGGTCTCGACGCGGTGGACGTGACCTTCGAGAACCGCGACCCCTCCGCGGCCGCGGCGTACTTCGACCCCGAGGACGGCCTGAGGCTGCTCGTCCATCGCGGCGGGTTCGCCGGCAACTACCTCCGCTCGATGCTCGCGCTCCTCTTTCAGACAGCCTTCCTCGCCGCGATCGGCCTGACCGCGGGTTCGCTGCTGTCGATGCCGGTCGCGTCCTTCGCCTCGCTGGCGGTCGTCCTTGCCGCGCGGCTGACGGGCGCCATCGCCGGCTTCGCCCGCGATGGCCCCGTGCTCTTCCAGGGGGCCGGCCCGGCCGAGGGGTGGGCCGCCGCGTTCGAACGCGCCTACCAGGCCTACTTCGTCGTTCTGGCGTGGATCACCGCGCCGCTGCGCGGCACCGACGCGCTCGAACGGCTCGCGACGGGACAGCTCGTCGGATGGGCCGAGATCGCCCGCACGGCCCTGCTGCAGATCGGCATCGGTTGCGGCGCGCTCGCCGTGGTCGGCGCGTGGCTGTTCCGGAGGAGGGAACTCGGGGCGGCGCAGGGATGAACACGGAAGTTCCAAGTTCCAGGTTTCACGTTTCACGTTGGCGCATGGAGCCGCGGTCATGAGGTTCCTGCGATCCCTCGTGTGGCTTTTCGTGGCCGTCGCGGCGCTGGTCGGCGCGGGCGGGATGCACCCGCGGTTGCTCGAGGCGCGCCGCGCCGCCGACTTGAACCAGGGCGACCCGCTCGAGAATGCGCCGCCGCTGGTCGCGTTCACGACCGTCGCACTGGGCGGCTTCCGGGGCCTCGTCGTCGATCTCCTGTGGATGCGGGCCTCGGAGCTGCAGGACGAGGGCCGCTACTTCGAGCTTGTGCAGCTGGCCGACTGGATCACCAAGCTCCAGCCGCGCTTCGCGTCGATCTGGGCCTATCACGGCTGGAATCTCGCCTACAACGTCAGCGTCATGCTCGCCGACCCCGCCGAGCGGTGGCGGTGGGTGCGGCACGGCATCTCGCTGATGCGCGACAAGGGGATGGCCTACAACCCCGGCAGCGCGCTCCTGCACCGGGAACTGGCCTGGATCTTCCAGCACAAGCTCGGCATGGACATGGACCAGGCGCACATCCACTACAAGCGCGAATGGGCCACCGAGATGCAGGAGTTGTTCGGCGGACCGCGGCCCGATCTCGAGGCGCTCGCCGCCGCCCCCGCCGATCCCGCCGCGCTGCTCCGCGACCCGTCCGCCGCGGCCCTCGCCGCCGACCTGCGCGCCGCGGGCGTCGATCCGTTCTCGCCGCGCGTCCTGGATGGATCCGCGCTTCCCGAGGCGCTGCGGGCGCGGGTCGGCGGCACCCCGGAGGGCGCCACGTTGCGGACTTTCGCCCGCGCGCGCCGCATGCGCGAGGTCTACAAGCTCGACCCCGTCCGCATGGTCGAGGTCGAACGGCGCGTCGGGGCCCGGCTGGAATGGCGCCTCCCGTCCTCCCACGCGATCTACTGGGCCGCCGCAGGTCTCGACTGTGCCCGCACGCAGTTCGACGAGATCTCGCTCCGCCGGCAGATCTTCCAGTCCCTCGGCGAAGGGTTCCTGCGCGGCCGGCTGACGCTCGACACGGATCGCGACCTCTTCGTCCTCTCGCCGAATCTCGATCTCCTGCCGGCGGTCCGCGCGGCCTACGACGAGGCGCTGCGCCGGCACCCCGGGGATCCCACCCTCGGCCAGGCGCACCGGAACTTCCTGATCGATGCGGTCATGATCTCCGCCACCTACAACCGCATGGAGCAGGCGCGCGAACTGTACGCGGAGATGAACCGCCTCTATCCCTCCGGCGCGCCGGTGACGGTCGAGGCCTACATCGCGTCGACGTGGGCGAGCCACGTCGGCGATCTCGACACCGCCCAGGCGCTCGCCGCCGTCGAGGCCGCGCTCTACCAGGCCGCGTTCTGGAAGATGCTGGGGGACGACGACGTCTCCGCGGGCCACGAGCAGATCGCGCGCCTGTGCTGGCATGCCTTCATGGACCGCCGGCTGGACCCGGAACTGCGCGAGCGCACCGGGCTGCCGCCGATCGAGACCATCCGCGACCGCGCCGTCGAGCGCGTCCGCGCCGAACTCGGCGCCTCCGGCGCGCGGAAGTGAACGGCCGAGTGGGGAAGGGGCCCGACCGCCGATGACACGGATCGCACGGATGGCCGCTGCGCTTGCCGCCGGTTTTGCATGGGCCGACGTCTCCGCGTCCGCGCGCGTCGAGTGTGCGCTCGATTTCGCGCCCGCCGAGGGGTGGGTGCGCCCGCCGGAGAGGCCGCTGCGCGACGAGGTCTGCCTCAACGGCTCGTGGCGGTTCCAGCCGGTCGACGTGCCGGCCGGCTTTGAGCGCGGCGGAGGCACACCGCCCGAACTCCCGGCGCCGCGCGCGGACGGCTGGAACGCCACGCCGATCCGCATCCCGTCGCCATGGAACGTCAACACGTGGGGCGGCGGGCGCGACGTGGGGGAGGGGACCGCCCGGCCGTACTGGCCCGATTCCGTCTACTTCCCCGAGTACCCCGCCGCGTGGGACCGCGCCGAGATGGGCTGGCTGCAGCGGTCGTTCCGTGTGCCCGATGGCTGGGCCGGCCGGCGGATCGTCCTGCACTTCGAGGCCGTCGCCGGCGAGTGCCGCGTCCTCGTCAACGGCCGCGAGGCCGGCGCGAATTTCGACTCGTACCTTCCGTTTGAACTCGACATCACGGACGTCGTCCGGCGCGGCGGGGACAACGCGCTTCTCGTCGGCGTCCGCGCGCGCTCCCTCTTCGACCTCCAGAGCGCGCGCTACCCGCGCATGCGCGCGCCGTACCCCTGCGGCTCCGACACGGCGCGTCTGGCGGGCATCTGGCCGGATGTCTTCCTGCTCGGCCTGCCGCCGGTGCGCGTGGACGAGGTCCTTGTCCGCCCGGACGTCGCCGCCGGCACCCTGGGATGCGACGTGATCGTGCGCAACGACAGCCCCGCCGGGCGGACCGTCACGCTCGGCGGCGCTGTTCATCCGTGGGTCAACCTCGTCGGAACGAACATCCTCGATGCGCCGGTGCCGACGGGGCGGCTGGATCCGCTGGTGCTGACCCTGCCGCCCGTGTCCGTGCAGGTCGCGCCGGGCGCCCTCGCCACGCAGCGGCTGTCCGTCGCGGCCGGCGGCAGGCTGAAGGAGTGGTCGCCGGATGCGCCGAACCTCTGCGCGGTGGTCCTCTCCGTCGACGAGGGCGGACAGGTCGTCGACCGCCGCATGGAGCGCTTTGGCTGGCGGCAGTTCACGATCGCGGGGCGCGAGGTGAGGCTCAACGGGCGGCCGATCCGGCTCGCCGGCGACTTCCTGCACCCGTTCGGCCCGCTCGTGATGTCGCGCCGCCACGTGGGGGCCTGGTACCGGATGATCCGCGATTTCGGCGGCAACGCCGTGCGGCCGCACGCGCAGCCGCACCCGCGCCACTTCCTCGACCTCGCCGACGAGATGGGCATGGTCGTGCTCGACGAGACGGCGATCTTCGGAAGCTCCATCGCGCTCAACTTCGAGGCTCCGGTCGCGTGGGAGCGCTTCGCCGCGCATGTCGACGGACTCGTGCGGCGCGACCGGAACCACCCGTCCGTCGCCGGCTGGAGCTTCGGCAACGAACTGTTCGCGATCTTCGAGCACAACCGCGTGCCGACGGAGGTCGGGGACGACTGGTACGCGCGGCTGACGGCGCTCGGCCGGCGCGCCCTCGCGCTCGATCCGACCCGCGAGTGGATCTCGTGTGACGGCGACGAGGACCTGCGCGGCACGCTGCCGGTCTGGTCGAAGCACTTCGGACACGGCACGCCCCTTGACCGCCTGCCCAACATCGAGAAGCCGCTGATGGTCGGCGAATCCGGCGGCACCTACTACGCCCGTCCCCGGCAGCTGGCGGAGTTCAACGGCGCTCGCGCCTACGAGAGCTACGCCGGCCGCAACGAGGCGCTGGCCATCGACGTCTACGACAACATCGTCCGCATGGCGCGGCCCAGGCTCGCGTGGTACTCCGCCAGCGAGACCGCCTGGTTCGGGGTCGAGCACCTCGGCTTCGGATGGCGTGACCGCGCGCGCGTGCCCGGGCCGTCCGACGGCGTCTTCTTCACGAAGCCGTTCGAGGAGGGCCGCCCCGGCTGGCAGCCGGCCCGCCTGCCGCCCTTCGTCGCCACGCTCAATCCCGGCTGGGATCCGACGCTGCCGCTCTACAAGCCGCTTGCGATGTTCGAGGCGCAGAAGGCTGCGCTGATGCCGTCCAACGGGCGGGAATCCGCGACACCGGACCGGCCGGACAGGATGACAGGATCAACAGGATGGAATCGCGGCGGCCCGACGCCGAACCCGGCGGAGGAGACTTCCGGTTCTTGCAGTTCGCCCCGTCGGCATCCTGTACATCCCGTTATCCTGTCCGTCTCCTCTTCCCGATTCGACCGCGTCGGCTTCGCCGGCGATACGAACGGCGTCGTCGCGCGTCGCCTTCGGTCGCTCGGCGTGCCGCTGGCGGAGGGGGCGCCCGCGAGGGGTCTGTGCATCCTCGATGCGGACTCGCTGTCCGGCCCCGCGTGGGCTCGCGCGAAGGCCGTGCTGGACGCCGTGTCGTCGGACGGCGGCGTGGCGCTGGTGCTGGTCGGCGGGGCACCGGTCCCTGACGGCCTGCTGCCCGCGGCCCTGCGCGTCACGGAGCGGAACGCGACGATGCTGGTGCCGGACGGCGATCACCCGTGGACCGCGCCATTCGCGCTGCCGGACCTCTATTTCGCCGAGGACGGAGCCGAGAGGATCATCCAGCGGCGTGGCATCGACGGTCCGGTCCTTGACGGCGCGCGGGTCCTGCTGCGCGGAAGCGACACCGACTGGTCCCTCTTCAACGAGGCGCCGGAACACTCGAAGTGCGCGGCGGTGGTCCTCTACGAGCAGATGGAGAAGCCCTCCGGCGCGGCCCTGATCGAGCGGCCCCACGGGCGGGGCCGGTTGCTGGTCTGCTCGCTCGACCCGCGGCTTGCGTCGCGCCCGGCGGCGACCTTCTGGCGCCGGCTTCTGTCAAATGCAGGCGTGCAGCTTGCGGAGGCGTCGGACGGCATCCAGCCCGCCGTCGACGACCATGGCGTGCTGATCAACGCGCTTGCGCTCGGGCGGATCGCGGCGGCGGACCTCGACGCCGCGGTGGCCGCTCCGGTGCCCGGCCTCGCGGGCGCGAAGCCTGTCGCCGGCTTGCGCGCGGGCGGGCGCGAGTGGCGTGCGGTGACGTGCCCCAGCCGCGACCGCTTCGTCGTCGAGCAGATGGGCCTGTCCGGGCCGGAGGCGGGAGCCTTCGCGGTCGATTTCAGTTTCTGGCTGAGGAGCCCGCGCTCGCTGGATGACCTGCTCGCCGACGGACCCGACGCGCCGCGGCTGACGATCTTCTGCTATGCGTCCGAGGCGTGCCGCCTGTTCGTTGGCGGCCGCGAGGTGGAGCCCTCGGCGTCGGAGCCCGCGGATTACCGGACGCGGCTGACGTTCGACGGCGTGCCGCTGAAGAAGGACTGGAACCACGTCGTGATCCGCCTCGCCTCCCGCCACCTACGCGGCGCCACCCCCGCCACCCTCGCCGTCCGTCTCCGCGCGTCCAGCGAGTCCTACCTCCGCCAGATCGAATCCGCCGTGGAAGCGCGGCAGGCTGCAGCTCCGTAGCGGGCGGATCCTGCGTCCTGCACGCATTGCCGGGGCCACCGGCCCCGGCTACAGCAAACCGCCGATTCCGCGGGCCGCGCTACTTGATCACCTTCAGGTTCCGGAAGCCGGCGGTGTCGCCGAAGACGAGGAAGTTCATGCCGGACTTCGGTGCGCCGAGGACCTCATGCGTGGCGCGGAGGACGGTTTCGTTGACCTGCGCGACGGCCTCGGTGCCCTTGAACGTGATCCGCACCGGGTACCAGACACCCTTCTCGAGGGCGAGGGTCTTGCGTGCGAGCGGTTCCGTCTTGGACCGATCCTCGCCGGCGGACGGGTTCTTCGTGATGCCGGCGTACGTGCGGGACACCTCGATCCGGAAACTCTGCTTGCGACCCGAGCATTCCACGCGCAGCGAGTGCCGGTCGGCCCCGCGGAAGCAGATCTCGTACTGGATCGCGCCGTCGGCGAGATCGAGCGGGCCGTGCAGGCATGCGCCCTGGTCCACCTTGCCCTTCTGCACCGCCCAGACCCCGCCGTCGCGGGCGGTCCAGTCGCCGTGCGTCACCGCCCACGGCTGGCCGGGCAGGGCGGCGAAGGGCTCGTCGAGCGCCACCGTGCCCCCGACCGGCGGCAGAATCGCGACCTTCGGCGCGGGCGCGTCGACGACGGGCGGCAACTCACGGCTGTAGCCGCCGTTGCGGTAGCGGTTCAGCAGCGCGCGCAGCTCCTTCACGACCTCCGGGTGCGCCGCGCTGACGTCCTTCGTCTCGGCGGGATCCCCGGCGGTGTTGTAGAGCTGCTCGCGGTACTGGTCGGCGCGCAGCTTGCGGGCGCCGGCCTTGGTCTCGTCGACCGGCACGCCCTCGATCCACTTCCACGGACCCTTGCGGATCGCGAAGACGCCGTCGGCGCTGTGCACGATGACGTCCTCGCGCGGCTTGGCGGCGGCGTCGCCCAGGAGCGCGGGCAGGAAGCTGCGACTGTCCTCGGCGCCGACCGCGGCGGCCGGCAGCGGCTCGCCGACGATCGCGGCGGTGGTGGCGATGATGTCCGCGAGGCTGATCGTCAGGGAGCAGGTGCTCCCGGCGGCGACGCGGCCGGGCCAGCGCACGAAGAACGGCACCTTGAAGCCTCCGTCCCACACGTCGTGCTTGCCGCCGCGCAACGCCCCGTTGACCTTGAGGCCGGCGAGGTAGGCGGCGGTCTGGAGGCTGTTGGTGATCGTCGGCTTGAAGACGCCGCCGTTGTCGCTGGAGAAGAGGACGAGCGTCCTGTCCGCGACGCCCTTGCGGTCGAGCGCCTCCAGGATGCGGCCGACGCTGCGGTCGAGTTCATGGATCCAGTCGCCGTAGGGGCCGGCGGCGCTCTTGCCGGCGAGGTCGTCGTCCGGAGTGACCGGGTTGTGGACGGCGACGGGTGTGAAGTAGAGGAAGAACGGCCTGTCCCCGCCCTGCCGGTCCATCCACGCGATGGCCTTGTCGGTGAGTTCCGTCATCACACGCTTGTTCTTCCGGCGCGGGGCGTCGAGGTCGAGAATGACAGCGCGTCCATTCTCCGTGTCCTCGGGGCCGTAGGTCGCCTGGTAGTTGTCGTCGTCGTGCGCCGGTCCGGGGATCTTCATGCCCTCGGGGATCCTCCCGCTGCGCAGGCCGTAGACGAAGCGGTTCTCGACGAAGACGCCGGTGAGGTCGCCGTGGTTGGACGGTACGCCGAAGTGGTAGTCGAAACCGACGTCCAGAGCGCCTGGGGAGAGCTCTGCGGTGTAGTCGGTCCGCCACGTGGGCGAGTCGTCGGCCGTCCCGTAGCCGAGGTGCCACTTGCCGACGGCGGCGGTCGCGTAGCCGTGCTTCCTGAGCAGCGAGGCCATGGTCAGCCGGTTGGTCTCGATGCACAGCGGCGAGAACGTGCCGTGCACCTCGCTCTTGAGATCCGTGCGCCAGCAGTAGCGGCCGGTCATCACCGAGTAGCGCGTCGGTGAGCAGACCGACGAGGTCGTGTTGGCGTCCGTGAAGCGGCGCCCCTCCCGTGCGAGACGGTCCAACGCCGGCGTGCGGATCAGCTTCGGGTCGGCCCCGGTGGCGCCGGTGCTCCCGTAGCCGAAGTCGTCGGAGAGGATCAGCACGATGTTCGGCCGGTCGGCCGCGACGGCGAGCAGACAGGAGGCCAGGACCGTCATTCCAGCGAGGCGCAGGGTGTTCATGACGGCATGATGGTTCGGCGGATGCGCCGTGGCAAGCGCGGCGGCACCCTCGGACTCTGGCCCCAATGCCCGGCCGTTCCCCGTCCTCCTGCCGCCCGGCTCGGTTTGGACTGGAGGACGGGGGCAGGCTGTGGGACGCTGGGCGGCGGCGGAGGAGAATGCGCATGCGCGGAATGTTCCTGTGGGCTGGGGCGATGGCGCTGACGGCGGCGGCGACGACGGCGGCGCAGCGCGTCGAGCAGGACTTCAACGACGGCTGGCGGTTCGCGAAGGGCGCGCAGCCGGGTGCGGAGGCCTCCGCGTTCGACGACGCCGCGTGGACCGAGGTGCGCGTGCCGCACGACTGGGCGATCGCCGGTCCCTTCGATCCCGCGCTCGATGGCAACACCGGGATGCTGCCGTGGCGCGGCGAGGGCTGGTACCGCAAGCGCTTTGCGCTGCCGGCGGACGCCGCGGGCCGGCGCGTGATCCTGATCTTCGACGGCGTCATGGCGGGCCCGAAGGTCCACGTCAACGGCGCCGAGGCCGGCGGCTGGACCTACGGCTACAACTCGTTCTGGCTCGACGTGACGGCGCACGCGAAGCCCGGCGCGGACAACATCGTCGCCGTCCACGCCGACACGCGCGAGCACGGTTCCCGCTGGTACCCGGGCGCGGGCATCTACCGCAAGGTCACGCTGCGCATTGTCGACCCGGTCCACGTGCCGGTGTGGGGCCTGTGGGTCACGACGCCGAAGGTCGGCGATCGCGCGGCGATGGTGCGCGTGCGCACCGAGATCGCCAACGCGGGCGCGGCCGACGCGGCGGTCGAGGTGGAGACGACGCTGTTCGATCCGACCGGGGCCGTGGCGGCGACGCGGCGCGATCCGGTGTCCGCGAAGGCCGGCGCGACGGCGCTGTGCGACGTCTCGATCGAGGTGGCCGATCCGAAGCGGTGGGATGTCGACGCGCCGTGCCTGTACCGCGCCGTCGTGCGCATTCACCGCGGCGGGAGGGCGGTCGACGAGGCCGCGACGACCTTCGGCATCCGCACGTTCGAATGGACCGCCAACGACGGCTTCCACCTGAACGGCCGGCGCGTGCAGCTCAAGGGCGTGAACCAGCACCACGACCAGGGGCCGCTCGGCGCGGCGTTCCTGCCGCGGGCGGCGGAGCGGCAGCTCGAGATCCTGCGCGACATGGGCGTCAACGCGCTGCGCACGAGCCACAATCCGCCCGCGCCCGAGGTGCTCGACCTCTGCGACCGGATGGGAATCGTCGTGTGGGACGAGCTCTACGACAAGTACGGGACGACCGCCGGCGTGCCGTGCAGCACGGCGGAGTACGTGGAGAAGCACGCGGAGAAGGAGGTGCGCAACTTCGTCCGCCGCGACCGCAACCACCCGAGCGTCGTGATCTGGTCGATCGGCAACGAGATCCCGGACATCCTCGGCGACGCCGACGGGCGGGCCGGCGAGCACGTCGCGCGGATGGTCGCGTTCTTCCGCGCAAACGACGACACGCGCCCGGCGGCGATCGGCTGCCACATGCCCGGCGGGGCGGGGAAGGGGAGGCACATCCTCGACGCGCTCGACGCGACGGGCTGGAACTACCAGGCGAAGTACCGCGTCGCGAAGGAGCGCTACCCGGACAAGCCGGTGATCTACAGCGAGTCGGCGTCCGCCTTCAGCACCCGTGGCGGCTACAAGCTGCCGCTGGCGAAGTCGAAGACCGACTGGGGCGACGACGGCGTGCTGACCGCCTACGAACTGACCGCGGCGTCGTGGGCCGACATCCCCGAGCGCGAGTTCGAGTACATGAAGGCCGACCGTTACGTGGCCGGCGAGTTCGTGTGGACGGGCTTCGACTACCTCGGCGAGCCGACGCCGGTCGGCGGGAAGGGCTGGACGCATCCCGCGCGTGCGCGCAGCAGCTACTTCGGGATTCTCGACCTCGCCGGAATGCCGAAGGACCGCTTCTTCCTGTACCGCTCGCACTGGAACGAGAACGCCTCCACCGTGCACCTTGCGCCGCACTGGACCTGGGAGGGCCGCGAGGGACAGCCGGTGCCCGTGATGGTCTACACGAGCGGTGACGAGGCCGAGCTGTTCCTGAACGGCCGCAGCCTGGGCCGCCGGGCGAAGCGAAGCGTCGAGGCGATGAAGGCGGCGAACCTCGCGTTCGGGAAGACCGCGAAGGCGTCGAGCGAGGAGATCAAGCAGGACGCGGGCGGCAACGTGCAGGCGGAGAACCTCGCGGGCAAGGCGTGCGACGGCAACCCCGACACCCGCTGGTGCGCGGCGGACGAGAAGCTGCCGCAGACGTGGCAGGTCGACCTCGGCCGCGCCGCGCCGCTGGGCTCGCTGCGGATCGACTGGGAGAAGGACGCGGCCGGCTACCGGTTCGGCGTCGAGGTCTCGCGCGACGGCTCCGCATGGACTCCCGTCGGCGGCGATGCGACGGCGAAGGTGCGCGGCTGGAGCAGCGCGATCGATCTCCGCGGTGCCGAGGCCCGCTTCGTGCGGATCGCCATCACGGCGACGCCGAAGAAGGCGTGGGCCAGCTTCCGCGACGTTGAGATCCGTGCGCCCGGGGACGCAGGCGGCGAAGCGGCCGACGAGGCGCCGTACTACTCGGTCCTCGACACCTACCGCCTCCGCTGGATGGCGGTGCCCTACGAGCCGGGCGAGTTGAAGGCGGTCGCCTACCGCGGCGGAAAGCCGGTCGGCGAGGCGGTGCAGCGCACGGCGGGCGCGCCGGCGGCGCTGCGGCTGGCGGCGGACCGCGCGGCGATCCGGGCCGATGGCGACGACCTCTGCTACGTGCAGATCGACGCGGTCGACGCGAAGGGGACGGTCTGTCCGCACGCGGCGCCGGTCGTCACGTTCCGCGTCGAGGGCCCCGCCACGCTCGCGGGCGTCGACAACGGCGACCCGCTCGGGATGGACTCGTTCACCGACGCGCGTCATCCGCTGTTCAACGGCCGGGCGGTGGCGGTTCTCCGCAGCCGGGCGGCCGGGGCGGCGGGGGCCGTGCGCCTCGTGGCGTCGTCCCCGGGGCTGCCGGAGACCACGGTGTCGTTCGAATGCCGGTGACAACGAAGAGGAGACGAACATGAAGCCGAGCCGGAGGTTGAAGGCCTGTGGGGTCGCCGTGATCCTTGCCAGTTCCGGAACCGTCGCGTCCGCACAGACAAACACCTATCCCGACAGCCCCTATCCCCGGGTCAACACCGCGGTGTGGTACGAGGTCGATCCGGCGTGGCCGCAGCGTCCGCCCGAGATCGGGTGGGGCGCCATCTCGGGGCTCGCCCTCGACGCGCAGGAGAACGTGTGGATCTACACGCGGACGAACCCGATCGTGCAGGTCTACGCGGCCGACGGGCGCTACCTCCAGGGCTGGCCGGCGCCCGGGACGAACGCGGTCGCGCACGGGCTGCGAATCGACCGGGACGGGCACGTGTGGCTGGTCGACGTGGGCCGCCACACCGTGACGAAGCACGCGGCGGACACCGGGCGCGTGCTGCTGACGATCGGCACGGTGGGCGAGCCGGGATGCGACGCCTCGCACTTCTTCAAGCCCACCGACGTGGGGTTCTCGGTCGACGGTGACATCTACGTCTCCGACGGCTACGGCAACGCGCGCGTCGCGCAGTTCGACAAGGATGGGATGTTCATCCGCGAGTGGGGTGGCCTCGGGGTCAAGCCGGGGCAGTTCAGCATCCCGCACTCGGTCGTCTGCGACGCGCGCGGCCGGCTGTATGTGGCCGACCGCAACAACGGCCGCATCCAGGTCTTCGACACGCGCGGCCGTCTGCTCGAGGTGTGGGCCGGCGTCATGGTCCCCTGGACGCTGTGGCTTTCGTCCGAGGGCGACGTCTGGGCGTGCGGCTCGTCGCCGATGACGTGGGGGTTCGATCCGAAGTACCCGACCGCGCCGCTCGGGTGTCCGCCGAAGGACCAGATGGTCGTCCGGTTCGATTCGTCGGGCCGGGTGCGCCAGCTCTGGACGTTCCCGAAGGCGGCGGACGGCGAGGAGTCGCCGGGCACGCTCAACTGGCTCCACAACGCGGTGTGCGACTCGAAAGGCAACCTCTACTGCAGCGACATCATCGGCCGCCGCGTCCAGAAGTTCCTCCGCAAGACGGACCCCGCCGCTGCGCCGTGAGCGGATTCATGCCGGCGATCCAGGCGGCATCCGTCCTATGGCGTCACAATTGAAAGTGTGACACCGCATCGCGGAGCATGTCGGACGAGGTCCGTATCAAATGTTGCGAAGCGCGATGCGCGACCGTTGGTCACGGCCAGGTGAAGCGCGTCGGCGAAGTCGAGCCCTGCGTTGTACAGGTCGAGGGTCCTGCTGCAGGCCGGATCATCTTCGACGACGACCTGGGGCAGCTGGACAAGGCGGTCGAGTGCCTGGTGGATCGTCGTCCGATCGAGCCGATACACGGCGCGTAGCACCCATTCCGTCTCCATCAGCACGGCAAGGCCGATCCATGCCGTCTCCCGCTGCAATAGGCTCCGGGCGCGGGCAACTTGCGGGGGATCGTCGTTCGTCAGGATGCGGACGACGACGTTCGTGTCGATGGCGACCATGACACTGCGCTCCTACTGCCGCGCGGAGCGCCGGGCGGCGGCGGTCCACGCGCGGCGTGCCTCGCGGGCAATGGCGGCCTTCATATCGGCCGTCGAGTGTTTCGGCCCCGAGTAGCCGGTGCAGCCAATGACGGCATCGAGGGTGACGGACTCCGCGCGTGGTCGTCGCATGGGTCGCAGGAGCACGCCGCCGGGGGCCGCCTCGACGATGAACCTAGTCCCCGGCGCCCACCGGTTCGCGGTCCGGATGGACTTCGGCAGCACGATCTGACCCTTGCTGGACAAGGTCGTTGTCATGGTGCGATCGTAAGACGCAAGTAAGACCATGTCAACGGCGGGTGCCCCTCTCCGGATGCCGGGAGCGCTCATTGGCCTTCGGGGGCCGCGACCGACGGTCGCGGCTGCCGAAGGTGTGAAATACTGCGGGGCCGCGTCAGGCGAGGGCTGCCTTGCAGAACTGGACGCACTTGGCCACTTCGGCCACGGCGTTCGAGCCTTCGGGGATCTTGTATTCGAGCTCGATGTCGGCGGGGAAGGTCCACTTCTCCTTGCGGATCAGGTGGAGGACTTCCTTGATCGGCGTCGTGCCCTGGCCCCAGGGCAGGTTGCCGCCGTCGGCCGTGCGGTCCTTGAGGTGCAGGCTGACGATGCGGTCGTGGTACTTCTCGATCACGGGGATCGGCGAGAGGCCCTTCGAGCCGGCGACGTAGTGGCCGATGTCGAAGTTGAAGCCGATGTAGGGGCCGATCTCGAGGATCGGGTCGGGCTTGTCCATCACGGGGTAGTTGTTCGTGTGGTTGTGGAAGGCGACCCAGATCTTGTGCTTCTCGGCGAACGGCGCGAGCTTGCGGGCCATGTCCTCGTTGCGCTCGAGCGAGACGCCGATGCAGCCGAGCGCCTTGGCGACCTGGAAGCTGAAGTCGATGTCCTCGGGCGACGACGACCCGAAGCCCATCTTGTGGATGTGGATGTTGATGCCCGCGTCATTGTAGATCTTCCGCAATTCGCGGCACTTCGCCAGTTGTTCCTCGCGCTGGGCGTCGGTCGGTTTCGCCGGCGCTGGGGCGTCCTTGGCCTTCTTGCCGCCGCCGCCCGGGATGCCCGCGAACTGCTGGATCGGCCCGCCCATCAGTTCCACCTCGCTCAGCCCGCCGTCGAGCAGCGCCTTGAGCGTCTCATCGGCCGTGTTGGCCATGCTGCGGTAGCTGTAGGTGATGCAGCCGATGCGAACGCCGCCGAAGTTGGAGTTGGGCTTGCCGGCCGCGGGCGCGAGCCGGGGCAGGGCGAGCGTTGCCGCGAGCACGGCCGCGCCGCCGAGGAATTCACGCCGGGTGGGGGAACTGCCGGAACCGTTGGGTGTGTTCATGCGATGCTGTGTGCCACGGGCGGCCGGCGATTTCAATCCGGAAGTGCAAGACAGTGATGAGCGATGAGTGATCACTACTGTCCGGTTAAAAACCCCGGCAAACAGGGCTGATCGGCGAGGTCGGT
>CAYODK010000131.1:0-15799 GCA_964402695.1 uncultured Verrucomicrobiota bacterium
CCACGAGGTTCGCATGGTATCCCGGCTCCCGGCGCAGGTTGGAGGTCCCGCGCCGTCGGAGTCCGGTCAGTCGCGCGTGATCCTGCGTTGCCCGGCATCATACCGGGTCCGGCGGCCGGTGTCGAAGGACTCGACCGCCATGATGCAGGCCACCGAATGCAGCCAGCCCGCCTCCAGGGGCGCGTGCGGCGTCTCGCCGCTGCGCAGGCACTGGAACCAGTTCAGGAAATGGTCCGGCCGTTCGACGGGAGTCACGTGGTTCTCGCCGCGGATCTTCCCGTCGCGGTGGATGCCGCCCTCGGCGGTGTAGATGGGGTCGTTGCCCCGGTCGAGCTTGAGCACGCCCTTGTCGCCCAGCACGCGGGTCGAGTTGCCGAAGCCGTTCCCGAAGTTCGTCGTGTAGCTGACCATCATGCCCTCGGGGTAGTGCCAGAGCGCGTGGACCTGGTCGGGGACGGTGAACTGGTTCTCGTCCTTCCACGTGTAGATGCCGCCCAGGCACACGCAGGTCTCGGGGCATCCGCACCCGGTGATGAAATGGATGAGGTCGAGGAAATGGCTTCCCCACTGCGGTACCGGTCCCTGGCAGAACTCGTAGTAGCCGTACCACGCGGAGTAGAGGGAGGGATCGAAGCCGCGCTTCGTGCGCCCCATCGTGAACTCCTCCCAGTTGAGATCCTCCTTGCGGACATCCTTGTTGATCCGCGGGTACCAGTAGGGCCGCTCGCCGTTGCGGATCTGCTCGGCGCGGGAGATGCGCCCCAGGCTGCCGGCCTTCAACAGCTCTCGCGCCCCGACGGCGCCGGGCTGGCTGCGGAGCTGCGTGCCGACCTGCACGATGATGCCCGCCGCCTTGGCCGCGTCGAAGGCTCGGGTGAGTTCGTCCATGCCGATCGCCATCGGCTTCTCGCAGTAGGCGTGCTTCCCCGCCTTCGCCGCGGCCTCGAGGTGAGTGGCGTGGCAGTGGTCGGGCGACGCGATCATCACCGCGTCGACGTCCGGCGCCGCCAGCAGATCGCGGTAGGACTTGTAGGCCTTCGGCTCGCGCCCGAACCACTCCTTCGCCTGTGCCGCCGCCTTCTGCGTCGCGACGGTCCACGGGTCCGTGACGGCGACGACCTCGACGTTCGCCGCCTGCCCATGCTCGTGGACGGCCTTCATGTGCGCGCCCACGCCCCGTCCGCCGCAGCCGATCAGGCCGATGCGGATCCGGTCGTTCGCGCCCAGCGCCTTCGCGCGCGTCGCCGCCGCGATCGAAGGGCCGGCCGCCAAGCCCGCCGTGGCCGCCGCGCCCGCCTGGATGAACCCCCGCCTCGTCAGTACTGTGCTCATGATCGTCTCCCTTTCTGCGAGCCATCCCTCCTCCGGCCGTCGCCGGAGGCATCCGGAGGTGTCAGGTTTCAGGCAGATCCGAACCTGCGAACCTCCCAACTTGGAACTTGAAACGTGGAACTTGGAACTTCCTGAAACCTGACACCTGGAACCTCCTAGTGCATCTCCACCGCGCACGTCCCGAGGCCTCCCCGGTAGTAGTGGAACCGGACATCGGGATGGTCGGCCAGGACGGACATCGGCACCGCCGTGTCGACGATCCGCTTCGAGATCATGTAGGCCGTCAGCCGCTGGCCGAACGGGTTGTCGTGGTTGCCGGCCTGCCAGATCGAGACCGCGTCCGCCTTCCATGTCTCCGCGGGCCCGACGCTGATCGCCATCGTGGGGACCATCGCGATATTGCCGCCCCCGCTGGTGCGCGCGTTCTGCGCAACCGTCAGGGGATGCAATTTCACAATGCGCGTCGGCAGTTTCCGGAACTCGGCGGGGGAGGGCGGGGCGTCCCGGTGTCTTCCCTTCCGGGGGAACGGGTCGTTGAAGGCCCAGTGCTTCACGTCGCCCTGGCCGCCCTGCATCACGGCGCAGCGCACGCCGGCGTCCCAGCTCGCGCGGTACGGCGCGGTGTCGGCCTTCGGGAAGTGCAGGTGGGCGTCGGGCATGCGCAGGCGGCGGTCGATCCGGTGGAAGCAGAGCTCGCGGTCGGCGCGCTCGAACGAGAGCGGGTGCGTCGCGGGCACCTCGCGTCCGGTGGCGACGTCGTACCACTCATCCATGCCCCAGAAGTGGCCCGACCGGATGTCCAGCCCCAGCGCGTTGACGATGCGCGCGACGAGCGGAAGCTGCTCGGTCGGACCGATCGGCCCGCACAGGCCCACGGGATTGTCGTCCGTGCTGCGGCGCCATGCGTCGACATACTCCAGCGCCTCGGCGAGGTAGAAGTCCTCCAGCGTGTCGTGCATGACGACGCGGAAGCCGGGTCGGGAGAGACGTTCGACGTCCCGCGGCGTCAGCCGCGCGACGGCGTCGACGAGGTCCGCGTCGAGCGTGGTGTAATCCCACCAGTCGGGCGAGATGGAGCTGGGGCGTCGGGGCATGGGAGTCTCCGGAGGTTTCAGGTGTCAGGTTTCAGGTGTCAGGACGACGTTCAGGCGTTCCGAGGTTCCCAAGTTCAGAGGTTCCAAGGTCTGGCCGACGGGGCCGGCGGACGTTCCAAGGACTGGAAGACATGGGATGAAGGGCATCCTCAGATGTGGGGTGTTCGTCCTTCCTGACACCTGACACCCGACACCTGCCACCCCCCGCCTCATGCGCCCCGCTCCAGCGCGCGCTCGTAGGCGCGGTTGACGAGACACCGCTTCCCGAGCGCGTCGCGCAGGGGGTCGGCGTTCTCCTCGCAGAACCCCAGGTGCAGGTGCCGCCGCCAGCCCTCGGCGTGGCGGAAGCGGCGGGACATGCGGCCGACGCCCAGCGACATGGATTCCATCGCGCGGAGGTAGCTGTTCATCTTCTGGGACTCGGCGAGCCAGTCCTGCTGGCTGCGGTGCTGCGCGAGGGCCGCGAGCTTGGTCGGGAAGACGGAGGTCGTGTCGACGAAGAGTCCCGGGATCACGCGGCGGCGGAGCGGATCGCGCAGCCCGGCCGGCATCGCGTGGTAGATCGTCACGTCGCCGGTCCACGGAGCGCGGGGCGGGATCGTCCGGCAGTTCTCCATCGACCGCACGAATGCCGCGGACACCGCCAGGCGGCAGGCATTCGTGTGGTCCTCCATGTAGTCGACGGGCGAGGGGACCAGCAGGATCGTCGGGCCGACCTCGCGGATGACGGCCGCCAGCCGGTGAAGCGCGCGGGGCTCGTAGTAGATGCCCAGGTCCTCGACCAGCGGCGGATGGTGGACCGCGCCGAGGATGCGCGACGCGGCGCGGACCTCGGCCAGTCGCAGGCGGCGCAGTTTCGCGGACGGATAGACGTGGCTCCCCAGCGAGCCGTTGGCCACGTTCATGCTGTGGATCTCGTACCCCGCCTGGCGGAGCAGGAGGAGGGTCCCGGCCATCACGAACTCAACGTCGTCGGGATGCGCGCCGACCGCCAGGGCCCGCGGGGCGCTCATAGCGTCACGAGCTGCCCCGTGCGGATCGACTGCGCCTCGGCCTCGACGATCTCGACGGCGCTGGCGGCATCGCGGGCGTTGACAACCGTCGGGGGGCGGCCGGTGGCGATGGACTCCACCATGTGGGTCAGCTCGCCGAGATAGCCGTCGCCCGCCGGGCAGGTGATCGTGCGCGCGGCCTGGCCGGCTTCGAGGAGCCGCAGACCTTCCGCCCCGCGGTTGCAGTCGAAGTCGGCCGTCGCGCGCTCGAATTGGACCGTCCAGCCCATGTGGAAGCCGAACCCCGCATGCATCGCCCAGCCGCCCTCGGCGGTGACGACCGCCCCGCCGGCGACACGGAACAGGGCGACGACGTGGTCGATCGCGCTGCTGACCGACGAATAGCCCGACGCGAAGACCGCCTGCGGCCGGCCGAAGCAATACTGGACGAAGTCGACGTCGTGGATGTGCAGATCGAGCAGGGCGCCGCCGGACTTCGCGCCGTCCATGAAGTCCGGGCTCCACCCCGGCGGTTCGGCGACGCGGCGGAAGCGCGCCGCGAGGACGCGGCCGTACCGGCCGGAGGAGATCGCCTCCTTGAGCCAGACGTATTCCGGCCAGAACCGGATGCACATCGCGGGCAGGAAGAACCCGCGGGCGGACGCCGCGGCATCCTCGATGTCGCGGGCCAGCGCCGCGGTGCGGGCGAGGGGCTTCTCGCACACGACATGCTTGCCGGCCTTCAGCGCCGCGATCGCCAGCTTCGGGTGGGCGAGGGTCGGGACGCACAGGTCGATCAGATCGATGCCGGGGTCGGCCAGGAGATCATCGAAGATCCGCGTCGCCTTCACGCCCGTCATGTCGAGCTTCAGCGGATCCTGCGCGCCGATGTTGCCGCTGATCGACGAGAAGTCCCCGTCCACCGGCAGGCGCGCCGCGTCGCAGAGGGCGGCGATGCGCGCGCCGGGGATCTTGAGGTAGGCGCGGATGTGCGTCACGCCCATGAAGCCGAGTCCGACAATGCCCACGTTGACCATGGTCCGTTCCCTCCGTGCGACGGGGCCCGCGCCGCGTCAGGCCGCGATCAGCCTCTCGATGAACTCGCGCCCGGCGCGCAGGTCCGCAACCCGCTTGTCGTCCGCCTCGCGCTCGAAGCAAAGCCAGCCCGGGAAGCCGATGTCCGCCAGGGCCGTCAGGAAGGCCGGCCAGTCGACCTGGCCGGAGCCGACCGTCAACTCGGTGCCCCACGTGCCGGGCGTCTGCGTCAGGGCGGCATCCTTCATGTGGACGCTCTTCACCCACGGGCCGACGGTGCGCACGGCCTCGATCGGGTCGCCGTTGCCGTACAGGAGCATGTTCGCGGGGTCGAAGTTGACGGCGACGTTGGGCTCGTCGAGGTGCTGGAGGAAGGCCTTCAGCGCGGAGGCGGTCTCCTGGCCGGTCTCGCAGCCGAGCGTGATGCCCCGCGCGGCGAAGAGGCGCGCGATCTGTCGGACCCGGCCCGCCAGCTTGTCGAAGGCGGGGTCCTTCGGATCGTGCGGGAGGAAGCCGGCGTGGAACATGACGAACGGGAGGCCCAGTTTCGCCGCGTTGCGCGCGGTCAATTCGGCGTTCGCGAGATTCTGCGACCACGTGGCGTCCGGCACGATGCCGCCGGTGATGCGGATCGACTCGAGCGTCGAGTAGTCCTCGCCCACGGTCCGGAACATGCCCGAAACCGGCGTGATGCCCTGTTGCGCGAACAGGGCGGGGGCGGCGTCCCACGCCGACGGGTTCTCGCGGAAGGGGTCGAGGTCGAGCTGAACACGGCTGAAGCCGGCGGCCTTGATCCGTTCGACCAGGCTGGCGGGGTCCGTCGCCTGGAGCGACCATCCGCACACCGCGAGACGGGAGCCGAACTGCGCGATCCTCCGATCCGTCATGGTCCACCTCCGCCGGGTTCACCGGGCATGGGTGCGACTATAAGGTGGGAGCGTGGCCGAATGCCACGATTTTTTGCGTACGCATCACCGTCCCGCGGGCGGGTTGAAGCGCGGATCGTCGACAACGAACGGCGGCGCCTCGCCGAACCACACCGGGTAGATGCCATGGTTGGTCTTTCGCATCTCGTCGACCGTGTCGGACCATGGGCGGTCGGTGACGGCGATGAGGCCGGAGTTGCAGGCCTCGCCGTTGAAGCCGGAGAACCAGCGGCCGGTCGCGGACTGGTCGACGAGGGTGAACCACTCGATGCCGATGATGATGCCGAGGGCGGCGGCGCGTTCGACGTAGTTGCGGTAGGCGAGCCCGCGCTCCTTCTGCGACTTCAGGGCCCGGCCGCCGGTCAGTCCCGAGTCGGAGGGCGACGACCAGAAGAACTCGCTGAGCATCAGCGGGCGCCCGCCGGTCCATGCATGGATCCGTGTCAGGAGGTTCGTGTCGAGCGCGGCCTCGGTGTAGTAGTTGAAGGACATCACGTCGACGTGCTTCCCGATGATGCGGCACGTCGGCTCGTCGTTGATCGTCTGCGGCTGCAGCCGGCAGCCGAGCAGCAGGTGGTTGGGGTCGTGACGGCGGTAGGCGTCCGACACGAGCGTCATGTAGGCCTCGAGAAACTCGCCGGCGAAGGCCTTCATGTCCGCTCGCGCCGCGTCGGTCGAGACCGCCAGCCCGGCCGCGGCGAGGTCGTCGAACGATGCCGCCTTGAGGCCCCAGGCGGCGTTGAACGCATCGGGGGTCGTGTACTTCGCCTTCAGGGTCTCCACGAGCCGGCGCTTGCAGGCATGCGTTGCATCCAGCGCCGCGACCGCCTTCGGGATGTCCTCGAGGATCGGCTCGTTGACGATGAAGTGGCCGATGATCAGCGGGTTCTTCGCCTGAGCCGGGAGGGCCCCGGCGAGGTTCTTCTGCACGCGGGTGCGGATGGCCTCGTCGAAGGGATCGAAGACCTCGTGGGCGCCGGGCAGGCGCGGGACGCCGTTCCACTGGTCGATGGGCAGCGAGGCGACGTAGGGGAACTGCGCGGCCTCGCGGGCCGCGTGGCCGCCGCCGGAGAAGGCGCCGATGGAGTTGAAACCCCAACCGCGGACACGGGCGATCATGCGGGCGTAGTAGGCGTCCTCGTCGTACGGGCGGCCGAACTTGCGGATCATGTTGGCGAGATGGAAGGACACGACGGAGGCCCCGTCCTCCCGGCGGAAGGCGGTCCGGTACTCGCCCTCGAACGGCGGAATCCACTCGTAGATCGACTCGCGCCCCTTGACCAGGGTGTAGTCGTCGCCGGGACCGAAGACGCACACACCGAGGTGGAAGAACGCGTTTCCATCCGGGTCGACGAGGATCCAGCGTCCGCCCTTCCGTTCGAGATGGAAGAACCCGGTCGCCCGGAGGCCGAGCTTCGCTCCGCTGCCGGGAAGGCCGCCGTAGCGGTCGGTCGGGGGTGTCGGGCCCCCTCCGTACATCTCATTCTCGCGCGCCGCGTCGGCCTCGAGTTCGTCCTCGGCCTTCACCTTGCCGGGCCAGTCCTCGAACGACAGCTGGCCGAAGCGGTCGATGCGGGGTTTCGCGGCGCCGGCCGCGGCTCCGCCCGCCTTCACGGTGAGGACCATGTCCGACCGGTCGTGATTCACGGGCGCGTGAAAACGCCAGCAGTAGACGGCCCAGCCCCACTCGCGGTTGTCGGTCAGTTCCTGGTAGGCGTACTCGGGCGTGGTGATGTCGAGGGTGACGCCCTCGTGGTTGGACAGGCGAAAGGCGGTCTCGTTGCCCTGGAAGAGCTGGGGCCTGGTGGCCGGCTTCTCCTTGGGGAAGGAGCCCTCGGTGGCGCCGCACCGCCAGCGACCGCCCTGGTTGAACTGGATCGGGATGAGCATGCTCATCACGGCCTTCTTCACGTCGCGGGGCATCCTCGCGTAGGCCATGACCACGCGACCGTCGGCGCCCGCGGTGAGGGTCATCGTGGGGCCTCCCTCGAACTCGAGGACGGCCGACGCCCCGGCCGCCTTGACGGAGGTCCGCTTGTGGATCTCCTTGTCGCCGTCGCCGAAGAGCTTCGGGTACTCGAGGGTGAATTCCCCGAGGCCGCCGGCCTGGATCTCCAGACCCTCCTGCCCGAACTTCATCGCGCCGGGCGCCGCCGCCGCCCAGCCCGCCGCCGCCAGCACCGCTAGAATCCGCTTCATCGCATCCGCCTTCCGGGGTTCGTAGGGAGCGCGTGCTATACGCCGTCGCCGCCGGGGCGTCAACGCTCCCGCGCGGCGGGAATCACCTCCGCCGCAGGAACGCCGCGGTCAGGTCCGGGAAATCGGTGAAGATGCCGTCCGCCCCGGCTTCGACCAGCACCCGGCGGTGGACGTCGTCGATCGTCGTCGCCCAGGACGGCAGATCGTCCGCCCGTGCCGTATAGGGGTGCACGACGAGCCCGAGGGCATGGGCGCGCCGTACGAGGTCGGTCGGCCGCGCCGCGCCGTCGGGTCCGGCGGTGACGACCGCCGCGATCGACGGGCCGATGCCGTCCGCCACGCGCGCGACCTCGGCGAGCGTCGGCTCCTTCGGCTCGGCGCCGAAGAGGTAGACCAGACGCCCCCGGTATCCGAGCGGCCCGCGAACCCGCTGAAGTTCCTCGAACTCGAAGCACTGCACGTGACACGGATCGGCCTTCGTCGCGTAGCCGTACTTCGCGAGGAGAGGAAGGACCGCGGCGGACAGGTCTCCGCCCTGGTCGCGGTGCCACTTCGGCTGCTTGAGTTCGGGGTAGATCCCGATCCGGCGGCCGGCACTCTTCGAGAGGCCCCGGAGGAACTGCAGTTCCTCCTCGAACGTCACGAGGCGCAGCGGCGAGTCGCCGGCCGGGTATCGGCCGGGGAACGCGGGGGTGCCGGTCTTGAGGCTGATGCGCTCGTTCACGGCGAGCTGCCGCAGCTCGGCGACCGAGAGATCGATCGCGTAGAAGCGTCCGTCCGCGCGCCGCCGGTCCGGGAAGCGGCGGGCGACGTCGGTCACGGTGTCGATCTGCACGTCGTGCGCGACCACCGCCACGCCGTCGCGGCTGAGCACGAGGTCCTGCTCGACCGCGTCCGCACCCATGCCGATCGCGAGGGCCTTCGCGGCGAGGGTGTGCTCGGGCAGGTAGCCGCTGGCGCCGCGGTGGGCGATGACGAGCGGCCGCTCCGCGGCGCCGGCGGGGGCGGGAAGGCAGGCCGGGACCAGGGAGGGGAGGAGGGCCAGGAGGCGCAACATCCGGGGCGCGGGCGGGATCATTCCGGCTCCTCCTCGATCCGCGCCGGCCGGGCGTGGCTGACGGCGCGATGCCGGAGGGTCAGGGCGCTGAAGACGATGGTCAGCACGCAGCAGGCGACCATGGTGATGAAGACGCCGCGCCACTGCCAGCGGTCGGCGATCCATCCGACGCCGGTGCCCGCGACCGCCGACCCGAAGACGTAGCCGAAGAAGCCGGTGAACCCCGCCGCGGTGCCGGCCGCCTTCTTCGGCACGAGATCCAGCGCGTGAAGGCCGATGATCATGATCGGGCCGTAGACGAGAAAGCCGATGGCGATGAGGGCGGCGTAGTCGATCCACAGCGGGCCGTGGAGGTTGAACCAGTAGACGACGACGGCGACGAGGGTCAGCGCGGTGAAAAGGATGGTCGCGGGGGCGCGGCGGCCATGGAAGACGCGGTCCGAGACCCATCCGCAGACGATGGTCCCGGGGATCGCCGCGTACTCGTAGAGCGACCAAGCAAGGCTGGAATCCTTGAACGAGAACCCCTTGGCGGTTTCGAGGTAGGTCGGGATCCAGTTCACGACGCCGTAGCGCACGAAATACACGAACGCGTTGGCGACCGCGATCGCCCAGAGATGGGGGTTTCGCAGCACGTGGCTGAGGAAGATCTCGCGGAACGTGAAGGTGCGTTCGTGGTCGGCCGAGTAGTCCGGCGGGTAGTCGTTGCGGTACTCCTCGACCGGGGGGAGTCCACAGGACTGCGGAGTGTCGCGAAGAAGGAAGAAGACAAGGACCGCCAGCCCGGCCGCGACGGTGGCGTTGAAATAGAACTTGGCGCCCCAGTCGCCGGAGAGCGTCACGCCCAGCAGGGCCAGGTTGGCCACGAGCGCCCCGCCGACGTTGTGTGCGACGTTCCACGCGGAGACCGCAAGCCCGCGCTCGCGCGTGCTGAACCAGTGGACGAGGGTCTTGCCGCACGGCGGCCAGCCCATGCCCTGCACCCAGCCGTTGACCACCTGGAGCGCGATCAGCAGCGCCAGCGACGCATAGACCGCCTTGACGAGACCGCACACGGCCATGATCGCGCAGGACAGCAGAAGCCCCAGGGGCAGGAAGAAGCGGGGATTGCTGCGGTCCGAGACGGAGCCCATCAGGAACTTGGAGGCCCCGTAGGCGATCGAGAGGCCCGTCATCGCCGTCCCGAGCATGGCCTTGGAGTACTCGGGATGCTCCTTCAGGATGTCCGGGATGGCGAGGGCGAGGTTGTTCCGGACGAGGTAGTACGCCGCGTAGCCGACGAAGATCCCCGAGAAAACCTCGAGGCGGTGGCGGCGGTAGGCGGGGGAGATGTGATCGGCCGGCAGGCGCGAGCGGGCCGGCGCCGGTTTGAGAAGGCCGAACATGCCGGCGAGCATAGCCATCTCGGGCCCCGTGGCAATCCCCATCGGTGGGCCCGTGTCCGCAGCGGGCCCCGGAGATCGGGCGACGGGGGCCCGGCGACCGTGCTCCCCTAGGGCGACGGCGCGGCGCCGCCCGGGCGGAAGAAGAGGGGCGCGATGGCGTAAAGCGCGGCGGCGACGTAGAAGACCAGCGGGAAACCCGTGATCGATGCGATGAGCACCACCAGCGCCGTGCCGATGACGGTGAAGAAACCGTTCGTGGCCCAGGCCCACGGGATGTTGTGGTGTCCCATGGACTTCAGGTAGCGAACCCCGGACGGCATCGGCATGCCCATCAGGACCCCCGCGAGACCCGTCACCACGGCCGCGATCGTGAAGCGGGCCGGGAGGCTCCACCCGAGGCAATACTTGTTCAGCAGCGGGAGGACCTGGTCGACCAGCAGCACGGCGGCGGCCACGGCGAGGAGCAGAAGACGCAGCCGCCGGGGGGTGGGTTCGAACCGGTTGGAGATCAGGGCGCCGATGCCGGCGGCCACGAGCAGGCTGCAGAGCACCGCCGAGATGCTGTAGACCGGCGCGCCGAGGAAGAGCACCAGCCGCTGCATCAGGCAGATCTCGACGAAGATGAAGGCCAGGCCGAGACAGGCGAAGTAGCCGAGCTCCCGGGCCTCGCGGCGGAGCTGGTTGCGGAGCGAGGACTTCGTCAGCATGGGGACGCCGAAGAAGATGAGCGCGAAGAACACGGACTCGACCAGGACCAGGATCGGGGGGAAGTCGCCCTTCGGAATCCGGCCGCGGACGTAGCTCGGACCCTCGATGTGGATCGTCTCGCCGGGCAGCGACGGGAGGCTGGCGCGGTCGCCGTCCTTGGCGCCGAGCACCTTCATCTTGTTGAAGAAGGGGCGCGCGTCGGTCGACGGCGAGAAGTCGAAGCAGCCGAGGCGCCAGTGGTCCTGCGGTCGCTCCGAGGTCGCGATCTTGTAGTAGAGGTTGTTCTCGATCCTCGGGAGCTTCTCGGTCCGGTAGGGCGCGTAGAGGATGCGCCGCTTGTGGGGCTGGTTGTAGTAGGCGAAGAGCTGGTCCACCTCCTCCGGCGTGAACGCGCTCTTCTTCATCATGAAGGTGTTGATGACGGGCTGGGCGCCCTCGCCGACGAAGAGGTGCTTCGAGTACTCCTCCGGCTTCATGCCCTTCCGCCGGAACATCTCGACCGCGATGGACAGCAGCCGGATCGACCCGTACCGGCTGATGCTGAGGATTCCGTCGTCCTTGAGGCAGTCGTAGAAGGTCTCGAACGACTCGACCGTGAGCAGGTAGGTTTCGCTCAGGTTGAGCGCGCCGTTCTGGAACGCGATCGGGGTGAAGTTGTTGATCTGCTGGATCACGTCGAACTGCCGCCCGCAGCGCTGCAGGTAACTGCGGCCCTCGTCGACGACGATGTCGCTGTACTTCCCGTCCGTGAAGAGCCCGCCGGCGTACTCGCGGTAGTCCTCGGTGACGAACTTCACGATCATCGGGTCCATCTCGACGCCCATCACGTGGCGGGCGCCCATCGCGAGGGCGTAGTAGGCGTCCTCGCCGCCCGACGTTCCGATGATGCAGACGTCGTGGTCCTTCCTCAGGATGTGGGGGATCGCCTTGTGGTCCATCACCGCGCTCGCCGCCGCGGTCAGCGTGGTCCGGTTCGTGCGCAGGGCCTCGAAATCGCCGTTGAATTTCGCGATCGACGACTCGTTGACGCCTCCGGCGATCCAGACCCGCTTCCGGTTCCGGATGAACGGCGCGATGTCGACGCGCGACAGCACGCTCCAGCCGTGCCGCTCGACCTTGCCGGCGCCGGCATCCTTGTTGTAGGCGCGCTTGCGGACGTGGACCTTCAGCGGGACGTGGTCGGCCAGCCGCGGCGTCTCCCAGATGGCGGCGGCGACCACGAGGGCGACGACGGCCGTCGCGACGGTGCGCAGGGGGCGGGATGTCTGCGGCCCGCTGTAGAGGAACAGCACCGCGGCGATGGCGGTCACGACCGCGCAGAGCAGGACGAGGCCCTGCGGCTCCAGCGGCGTGATCAGCGGCACGATGGCCAGGGCCCCGAGCCCCGCGCCGACGAGGTCCGCGCAGTAGTAGACGCCGGCCATCCGTCCGCGGTTGTCGAAGATGTAGCCGATCAGCATGCCGAAGAAAAAGTAGGGGGCGCCGAGCGCCAGGAAGACCACCGCCACATTGACCGCCTCGCGGACCCACCCGTCGGGCGCCTGCGGCAGGTGCACGGGCACGCCGTTGATGACGAAGAAGGCGCCGATCATCGTGATCGCGCACGCGAAGGTGTTGAAGGGAAGGAACCGCTCGCCGGGGATCTTGGAGAGCGAAGGCCAGCGGGTGAGCACGATGCCGCTGATGCCGATGCCGAGCATGGCCGTGCTGATCATCAGGTAGGCGTAGTTCGCCCAGAGGCTGAACTCGAAAATCTTGACAACGGTGACCTCGAAAAGGAGCGAGGCGAATGCGGCTAGGAAGATCGCAATCAGTTCACGGACTAGCATGGCCTTGTCTTTCCTTGTTGTCGGTCCACGTCGAACGCTACGGGTCGGAATCCGCGGGAGTCTGCGGGGCGGGCGCATCCTTGTCAAGAACGCGCAAGGGGGCCGACCGCGCGTCGGATTGGCCCCCTGGGCCGTCGCCGGGGGCGGGGGGATCCGACGGTTTCGGCAGCCACGATGGCGCCACCTTCCGGGTTTCTGAGGGAAATCTGCCATGGACTATCCCCACTTCTCTTTTGGATGGAGCGGAGATGGGTGCGTGGGGAGCGGGCGGGTCTGGTTCTTGGGGGGGTGCGGGAAGTGAAATGGTGGTTCCGGCCCTGATGAACCCGTAGACTACGGGGTGAACAACAACAGGAGGGAACCACCGTGGTCAACCGTAGCCAAACGGCCTTCAAAGTGCGAGAGCAACTCGTCCGATTTCTGGGGATATTTTCCCCCCACTTTTCCGCGCCTGTGATGACGTTCATGGGGGATATCGTCTATGGGCTTCAAGCCTCGAAGGACGTGAAGCTCTCGTGCATCGGGCGGGGGCTGGATGAGGGCATCGAATTGAAGAAGACGGAAGAGCGACTCAGCCGGCATCTGGGGAAGAAGGGGATCGACGAGAGCATCGGGCGGGCGATCGCGCACGAAGGGGCCAAGCACATCGGGAAGGATACCCTGGTGGTGATCGATCCGACCGACATCCGGAAGCTCTACGCGCGCAAGATGCCGTACTTGGCGACGATTCGGGATGGGAGTCGGAAGGAATGGGGAGTTGGATACTGGGCCTGCGCCGCCGTGGCCTGCGAGAGTGGTGGGCGGCGGATCGTCCCGCTCCACCTGCGTCTGTGGTCCTGCGAGGCTCCGGAGTTTACGAGCGAAAACGATCAGATCATGAAGGTGGTCGCGACGATCTGCGAGGCGGCCAAGAAGCGCGGGATCTATGTAATCGACCGTGGGGGCGACCGCCCCGACTTCTTCAAGACGTTCCTGAATAATGAATTGCGATTTATCATCCGGCTGGTTGGAAACCGCATGCTGCTCTGGCGAAACCGACCCGTTCTAGCCGAACGGCTGGCTTCGAAGTGCCGCATGCTTTACACCGAGACGATCCGCCGGGAGACCGAGAACGGCGAGAAGAGCTATGCGATCCAGTATGGGGTGATCCCCGTGAAACTCCCGGGCCGGGACGAATCCCTGCGCTTGGTCGTCGTCCGGGGCCTGGCAGAGAAGCCGATGCTCCTGCTGACGAATCTGGCGCTGACCGAGTCGCGCACCAGCCTCTGGCAGGTGGTCGAAGGCTATCTGAGTCGGTGGCGCGTCGAAGACGCCATCCGTTTCATCAAACAGAGCTACCGCCTGGAAGACATCCGGCTGCTGAGCTACCGGCGCCTGAAAAATATGATGGCCATCGTGCTGGCCACGGTCTTCTTCGCGGCCGCTTGGCTCGGCGAATCGGTCCGCCGGGGCATTCTCGTGGGCAACATCACCCGGGTCTCCAAACGCCTCTTCGGCGTTGTCGAGTTCCACTACTACGCACTCGCCGACGGCATCGCCGCCCTCTTCCGCCGCTACGGCGCCTGGCACATCTCCCGGCCGGCCGACTCCATTCACTTCTTCGATCCCCGCCAGTCCGAACTCCCGCTCTTCGGCTCGGCCTAGAAAATGGGGATAGTCCATAAATCTGCCCGCTTGTCAGAATCCGGCCGATCTGACAATCTCCGCGACCATGAACGTGCGAGCGAAGACCAAGACCCGGATCGCGGGTGACGGCGAGGTTGAGGGAGTCGCCTCCCCGGCAATGACCGCGCCCGACGCGGCGTCGCGGCCTTCCCGGGGGGGGCGGCCCCGGAAGTTCAATGAGCCCAGCCGGCCCATCACCGTGACCCTTCCGGAGCGCACGCTCGAGATGCTCGCCCGGCTGGACGACGATCGGGCCAAGGCGATCGCCAAGGCCGCGCAGGCCATTGTGGAGGGGCCGCGTTCCGAGGGGGGCGAGGCGGAGGTCATTCCGATTGGATCAGGATCCGGTCTTCTGGTCGTCGGTCCCAGCCGCCATCTGCGGTCCCTGGCCTTCATCCGCATGGTCGAGATCATCCCGGGTCGCTACATCCTCACGGTTCCGTCGGGAACGGTCGTGGACACGATCGAGGTGGCCCTCGCCGACCTCGTGGACACCGTTCCGGAGTCGGAGAAGGGCGAGCGCTCCCTCCTTCTCCGCCTGCTCTCCCTTCTTCGATCCGCCCGTCGCAGTCGACGGATGTCGAAGGAGGAGATCCTCCTGGTCGGCACGCCCTGAGTCGCCGCCCCGTCCGAGGCGGTTGCGGATCCCGTTGCCATGGGGTGACGGCCGTGGTCTGACGGTCCGCCCTGCGTCACCGACTTCGCATGTGGAATTCCGGATCCGGGCGCCAGGCTCGGACGCCGAGGAAGGAGATGACCCCGGGCGGATCCTGGCGGAGATCCACGAGGTCGAGATCGATCATGCCGTCGTCAGTGTCTCACTTGCTCCGCAGAAAGCAAAACGATTCGTGGTTTTGTGCGTAGAAAGCCTGCGTCGCGGATTACCGCGGGACAGGCATGAATCCACGGGAAGCCGGAGTTGAACTCCAGCGAAGGCTCTGGAGGGGGCGGAGATTGCGCTTGCACTCCCCGCTCCATCCACCATGATTCGCGGGGCTCTGTCAGCAGGTTCCGACGGCGCGACGCCGGACCGCCCAGGCTGCATGGTGTTGGCGCGATGGAACGTTCACTTCGGATATGGAATGGAGTCGACCTCGATGGGATCATCGTGGGCGGCGGCATTCATGGCGCCACGGTCGCGTGGGTGGCGACCCTGGCGGGGCTCAGGGTGGGGCTCGTCGAGCGGGCCGATTTCGCCAGTTCAACGTCGGCCCAGTCGCAGAAGATCATCCACGGGGGGCTCCGCTACCTCCAGAATCTCGATTTCGGACGCAGCCTGCAGTCGATCCGGGACCGGGCGCGATGGTTCCGGATCGCGCCCCATCTGGCCCATCCGCTCCAGTGTCTTATCCCATTGGAAGGCTTTGGGATGCGTGGATCGGAAGTGATGCGTGCAGGCCTGATGATGTACCGGATGCTCACCGCTCTTGAGCCGACGGCGGCGGACGGGGCCAAGCGCCTTCCCTGTCCCCGCGTGGTTGATCGCGCGGAGCTTGGCCGCCTGCTCCCGGAGTTGCCTCTCTCGGAGGCGCGCGGCGCGGCCGTGTGGTCGGACGGGTTCGTTCATCACACGGAGC
>CAYODK010000132.1:0-15764 GCA_964402695.1 uncultured Verrucomicrobiota bacterium
AGCTCGAGGAGGTGACCATCGAGAAGGCACGGGGCTGGCTCGTATCCAGCCGGATCCTGCTCGTGGACATCAGCGGCGAGATCGGCGAGGAGACCGGCGGCGGCCTGTTCGGCGGGTTCGTCAGCTCCCCGCACTACCTTCGCGCCGTGCTGCGGAAGGCGGAGGAGGACGCCTCCGTGCGCGCGGTCGTGCTTCGCATCGACTCGCCGGGCGGAACCGTGGGCGCCAGCGAGCTCATGGCGAGGGAGATCGAGGGCTTCCGCCGGCGCACGGGCCGCCCGGTCTTCGCCAACATCACGGGGCTGGGCTGTTCCGGCGCCTATTACCTCGCCGCCGCCTGCGATCGCATCGAGGCCCAGCCGTCGGCCATCGTCGGCAGCATCGGCGTCATCGCCATGTTCCCGCGCGCACGGCGGCTCGCCGACAAGATCGGCATCGACATGGAGATCGTGAAATCCGGCGCGATGAAGGACATGGGGTCCTTCCTCCGCGACATGACGCCCGAGGAGCGGGCCGTCTTCCAGGAGTTGATCGACTGCGATTACCGGAGCTTCCTGGACTTCGTGGCCGCCCGGCGGCCGGCGATCGGCGGCGCGGACCGGCTGCGGCCTCTCGCCGACGGGCGCGTCTACACGGCGCAGCAGGCCCTCGACCGCCACCTGCTGGACCGGGTTGCGTTTCTCGATGAGACGATCGAAGCCGTCCGGAAGCAGGCCGGTGTCGACCGCGCCCACGTCGTCAGCTACGCGTGCAGCGCCGGCCGCGACGCCAACATCTACTCGCCTTCGGGCGCCGCCCCCCTGCCGAAACTCGTGGACCTCAAGCTGCCGGTCTCCTTCCGCGCCCGGGCCGGCATCTACTACCTCTGGCTCCCCGGCGAATAGGCCGGCGCGCGGCCTCCCCGGACCCCGTCCACCCCCCCGATCGGGCCGGCAGGGTCACCCCGAAGATCAGGGAAACCCTGATGCCACGTTCGGAGTCATCCCGACTCGTCGCGGCCCCGACCTGCCACTAGCATGGGATCGTTGAGCGACAAGTGGTGAGGAGCTCGGGGCGCCGGCAGAAGGCGTCCGGCAGGCTGGCCCGCGGCGGACATCATTCATCCGTACCGCGGGCCTTCCCGTTCTCCCGGGCTTGCCTTCCGGCCCCGCGCACCCCAGTCTTCCGCGTATCGGCCCCGGCGGGCCGGCGGAACGAGGTCACAAACGCCATGGCCCTCGAGATCGAACGCCGTTTCCTGGTGAGTCCGTCCCTGGTGCGCCTGCGCGGGGGCACGCGCATCGTGCAGGCCTACTTCGCCCTGCGCGGCGCGACCGGCCGCGTGCGCATGGCGGGGCGCCGGGCCTGCCTCACGGTCAAGGGACCGCCTTGCGGCATCGTCCGGCATGAGTTCGAGTACCGGATCCCTCTCGAACTCGCCCGGATCCTGATGCGACACCTCTGCATGCCCGGGCGAATCGTGAAGACGCGCCACCGGATCCGGCACGCGGGGCGGTGGTGGGAGGTGGACGTCTTCGGCGCCGCCAATCGCGGCCTGGTCCTCGCGGAGGTGGAACTGGAGGATCCCCGCGCGACCGTGGTCCTTCCGCCGTGGGCGGCCCTGGAAGTGTCGCTGGACCGCCGCTTCACGAATTCCTTCCTGGCGAAGAATCCGTTCGGAACATGGTCCGACAGGCATCGGACGCGCGTACGCGCCGCCATGGCGCAGCCCGCGCCGGCCCGAGGGAAACGCCCCTAGAAGCCCGCGCTCACCGCGAAGGCGAACATAGCGAAGAGACCGGCCGCAAGGACGTAGATCCATGTCCCCATCGGCACCCGGGCCGAAGCCACGACCGGCTTCGGCGGCGCCCCGACCGCGGTCTCCGGCTGCTGCCCCCCCTCGTCGGCCCCCGGAATCCTCTCCCCTGTGATGGTCACCAGCACGAAAGCACCCTGCCTTTCTCAGGATTTCCAAGCATGCAACATGCCAAGCCATCGGCGGCAGGATCCAACCCCTTCCATGCGTGGAGGGTCTATTGATATGTAAATACTTCCCCAAGACTTTCTTAAGTGGCTCACTGGTCTTCGTATGCGGCGGGTCGACGAAACCGGTGGACGCAGGAACCGGGGGATGATTTCCACCGCTGATAGCGATCCCCGGGGTGCACCGGATGCGGGAACCGCGAGCCGACGATCACCAGGGCATGCCGGGTCGGCGCGGGCTGATGCCGACGGGGGACTCGCGCATGCCGAAGTTGTAGGGCCAGGAGGTCGAGCCGCCGGACGGAGCGGCGCGAGTGGAATTCCGACGGCCGGTGGCATCGCGGCACGTTCCGTAGGGGCCGCCCGGCACGGTCCAAGGCTGGACGTAGTAGAGGGTCCGCCCGCCGGGCGCCATCATATAGGAGGGGAACCGGGACGCATGCGCCTCGGCAGCCTGTGCGGCCTGCTCGGCCTGCATCGCGCGGAACTCGAGCATGGCGATGCGACGCTCCTGATCCTCCCGCGCCTTCTGTTCGTCCATGCGTCGCGTCACATCGGACAGGTAGGCCGCGATCTCGACCTCGGGGTAGCGGCGCGCGAACTCCTTCCAGCGCTCCGCCTGTTCCACAAGCGGGGCGGCGCGGAACGCGGGGTCATCCAGCCACAGACGCAGCAGCGCCTCCCCTTCGGCCTGCCGGCGGGCGGACTCGGCCCTTCGGGCCGCGGCCGCCCGTGCCGCCGCAGCGGCTTCGGCCGCCCGGCGGCGCCGGGCCTCCTCGGCGGTGACCAACCGGGCCTCGGTCACGACGCCGCCGCGCAGGCGCACGGATCCGCGATCGAAGTACAGGAGTTCCTCGTCGGCCAGATGGATGGCGCCGACGGGCGGTCCGAGTTCCGCAATGACGGCAGCGCGGTCGTCCCCGGGTTCCACCGACGGCGCGGCAACGGGGGCGGCGCCGGAGAGGGCGACTGCCAGCGACACGAGCCCCGCCTGTCGCCACGGCTTCACAGGTGCAGGGTACACCGCCGGGGCGCCGCGGGCAACCGCGAGCCCCGCCCGGACGCATCCGCGTCATGACGAACGGCTGGCACGAACCGGTGTTTGCAGGTAGCGTAGGCGGCCGCCATGGCCACGATGCATCCAACCGGCTGCGAAAGGTGCGGGAGCCGCCGGAGACCCGGCCTCGGCCCCGCCCTCGCGGCGCTCGGGCTGGCGCTCTCGGCCGGCCCCTCCGCGGCGCAGTTCGAATGGGAGTTCGACCCTGACGCGGTGCAGCCCTGGATCGAGCGCGGCATGGCGGCGATGGACCGGGTCTTCGGCGCGGCGCAGTCCAACTGGACCGAGCGCCTGACGGCATCGTTCCACGCGCACATGACCGATCTTCTCGCCGCGGCGGACGCGGCCATGCAGGAGGCCCATCCGGAGGACATGGCCGAGTTGCAGCCCTACCTGCGCGCCGCCGTGACACACGCGGGGCGGATCCGGGAACTGGCGCCCTATGCGGCCTGGCTGGACGCGCGGTTGGACTACTTCGATGCCGCCCGGTCCGCCGTCACGCTGGTCCCCATGCCCCCGCCCGTGATCGAACCGCCCCCGCCCCGACCGCGGCCGCCGCCTCAACCGTCCCCCTCCCCGGCCCCGGCGCCGCGGCCGCCCGTCACGCCGCCGCCACGGCCGACGGTCCGGCCCTCGGCACGCGTCGTCGTCCCGCCGGACATCGAGCGCAAGCGCATCGAAACGGCCGTCGCACGTCCGGCGTGGCGCAAGCGCGTTGCGGCGAGGACCAAGCCGGCGAACGCCGGGGACCTTGTCCCGACGTTGAAGCGCGCCTTCCGCGACGCCGGGGTGCCGCAGGAACTCGTCTGGATCGCCGAGGTCGAGTCGACGATGAACCCGGACGCGCGCAGCCCGCGGGGCGCGGTCGGCCTCTACCAGATCACCGCGCCCACGGCACGCTCGCTGGGCCTCTCGCTGTCGCCCGCGGACGAGCGCCGGGATCCGGCCAAAAGCGCCGCGGCGGCGGCCCGCTACCTGCGCCGCCTGCACGACCGGTTCGGCTCGTGGCCGCTGGCGCTGGCGGCCTACAACGCCGGCGAGGGCCGCATTTCGGGGCTCCTGAAGAAGCACGGCGCGACGGACTTCGACGGCATCGCGCCGTCGCTGCCGATGGAGACGCGGATGTACGTGCCGCGCGTGCTCGAGACCGTGCGCCTGCGCGAGGGTGTCGACCCGGACCGTCTCCCGCCCCCGGGCGACGTGGCTATTTGAGCAGGACGCCGATCAGAACGCCGACGGCGGTGAACGACAGGTAGGCGAAGGCGGTCCGCATGCGGAGTTCCGTGACGTAAAGGTCGATCGTCGCCCTGCCCCCCATGTTCAGCAGCAGCACGATTACGGTCAGCGCGATGACCAGCAGCGTCCAGAGCAGTTTCTTGTTCATCGTCCTTCCGAGCCCCGCGGCATCCTATCCGATCCGGCCCGCGGACGGAAGGTCCCGCGGTCAGGGACGGCGCGCCGCCATGTCCGGGCTCCAGAAGTCCCCGGGGCCGAGGCCCAGCCGCTGGACGAGGTATTCCGCCTGGCCCAACTGCCCCACGGAGGCGACCCGGTGGGAATCGCTGCCGGTGGTGAACTTGACGCCAAGCTGCCTTGCCTTGCGATAGGTCGACTCGATGAAGGACTCGAGGCCGAGGTGGAGGCACAGCCGCGGGCTGATCTCCAGCGCGATCGACTCCCGCGCGAACATCTCCAGAAGGCGGTCGACGCGCTTCGGGCGGATCTCGTCGAGGATGTCGTCCAGCCGCGCCGTCGGGTAGCCCGGCACGGCCCGGAGCAGGGCGTAGGCGTAGAACGGGTGCGCGACCGCGTTCGCGCCGGAGCCGGACAGGTTCTCCAGGTCCGTCAGCAGGCGGTCCGCCCACGCCGCCGGATCCTCGAGGTTCGGCACGGGCGGATGGCCGACGATGTCGTAGTGGGATGCGGCGGCGACGATGTAGTCGGCCAGCGGAAGCTCCGCCGGCGGAACGACGAGACGCCCCATCGCGGTCACTTCGAGCTCCGCGCCGATCCACACGCGCACCGGCCCCCGGTATCCGCCGCGCGCCGCGTCGAGCGCCTGGTGGTGCCGCGCCAGACCGGGCCGGTGGGGGTGGTCGGTCAGGCCGATCCCCTGCACCCCGGCCTTCTCGGCGGCCTCAAGGATGGCCGGGAAGCTCATCGTGGGCTCGGCGCAGGGGGAGAAGAACGTGTGGATATGCAGGTCGCGTTCCATCACCGCACGCGACCCCAGCGGCTGGAGAGGGGCCAGTAGACCATGAAGGCCGGGCCGACGAGCGCGCTCCTCCTGACCGGGCCGAAGTAGCGGCCGTCGAGGCTCGACAGCGTGTTGTCGCCAAACGGAAGGTACTCGTCCGCGCCGAGGCGAAGCCGGTCCTCGACGCGCGCCAGCTTCGGCGGTCGTGCGGAACCGCCGGAGGCGAGATGATAGCCGTTGTAGCCGTCGCCGTGGACCAGCCGGTGGAATGGGAACGGCTCCTCGATCACGCGGTCGTCGGCGACGAGGTACGGCGGCCGGATCGCGATCGTCTCGTTCGGCAGGCCGGCCAGGCGCTTGATGTAGAAGTCCCCGCGGAGGTCGGGGTAATCGATCCGCGTCGTGTCGAAGACGATGATGTCGCCGCGGGCGGGCTTGCTGAAGTTGTAACGGACCTTGTCGACGAACACGTGGTCGCCGATCTTCACGCGGCCCGAGGCGATCACCTGCCCCTTCGAGACGAAGGTGCCGATGCCGACGCGTTGCGGCATGTGCAGCCGGATGCGGTGGGGAACGCCGGAGACGCCGACGATGCGCGAGTCCCCGTCGGGGGAGAGCACGGCGCCCTCGATGTAGCCGCTGGTCCGCGCGCGGACCTCGACGTAGCCCTCGCCGAAGACCGCCCACCCCAGCCACGAGACCGGGAACCGGTCGTACCACCGGGGTTCGGTCTGCTCGGTGATCTTCACGCCGAACATGGTCGGCTGCATCGACCCGGTCGGGATCCGGAACGGCTGGATGAAGAAGCAGCGGAGGGCCATCGCGACCCCGAGGGCGACGACCAGGATCTCGATGTTCTCGCGAACCCCGGGCATCGGACGGGGAGGCCAGACCGCGCGGCAGGCGGTGTCGAGATCGGTCGCGGCCGCGTCAAACGCCTCCGGATCGCCCGCGGCCAGGGCCGCGCGCAACCGGTCTTCCGCCGCGGATAGAGCGTCCAGGTCGGCCGCCGGCGCGACGTCCTCCCGCATGGCCCTCGCGTGCCGCGCGTGGTGCAGCATCGTCTTGGCCGACTTCCGCAGCCGGCGTCGCATCCAGAAGCCCGCTCCCATGGAACATCCCGCCCTTCCGCGACCGTACGGCCGCCTCGCATGAAGGGACACTGTACCGCCCCGCCGGCGGCCGCTCAAGCCGGCCTCGCACGCCGGGGCTCAGAACGCGCCGAGGAAGATGCTGGTGAAGGTGGTGACCGGGGCGGTCTCGCGGAAATCGTCGATGGTCGACCGGAGTTCCCGCAGGAGCATCCGGGTCTCGTCGTAGATCTCGTTTTCGCGAAGCAGCTTGCCCAGGGTCCCCTCCCCGCGGTCGAGGGATTCCGTGATCTCGCGGATGGCCAGGGCGGAGGCGCGCAGGTCGTCGTACACGGTGACCTCCTCGGACAGCAGCCTGCCGAGGAGCCCCTTCCCGTCCGCCAGGTCCTGCGAGGACTTCCGGAGGTTGGCCGTGACCGCCTCGATGTCGCGGTAGATCTGGCCGTCGTCGGACAGGAGCCTGCCCAGCGACCCCTCGCCCTTCTCGAGGCGGTCGCTGATGCTCCGGAGGTTCGCCGTCACGGCCTTGATGTCGTCGTAGACGGCGTCCTCGGCCAGCAGCTTGCCCAGCGAGCCCTCCCCGCGCTCGACGCGGGCGACGATGACATTCGCATTGGACACGATCTGGCGCACGTCGGCCAGCACACCGCCCTCCAGCGCCTCGCGGATGGAACTCACGGTGCGCGTGGCCTCGTCGATGAGATCGACCGGGGTCACCCCCACCAGGCTCGTGCCGGGCGCCAGGAGGGGGCGGTCCTCGTCGCCCTCCTCGACGTTCAGGAACCGCCCCCCGAGCAGCGAGGACGGCAGGATCTCGAACTTGTAGTTCTCGTGCAGCTCGAGCGCCCGGTCCAGCGCGAGGCGAAGCCGCACGGACCGCTTCTCGACCACGACGTCCTCCACCGTGCCGACAATCACCCCGCGCAGGAAGACGTTGTCGCCCTCGCGGACGCCCTGGATGTTGCGGAACGCGACCTCGTAGAAGAGGGTCGGCTTGAACAGGCTCTGGCGGCTCAGGATGATCGTGAACACGCCCAGCGCCAGCAGGATCATGAACAGGAAGGCCCCGACGGTCACCTCCATCGAGACCTCGCGCATCCGGCTCCGCTTCATGGCTTCACCATTCCTTCCCAGTCCCCGCGGCGCGTGATGTACTGCGCGTCGAGGAACCCCCGCACGATTTCGCTCTCCGAACGGACGAACTCCCGCGGCGTCGAGACCTCGACGATCCGGCCGCGGTGGATGACGGCGATGCGCGACGCGATCGCGAGCGCACTGTGGAGATCGTGCGTCACCACGACGCTCGTCAGCCCCAGCTTGCTCCGCAGGTCGTTGATCAGGTCGTCGATGAGGCGGGACGTCACCGGATCGAGCCCCGAGGTCGGCTCGTCGTAGAGCACGATCTCCGGGTTCAGCACGATGGCGCGGGCCAGCCCCACGCGCTTCTGCATGCCGCCCGAGAGGTCCGCCGGGTACTTGTCGAACGCGTCCTCGAGGTTGAGCATGCGCAGCCGCTCCCGCACCTGCTCGTCGATCTCGGCGGCCGGCAGGCGGGTCTTCTCGCGAAGCGGCAGGGCCACGTTGTCGCCGACCGTGAGCCATTGCAGGAGCGCCGCCCCCTGGAAGAGCACGCCGAACCGGTCGCGGAGAGCCGCGAGGTCCCGGCCGGAGGCCTCGCTGATGCACTGGTCCCCGACCCACACGGCCCCCTCGTCGGGGGTCAGCAGGCGGATCATGTGCTTGAGCGTGACGCTCTTGCCCGAGCCGGACGATCCCACGATGACGAAGGTCTCCCCGCGCGGCACCTCGAACGAGACGTCGTCGAGGACCGTGCGCCCGCCGAGGCGCTTGGTCACGCCGTCGAACCGGATGGCCGCCTCCGCGCTCATGCGTAGAACACCCGCGTGATCATGTAGCCCAGCGCCAGGATGGTCAGGAAGGAGATGACGACGGTCCGCCGCGTCGCCTGGCCGACGCCGACGGCGCCCTCCGTCGCCTGGAATCCCTGCTGGCAGGCCACGGTGGTGATGATGACGCCGAAGACGACCGCCTTGAACAGGCCGACGTAGAGGTCCTTGTTCCGCGCGTACTGGATCGCGTTGTCGAAGTAGGCGGGCAGCGAGACGCCCAGCTGGGTCTGGCCCACGATCGCGCCGCCGACGACGCCGAGGACGTTCATGTAGACCGTCAGGATCGGCATCATGACGAGCAGCGCCGCGAGGCGGGGCATCACGAGGAAGCGGACCGGGTCGATGGACATCACCTCGAGGGCGGCGATCTCCTCGGACACCGTCATCGTGGCCAGCTGCGCGGCGATCGCCGAGCCCACGCTGGCGGCGATCACGAGCCCGGTCATGAACGGACCCATCTCGCGGACCATGACCACCGTGACCGCGGTGCCGATGTTGACCTCCTGCCCGAAGCGGCGCAGTTCGAGCCCGGTCTGCAGCGCCAGGATCATGCCGGTGAACATCGCGACGACGGTGATGACCCCGAGGCTCTTGATGCCGGTCACGAACATCTGGAAGAGCACCTCCTGCCGGTTCCGGCGGGAGAGGATGTGGCGGAGCGCGAGGAACGCCGCGGCGATCATCAGGAGCCCGCGCCCCGTGTTGCGGAAGGTGAGCAGGATGCGCCGGCCGACCGACGCGAAGAGGTTCAGCGGCGGTTCGAAGTAGTCTGGTTCGTGGATGACGATGGCCCCGGTCCTCCGAGTCCGATTCGAACACCATACAGGATGCGAAGCTCGCGTCCAACCCCGCCCCACCGGTAGCCGAGCAGGCCCTTGAGCAGCGAGATCTCGCGCGACGCCGGGGCGTCCGCCGACGACCCGGCCGACCAGTCGACGAGGGGGAAGACGGACGTGCGGGCCGACGTCTCCCCGCGGACCTGGCGGCGGACCATGCCCCACAGGACCTCGGTGTCGGCGTCGGTGCCCTCCCGGCGGTAGTCGGCCACGGTCCACCACGGCGCCCACGACCGCTCGATGCAGGGGAAGTCGCGCGTCGGCCAGAGTGCCAGCGTCCGGAACCGGACCTCGTCCCGCTCGCGCGCGTACGAGGCCAGCGGCCACAGCTTCCACCGCCGGGCCTCGGGCAGTTCGCCCGGCGCCGCCCCCGGGGTCCGGTGCGTCTCGGCATAGACCAGGGGCACGGCCCAGTACGACCGGGAGACGAGGCCCTCGCGGTAGACCTTCGACCGCCAGAAGACCGGCCAGAGCGCGTAGGACCGCTCGATGCCGGGATCGGTCGTGCGCCCGAACAAGGGCCACACGTGAAGGCGGCTTCGAATCCCGCGCTCGTACTGGACGAACGGCCACGGCGCGAAGACCCGGTCCACCCGGGATCCGCGGGAGAACCGGAAGAACGGCGGCAGCACCATCCAGGTCGACTGGTCCGTCAGGTCGATGCGCCCGTACAGCGGGAACAGGATGTGACCCGAGCCCGAGGAGTTCGGATAGTGATAATCCGCGGAGCTCCAGAACGGCCACAGGATGAACCGCTTGTCGAAATGCCCGTGCTGGACCACGCGACCGTAGAACGGGAACAGGCGGAGCCGGTCGGTGATCGTGCCGTGCGCGATTCCATACAGGGGAAAGAGGATGTCGAGCGATTCCAGGTCGTCGACCGTCGTCCGCTGCCACAGGGGCCACAGCACGAACTGGCATTCGTCGCGACCGAGGAACTCGCAGATGCGGCCGCCGAGGGGAAAGAGGGCCGCGTAGTTCTCGCCGGCGGCGTTGCGGCCCTGGTAGTAAACCGGCAGCACCCAGAGCCGCCAGCGCGGCCGTTCCGCCGCGGTGTCGAAGCAGCGGTACCACGCGATCCCCACCCGCCAGTCGCGCTCGCCGTTCATCGACGAGAACTCGCCCACGGGCCAGAGAAGGTCCCCCTCGACGCGGGCGCTCGCGACGTTCGTCTCCCGGGCATAAAGGGGACGCAGCGCGACCATCGCCTCGTCGCCCGGGCCGGTCCGGCTCTCGAACAGGGGGCCGAGCGCCCGCCGGCTGACCGATCCATCCGCCGCCTCGATCCGGCTGTAGAACGGCCCCCAGTCGACGGACGCCGTCCCGTCCGACGGCAGCGCGAACGACGAAGCCACCGCAACGGACACGGTCCCGCACGCCAGCCAGGCCTGGATGCGCCGGGCCACGGGCCTCAACCCTCCGACGCGGCCGGCCAGAGACCGGCGGCGCGATCGACGATCGACTGCAGCCACGTCCCGCCCGCACGACGGGCGGACGGCGGGAGCTGCTCCAACGCCTTCGCCATGCCTGCGGACGGCGGGACGGCCTCCCAGGCCTCCCGGAACTCCGCCGGCGGCGCCGCCGGCTCCGCGCCGGCGTCGAGCGCCCGACGGATGGCGGGCCAGGCGGTCGCGAAGGACTCCTGCTCGGCCGTGACCGGCCCGGGCAGGGCGCACCGCGCGTCCGTGCGCGCCAGCTCGACCGACCGCGGCATCCGCGCGGCCAGGTCCCCGAGCCGCAGGACCCGCTCCGCCAGCCCTTCCGCCATGCGTGCCAGCGCCCCCTCGTGGCAGGCCACGCGGTAGGGATCGTCGAGCATGAAGCGGGCGCGGGCGCCGCGGTACCACGCCGCCAGGGCCTGGAGGTTCCCGATGTAGGCGAGGTTGTTCCGCACGACGCGCCGGACCGACCGGTATGCCCCCGCGACGAACGGCCGCGGGCCGCCCCCCCCCCCCGGCGGCGCGGCCAGCACCACGCCCTCCTCCGTCGCATCGCCCCGCCACACGATGCCCGCCGGGATCACGACTCCGTACGCGATGCGCGCGGGGCCGACCAGGCCGCCCTGCCCCCCGAGGAAGATCCGCGCGCGGTCGCGGAAGACCCCGTTCGGCACGTCGCCGGCGATCGACGCCGTGGCCTTGTCCCCGTGCGGCGTGAAGTTGAAGTGGACATAGGACGACCCGATCTCACTGTGATCCCTGCGCGACGTCCCGCCGGCCATCAGGAAGTCGCAGACGTTGATCAGGCTTCCCGTCGTCACGTACGGAAACAGGATCGTCTGCTTGAGCCCCGCCGCGTGCGCGCACGAGGCCTCCTCCTCCAGCAGGGTGCCCGGCCGGACATGGGCCGCACTGCCGACGGACACGCCATCCAGGAGCGTCGCCCCGGAGAAGAAGCCGCCCTGCAGCCGGACTCCATGGCCGAGCTGGCAGTCCTCCAGCGTCACCGGCGCCTCGGCGCCGAGTTCGCATCCGGGGCCGATCGACGTCATCGCCCCGCGGAGGCGGCAGCCGGCGTGGAGGACCACGCCCGGCGCGATGCGGGCCGGATTCACCTCGGGGCCGACGTCGACCGAAACCGGCGCGCGGACGATCACACCCCGCGCGATCAGGACGTCCACCGGGCTGTCCGCCATGGCCCTACCCTCCCTCCGGCGACATGCCGGCCATCAACCCGCGCACCGCCGCGCCCACGTCCGCCTGGCGCAGCAGGTGCTCGCCCACGAGGATCGCGTGCACGCCCGCGGCGCGGAGGCGCGCGACATCGTCCGGCCCGCGGATCCCGCTCTCGCTGACCAGCGTGACCCCGGCCGGCACGCGGCCCGCCAGGCGGATCGTCGTCCCGACCGACGTCGCGAAGGTCCGCAGGTCGCGGTTGTTGATCCCGACCAGCCCGGCTCCGCACGCCAGGGCCTTCTCCAACTCGGCCTCGTCGTGGACCTCGACCAGCGCCTCGAGGCCGGCCGCGTGGACCGCCCCGGAGAAGCTCCGCAGTTCGGCCTCGCCCAGCGCCCCGGCGATCAGCAGCACCGCCGAGGCGCCCAGCGCGGACGCGTGGGCGATCTGCCACGGATCGACGACGAACTCCTTGTACAGCATCGGAAGCCCCACCGCCGCCCGCACGGCCCGGAAGTCCGCCTCGCCGCCGCCGAAGTACTTCGCATCCATCAGCACCGAGACCGCCTGCGCGCCGGCCGCCTCGTAGGCGCGGGCGATCGCGGGCGGATCGAAGGGCTCGCGGATGGCCCCGGCCGACGGCGACCGCCGCTTGACCTCGGCGATGAGCCCGACCGGACGGCTCCGCAGCGCGGCGGCGAAGGCCGGAGGCCGTGCGCGCGACGCGGCAAGGACGCGCAACTCCGCCTCCGGCGTCTCCACCTTGCGCGCCGCGACCTCCGCGCGCTTGTCCGCCAGAATGGAGGCAAGGATGGTCATCGCCCCTACTTCGTCGAACGCCCCTGCCGCAGGAACGCGTCGACGAACAGCTGGAGGTCGCCGTCGAGCACCAGGTCCACGCGCGAGGTCTCGGCGTCCGTGCGGTGGTCCTTGACCATCTGGTAGGGCTGGAGGACGTAGGAGCGGATCTGCCGGCCCCAGGCGATCTCGCCCTTCTCGCCGTAGAACTGCTCCATCTCCTTGCGCTTCTTGTCCATCTCCAGCTCGTACAGGCGGGCCTTGAGCATCCGCATGGCCTTGTCGCGGTTCGAGTGCTGCGAGCGCTCGGCCTGGCAGGCGACGACGATGCCCGTCGGATTGTGCACGATCCGGATGGCCGAATCGGTCTTGTTCACGTGCTGGCCGCCGGCGCCGCCGGCCCGGTAGGTGTCGATGCGCAGGTCCTTCTCGTCGATCTCGATCTCGACGTCCTCGTCGATCTCGGCCGCGACGTCCAGCGCGGCGAACGACGTGTGCCTGCGCTTGTTCGAGTCGAACGGGCTGATGCGCACGAGCCGGTGGACGCCCCGCTCGGATTTGAAATAGCCGTAGGCATAGGGTCCGCGCACGAGCATGCTGACGCTCTTGATGCCCGCCTCCTCGCCCACCTGCGCGTCGAGCACCTCGACCTCGAATCCGTTGCGCTCGGCGAAGCGCTTGAACATGCGGAAGAGCATGTCGGCCCAGTCGCACGACTCCGTGCCCCCGGCGCCCGCGTGCAGGTCGAGGAAGCAGTTGTTGGCGTCGAACCGCCCGCCCAGCAGCGCGCGGACCTCGAGGTCCTCGCAGAGCTTCCCGAGCGCATCCATCTGCGCGGCGGTCTCCGACAGGGCCGCCTGCCGTTCGGCCTCGCCGCTCTCGCCCTCGGCGAGTTCCATGTAGACGCGGGCATCGCCGAGCGTCCGCTCGGCCTCGGCCCACGGATCGAGAATGGCGCGGATGGCGTTGGTCTGGGCGATCACGTCCTTCGCGCGGCTCTGGCTGGTCCAGAAATCCGGCGCGGAGGCCTGGCGCTGAAGGTCCTCAAGCCTGGCGCGGCGTCCGTCCAAGTCAAAGATAGCCCCGCATGTCGTCCATGCGGGCCGCAAGCTTCCCCAGCCTCTGTTTGACTTCGTCCTGGATCAACGCCATCGCCACATCCTCCGCCGGATCGCCCGGCTTCAAGCGCGCAGTATACCGTCCACGGCGGGAAAAGGGAAACCGCCGGGCGCAGGCTCAGAGCTTCCTCGGCGGGCGCACGCCCGGGCCCGGCTTGCCCGCGTCGCCGAGGTCGGCGCGGGCCTCGGCGGCGACCGCCTCCAGCCGCGCGACGACATCCGGGTGCTGCGCGAGCACGTCGTTCCTCTCGCCGATGTCGGTCTCAAGATCATACAGCGCGGGGCCGACCTTCACGTTGCCCGTCGGTCCCGGGAACCCGTCGCGGCCGGGCTCGAAGCCTTCGTACGTCCGGCTCGTGTGCGGCAGCTGGAGCTTCCACCGGCCCTCGCGCACCGCGCAGAGCGTCTGTCCGTAGTAGTACCAGTAGTGCGCCCGCGGGTTCGCCGACGCATCGCCGCGCATCAGCGGAAAGACGTCGACGCCGTCGATCTTCCGCTGCGGCAACGAGGCGCCCGCGAGGCCCGCGAACGTCGGCAGGATATCCACCGTCGCCGCGATCCGGCCGCACGAGGTCCCCGCCGGCACGCGTCCGGGCCACCGGGCGATCATCGGCACCCGGCACCCGCCCTCCCACATCGAGCCCTTGCCCTCGCGCAGCGGCGCGGCGCTGCCGGCGTGGTTGCCGTAGTTGAGCCACGGACCGTTGTCGGACGTGAACACGACGAGCGTGTTGTCCTCAAGACCGTGCCGCTTCAGCGCGGCCAGCACCTCGCCGACCGACCAGTCGATCTCCATCATCACGTCGCCGAAGAGGCCCTTCCCGCTCTTCCCGCGGAACTTGTCGGACACGCCGAGCGGGACATGGACCATCGAATGCGGAAGGTACAGGAAGAACGGCCGCGCCTTGTTCGCGTCGATGAACCTCACGGCGCGCTCCGTGTAGAGCGTCGTCAGGTCGTCCTGGTCGCGGTGCGTCTTCACCTCGCGGACGCGCTCGTTTCCGTCGATCAGATGCAGGGGCACGTAGTACCCGCGGTGGGGCTTCCCGTCGCCCGGCTGCGCCCGCTTCTGTCCCGGCGGGATCGGCGCGCCGTCGAAGTCGACCGGCCACATGTCGTTGGAGTACGGGAGCCCGAAGTACTCGTCGAACCCCTGCTTCAGCGGAAGGTAGGGCGCGCGGTCGCCAAGGTGCCACTTGCCGAAGACGCCGCACGCGTAGCCGCGGCGCCTGAGCACGTCGGCGATCGTGTCCTCGTCGGGATCGAGCCCGGCCGGCGCGTTCGGCCCCAGGGCGCCGAGCACGCCGACGCGGTTCGGGTAGCACCCGCTCATCAACGCCGCGCGCGAGGCGCTGCAGACGGCCTGCGCCGCGTAGAAGCTCGTGAACCGCATGCCCTCCTTCGCGAGACGGTCGAGGTGGGGCGTCGGACCGGCGGGGGGACCGAAGGGACCGGGATCCGCATAGCCCATGTCGTCCATGAAGATCAGGACGAAGTTCGGCGGCCGTCCCTCCTCCGCCCGCGTGGCGACCGCCATCGCCGACACGCAGACCGCCGCGAGCGCCGCACCCCGCCAACCCCACCTGATTGCCCTCATCGCGCACCGCCTTTCCGGTGTCCCATCCTACCGTCCCCCCGCTCCGCCCCGCAACCCCGCGACGCCGGCGCGCGGACCCGCCGGAATATGCTAGGATGGAGTCAACCGGGAGCACGACGATGTCGAGGCTGACACGATTCAGCGTTTCGCTGGACGAGGAACTGGTACGGCGGTTCGACCTGCGCAACGCCGAGCAGGAGGTCCCCACGCGGTCGAAGGCGGTCGGCGACCTGATCCGCCAGAGCCTGATCGCCGGGGAATGGAGCGGCGGACAGGAGGTCGCCGGCGCGGTCATCCTCGTCTACGACCATCACCTGTCGGACGTCGTGCGGAAGATCAACGCCGTCCAGCACGACCACCACGACCGGATCCTCGCGACCCAGCACTTCCACCTCGACCACGACCACTGCCTGGAGATCGTCGCCGTCCGCGGCCGGCCGTCGGACCTCGAGCGGCTGACCCAGCGGCTGCGGGCCCTCAAGGGCATCAAGAGCGTCTCCTTCGCGGCCGCGTCGACCGGCCAGCACCTCCCGTAGCCGGAACGATTCAGTGGATCCCAAGGACAGACGGCGCGGGACGCGAA
>CAYODK010000133.1:0-12804 GCA_964402695.1 uncultured Verrucomicrobiota bacterium
GATACGACGCCAGGGTGCCTTTCGTGCCCGAGATCAGGTTCAGCCGGCTGTAGGGACGCGGCAGGTGGCGTGCGTACTGGATCATGATCGTCCGGCCCCGCTCGGTGCGGACGATCGTCGTGTTCATGTCACCCGCCGCGTAGGCGACGGTGCCGCGGGGGTCGTCCGGTCCGAACTTCTCGCGGATATAGGACGTGAGCCCGAACTCGCCCGACTCGAGCGAGACGAGCCGGCTCATGCGATCGCCGCGGTTGATGCCCATGAGCTGGCAGATCGGGCCGAGCCCGTGCGTCGGGTACGAGTTGCCGCAGTGCAGGCGGTGGTACTCGAGCGGGTAGTCCTTGTAGTACGTCCCGTTCAGCAGCCCGGCGCGCAGTTCGTGGATGTAGCCGCAATCGCCGTGCACGAGCTCGCCCAGCAGGCCGCGGCGGGCGAGGCAGAGCGCAAAGAGCTCGTCCTCGCCGTAGCAGCAGTTCTCGAGCATCATGCAATGCAGCCGGGCGCTTTCCGCGGCATCGACCACCTTCCAGCAGTCCTCGACAGTCATGGCCATCGGGACCTCGGTGCAGACGTGCTTGCCGCAGGCCATCGCGTGCAGGGCCATGGGCACATGCCAGTGCCACGGGGTGCAGGCGTAGACGAGGTTGACGTCCTTCCGCTCGCACAGTTTCCGGAAGATCTGCTCCGATCCGGCGTAGATGTCCGGCTTCGGATGCCCCGCCGCCACGATGTCGGCCGCGGCCTTGGCGGCGCGATCCTCGAACACGTCGCACACCGCCACGATCCGCGTCCGGGGGATCCTGCACAGCCGCCTGACGCCCCCGGGACCCCGGTGGCCGAGCCCGATGAACCCGATCCGCACCTCGTCGAGAGGCGGGGCCCGGAAGCCCATCATCGAGCCCGCGGGCCGCGGCGCGCCCGCCGTCCGGCACCCGGGGGCCCCGACCACCGACACGGCGCCGGCCAGCGCCACCGACTGGATGAACTCCCGCCGTCCCTTCTTCATGGGTCACCCGCCTTTCCCGTGGGGTTCAGAAACTGATCACCTCGGCGCGCGCTGCGCGGCGGAGGACGGCGGATCGCCAGTCATCGCCCGAGAGACGCCGCGCCAGTTCAACCGCCATGTGGCGTGCGCCGCCGCGGGGCGCGCCGTTGCGCCCCAGCCCCTGCAGGCATGAAGGGCAGTTCGTCAGCATGACCTCGAGGTCCGGGTGGTTCCGTGCGGCCTCGGCCACCGCCCCGGCCTTGCGGTGCAGCATGGCATGGCTGATGTCCGGACGCGACATGGCCAGCGTGCCCGCCTCGGAGCAGCAATGCGGCACGGCGACGAGGCGCCCGCCGGTCACGGCCTCGAACACCTCCGCGGCCCGGCCGTCGAGCGAATCGTGGCACGGGGCGTGGTAGAGACACGCCCCGCCGCCGCCGATCCGGGCCCCGCGGTCCTGCGCGAAGCGCGCGACGTCCACCACCGGCGCCCCGAAGATGCGGCCGGCCTCCATCTGGCCGAGCGCCTCGCGGCACGTTCCGCACGTGACGACGACGGCGTCGAAGGCGAGGTAGGCGAACATCTCGCGGATCTGGGCGAACACGATGGTGTCCCGCAGCGCGATGCGCTCGTGCGGTTCGATCTTCGCGTTGGCCCGGTGCGGGAACCCGCAGCAGAGGAACGGCGGCGCCAGGACCACCCGCACCCCGATCTCCAGGAGGACGTGCAGCGCCGCGAGGGCGATGTCGGACTGGAGACGCTCCGACCCGCAGCCCGGGAAATAGAAGGCGTTCGCCCGCGCCTCGCCGTCCGGCGAAAGGACGAGGACCTGGTGCGGGCCGCATTCGGGCAACCCGTCGCGGAGGGTCCCGCGGGAGGCCGGCGGCATCGGCGACCGGAGGATGTCGATCGGAGCCCCGGGGCCGAGCGCCCGCGCGGCCGTCCGCTGCACGAAACCGCCCGCGCGCACGACCGCCGCGCGGAAGACGCGGTTGAAGGCCGGCGACCGGCTCTCGAGGTAGCGCAGCGTCGCGCGCGTCGCCGGCGCGGTGCGCTTGTAGCCCCGCGCGACGAGGATCCCCCGCTCCAGCACCGACACCTCGCCGGTGTCGATCGCGACGGGACAGGGCTTGAGGCACTTGTGGCAGATCGTGCAGTGGTCCGCGACATCCTCCATCTCCCGGAGGATGCCGAACCGGGCCGACCGTTCGCGCTGGGCCCCGTAGAGCAACGCCTCGATCAGCGCGCCGAGGGCGAGGTTCTTGTTCCGCGGATGGTAGAACAGACCCCGCGGCGGATGAAACACGCAGCAGTTCGGCTTGCACTTCCCGCAGCGGACGCACTGCGCGATCTTGAGCGCCAGTTCCTCGAGCTTCCCGAACTGCAGGATCCGCGCCTCGAGTTTCAGCAGGTTGAACGAGGGCGTGAAGATGTGCTGGATCACGGCGCGGTCGGACAGCTTCCGCGGGTTCATCAGCCCGCCGGGGTCGACCCGGGCGCGGTAGGCATCGAGATCGCGGACGAACGCCTCGTCCAGGTACTTGAGCTTGGTGATGCCGATCCCGTGCTCGCCGGAGCAGACGCCGCCGAGGCGGGCAACCTCCTCCATGACGCGGTCGACGACGCGCTCGGCGCGGCGCATCATGAGGCGGTCGTTGGACATGACGGGGATGTTGACGTGCACGTTGCCGTCCCCCGCGTGCATGTGCGTGGCGATCACGATGCGGCGGCGGCGCACGTCCTCGTGCAGCGCGTCGACCTCCGCCATGAGGTCGTCGTAGCCGCGGAGCATCTCCCCGAGATCCGCGCGCACGGCGAGCGGGATGACCAGGCCGCGCAGATCGTCCGGGCCCGCGTGGGCCAGCCGCCCCTGGGCCTGCTCGCACAGCGCAACCGCCTGTGCCGCCTTCTCGGCGAGCCACGGCGCCTCCGCGCGGGCCGGCGCCTCGCGCAACAGGGCGGCGGTGCGCGTCAGGAAGACATGCTGGGCGTGGCGCTCCTCCTCGAGGTTCACCCCGGCGCAGAACCGCGCGAAGCCGGCGAGCGCGGACAGGGGAAGAACGACGTCCTCGTTGAGCTTGAAGGCGTTCGTGCGCGCGGCGATGGCGCCCAGCTTCTTGCGGTCGTCCCAGAACCGCCGGGCCTCACCCCGGTCGCGGGCCTCGAAGAGATGCGTATTGTCATGCCCGGCGATCGCGGCGCGGACGCGCTCCACCCCGCGGGCGGCCTGTTCCGGCGTGCGGCCGACGACGTCGATCAGCAGAACCGCCTTCGGCGTGCCGGACCGGGCGGCCTTGACCTGGTAGCCGATCGCCCGGACGTACTCGTCGTCGAAGTGCTCGAGGGCCTGCAGCACCTCGGCATCCCCGATGGGAAAGGCCTCGACGATCCGGTGGATGACCCGGCTCGCCTCGTCCATGTCGGGACCGAAGAACTCGAGGCAGAGCGTCGCCGAGGCTTCGTACTGGGGATAGAGAATGAACTCGGCGGAGGTGATGACGCCGTCGGTCCCCTCCTTCTGCACGCCCGGCAGGCCCTGCAGCGCCTTGTTGGTGATGTCCTTCCAGAGACCGCGCCGCCTGATGGCGTCGCCCCGCAGTTCGACGGACCGGCGCACGGCGCCCGTCTCGTCGCACACCTCCCAGGCGAGCACGTCATCCGGCAGGATTTTCCTCCGCGGATGGTTGCGGCGCCGCACGGAGAAGCGCGCGCCGCCGGGCATGGCGATCTCGTAGGCGAGGAGGTTGTCGAGGCATGAGCCCCAGAGCACGGCGGTCTTGCCGCCCGCGTTCTCCGCGATGTTGCCGCCGATGGTGCTGGCCCACGCGCTGGTCGGATCGGTGGCGAAGACGAGGCCGCGCGCCGCGGCGTACTCCATGGCATCCTCGGTGATGACCCCGGCCTCGAGACGGATCGTCGGGGCCGTCACGCACCGGCCGTCCTCCCGGGAGACCTCGCGCGGCGCGATCCCGTGGATGCGGTTCAGCCTCTCGGTGTTGACGACGATGCAGTCGGGCTCCAGCGGCACCGCGCCGCCGGTCAGGCCGGTGCCGGCCCCGCGCGGAACGGCATGCAGCCCCAGTCCGGCGATCGCCGTGAGAAGCGGCCCGACCTGCGCCTCGTCGGTCGGCATCACCACGGCCAGCGGGAGGTGCAGCCGCCAGTCCGTCGCATCGGTGCAGTGGCTGATCCGCGTGAAGGCGTCGAACAACACGTTGTCGCGCCCCACGATGGCGCCCAGGCGCGCGGCGATGCGCATCCGCTGGCGCGGGACCGCCCCGATCTCGCGCTGGAACTCCTCGATCAGCCTGCGGCACTCCGCGAGGACCTCCATGACCAGAGGGTCGCCCCCCGAGTGGCCCGCGATGATGCCAAGATCGTCCGCCAGATCGCGGTCGAGCCGCCGTCGACGGGCCGGGTCGGCCACGAGTTGCTCGTACAGGTAGGCGTTCCGGCGATGGACGAGGACCTCGCCGATCACGCGAAGCAGCAGCCGGGCCGAGCGGCCGGTCACGCGGCGCGAACGCAACGCCTCGAGCTTCTCCCATACCGGTTCGCCCAGCAGCCAGGCGATCGCCTGGCGGTCGTCGGCGGACGTGTAGTTGAACGGGATTTCGCGGTGCCCGAGTTCCGGATTCACGGCCGGAATGGTGCAGGAATGCGGCGGACGAATCAAACCGGATCAACGGAACAGCATGGCGACGCCGACGAAGGCGACGACCGCGCCCGCCACCGACCGGGCCGTGATGCGCTCACGGTGGATCCAGTGGCTGACGGGGATGATCAGCACCGGGGTGGTGGCGGCAAACGTCTGCGCAAGGCCCGCCGGGATCAGCGTCATTGCGTACATCAGCAGCCACACGCCGGCGACGGGGCCCGCGGCGGCGCCCAGCGCGACCGTCACAACGGCCGTGCGATCGCGAAGGGCGGCCCGCAGGCGCGGCCCCTCCCGGCGGAGCGCGGCGAACACCAGGAAGGCGATCGTGCCGGCCAGCACGCGGATGGCCGTGGCGTCGAACGCGGAGTCGATCGTCCGCAGGCCAAGCTTGGCGACGGTCATCCCGGCGGCCTGCCCGACGGCCCCGCCGAAGGCCAGCGCCCCGCCCCGCCAGGTGAATCGAAGCGGGGCCCCGGCCCGCGGCCGCTCGGTCACGACCGTCGCCACGCCTCCGAGGGTGACGGCCATCGCCGCGTACTCGAACGGGGTCAGCCGCTCGCCAAGGAACATCGCCGCCAGGACCGCGGTCATCGGTGGCGCCAGGGACATGATCAGCAGGCTGTAGCGGGGGCAGATCTCGTCCAGGGCCCGCATCAGGCACAGGTCGCCGAAGAAGAAGCCGACGATTCCCGAGAGGGTCATCCACAGCCAGCCGGATGCCGGGGCGTCGAACGGAAGAGGCTGTCCGCCGATCCCCATGCCGATCGCGGCGAAGAGCGCCAGCGCGATCGACATGCGGATCACGTTCACCGGCAGCGAGCCGATCCGCGCGCCGGCCATCGAGAACGACGTCGCGCTGACGGTCCAGCAGATCGCCGTCAGCACCGCCGCCCACTCGCCGGAATGCGCCATGGGGACGCTAGTCGAACCGCGGAGGGACTTCCCACATGTCGACCGAGCGTCCCATGCGGTCCTTCAGCGTCTTCGTCGCCCTGGCCAGTTCGTCGACCGTGCCGGGCGGCAGGACCAGGTTTCCGGCCCGCGCGTTCCGGCGCGACTGGAGGGCGTTCTCGGCCCCGACGATCGCCGAAGCCACCCCCTTCTGCGACCCCAGCCATGACAGGGCCACGCTGCCCATCGGCTCGCCGAGATCCGCCGAGATCCTCCGGATCGCGGCGATCGCCTCGAAGGTCTCCTTCTCGAATCCCGCCTGCTTGTGCGGGGCGGCCGCGCGCGTGTGGTTGAAGTGGCGACACCGCGCGATGCGGGGCGGAACGTCGTCGGGCCGCTCGTAGCGCCCGGACAGCAGCCCCAGCAGCAGCGGAGCGCGGCACAGGACGGACACCTGCTGCTTCACGCACATCGGCAGCAGGTCGGCCTCGGCCGGCCGGAAGAGGAGGTTGTAGCTGACCTCGGCACAACAGGGCGATGTCGGGGACTTCAACGCCCGGGCGAGATTGTGGGGACCGTAGCGGCAGACCCCGAAGGCGCGGATCTTGCCCTGCTCGCGGATCTTCTCAAGCTGCGCCAGGATGTCGACCGCGGGAAGCCGCGGGTGCGGCAGATCGACCATGTACAGGTCGATGTGATCCGTGCCGAAGTTCGCGAGGCTCCGATCCACCGCGAGACCCAGTTCGCGCGGGGGGTGGTTCTCCGGCCCGGTCTTGGTCGCCAGCACGACGTGGTCGCGAACCTCGGACAGGGCCGAGCCCAGGCGGCGCTCGCCGAGGCCGTCCCCTTCGGAATCCGCCGTGACGAAGAAGTTGACACCCTCGTCGAACGCGGCCTCGATCGCGCCGAAGGCGTCGTCGTCCGACGGGGGCTCCTCGCCCGGCCGGCCGCTGATCGCGTAGCCGCCGAAGGCGATCGTGGAAACCTTGATGTCCGTCGTTCCCAGTTGGACGTATCGCATGATCCCTACCCCTTCCCGCCGCGGGCCCGGGTCGCACGCGGGCGTCCCTTCGGAACGCCCGGACCTTGAACGAATGATAGTCCGCCCCCTGCGGCGAGTCGATGAACAAACCGCCGCGCGTCAGCCCCCGTCCGCGTCCACGACGCGGTCGTCGGGGCAGGCCCGGATCGACCCCCCGGGGGGGACGATCACGAAGTCGTCCGGCGTCCACGGCCCGCTCACCAGCTTGCGCAGCACCTCGAGGTTGCCGTCCATGGCCGCGAACCGCCATCCCTTCTCCTCGGCCTGCGCCCGGGCGATCGGCTCGAAATGCCCGTCCGGCCCCACGCCCGTCCGGATGTACAGGTATTGCGAGTAGTGCGTGACGCCGCCACCGAGTGTTTCGGCGATGTACCGCGCGTTGTCCTCGCCGTACTCGCGGACCATGTCGTCGAAGGACATGTCCATCCCGAGCTGATGCGGGATCCCGGCCTGACGGAGTTCGCCCTGCGCCTCCCCCCGCTCGATCCAGCCGGGCGTCAGGAAGTACGTGCCCGGATGGGCGTCGAAGACCTCGCGGTATCGCCGGTGCCCGCCCAGGAAGAGGCCGATGCAATCATGGGTTCGCGGCAGGATCATCGGGATCCTCCTCGCGCAGACGCCGGCCAGACCGTTGTTGCAGAGACCGTACCCGAGGAGGATCCGCTCGTAGACCGCCTCGTCGACGGCATCCACCACGGCCTGCAGCCGGGCCCTCATCTCCGCCGACTTGAGATCGTGAAGCCCCTTGGCGACGAACTCGATGTCGATCGTGTTCGGCGACGCCGCGGCCAGGGCGCAGAGTTCCCGCTGGAGCACCTCGCAGGCGATCAGTTTCAGTCGCATGAATCCACTCTCGCCCGTCCGTCCCCCGACTTCAAGAGCATCCGCCACCATCGCGCGGCCCTTCTCGCAATGGCGTCGGGATCGAAGTGGACGCGGAACCCTCGCCGCGTTTGAGTGAGCCCCAACCGAAGATGGGCCACCGGGACCGTCACCCGGCGGTCCAGAGATCGGACAACGCCTCCGCCTGTTCGAGAACCGTGGCCGTGGCCTTGGCCTGCTTGTCGGGCGGATATCCGTACTTCCGGAGGATGCGCTTCACCAGGACTCGCAGGTGCGCCCGGACGTTCTCCCGCAGGGTCCAGTCGATGGTGACGTTGGCCCGGACGGACCGGACGAGGTCGCGGGCGATGTCGCGCAGCGTCGAGTCCCCGAGGACCTGCACGGCGCTGTCGTTCGTCTCCAGCGCGTCGTAGAACGCCACTTCATCCTCGCTGAGCCCGAGCGCGACGCCCTCCTCCTTGGCCTCGCGCATCTTCTTCGCCAGTTCGATGAGTTCCTCGATCACCTGCGCCGCCTCGATCGCGCGATTCTGATAGCGACGGATCGACTGCTCCAACATCTCGGCGAACGAGCGCGCGCGCACGACGTTCCGGCGGCCGCGCGCGCGAATCTCACCCTTGAGCAGCTTGCGCAGCAGTTCCACCGCGAGGTTGCGCTGGGGCATCCCCTTGACCTCGGCGAGGAATTCCTCCGAGAGAATCGAGATGTCCGGTTTGGCGAGCCCTGCGGCCGCGAAGATGTCGACGACACCCTCGGACGCGATCGCCCGCGAAACGATCTGCCGCACTGCGAGGTCGAGCTCCTCCTGCGTGCGTTCGTCGCCGGGCGCGCCCTTCGCGAGACTTGCGCGCACCGCCTGGAAGAACGCGACGTCGTCCCGGATCGCGAGGGCCTTCTCGTGCGGCACGGCAAGCGCGAAAGCGAGCGACAACTCGTGCGCCGCGCGGAGACAGCGGCGTTTCCCGTCCTCCTGCGCCAGGATGTGTTCCTGCGCGGCCGGCAGCAACCCGAGGCGCTCCGTCGGCTTTCCGGAGATCCACGCCGACCGGTCGAAACCGTGGAAGAGGGCCAGGCAGACCTCGTAGCGCTCCAGCATCGCGGCGACCGCCTGTTCCTGGTTGATGGCGGTCTCGCCCGTTCCTCCGCTCTCCGTGTAGGTCGCCAGCGCCTGCTTCAACTCGGGAGCGAGGCCGAGGTAGTCGACAACGAGTCCGCCGGGCTTGTCCTTGAACACGCGGTTGACGCGCGCGATCGCCTGCATCAGCCCGTGCCCGCGCATCGGCTTGTCCACGTACATCGTGTGCAGGCTCGGCGCGTCGAAACCCGTCAGCCACATATCGCGGACGATGACGATCCGGAACGGATCGGCCGGGTCGCGGAACCGGTCCGCCAGCGCTTCGCGCCGCGGCTTGGTGCGCGCATGGGCGGCGACGCGCGGGCCTTCGGATGCATTGCCCGTCATCACGACCTTCAACGCGCCCTTCTCGTCCGCATCGTCGAACCACTCCGGCCTGAGCCTCACGAGTTCGTCGTGAAGGTCCATGCAGATGCGACGGCTCATGCAGACGATCATCGCCTTGCCGTCCATAGCCTCCAGGCGCTTCTCGTAGTGCTCGACGATGTCCTTCGCAACCAGCCCGACCCGCTTCTCCGCGCCGACGACGGCTTCGACCTGCGCCCACCGGGTCCTCAACTTCTCCTTGCGCTCCGTCTCTTCGCCTTCCGTCACTTCCTCGAAGTCCGGATCGATCTTCGGCCGTTCCGCCTCGTCGAGCTGCAGCTTCGCCAGGCGGCTTTCGTAGTAGATCGGGACCGTCGCCTTGTCCTGGACGGCGCGCTGGATGTCGTAGACGCTGATGTAGTCGCCGAACACCGCGCGCGTGTTCTTGTCCGTCAGCTCGATCGGCGTGCCGGTGAAGCCGATGAACGATGCGTGCGGCAGCGCGTCGCGCATGTGCCGCGCGAACCCGTCGATGAAGTCGTACTGGCTCCGGTGCGCCTCGTCGGCGATGACCACGATGTTGCGCCGCGTGGACAGGACCGGGTGCGTGTCCCCCTTCTCGTCCGGGAAGAACTTCTGGATCGTGGTGAAGACCACGCCGCCCGCGGCGACCGCCAGCAGCGAGCGGAGGTGTTCGCGATTCGTGGCCTGCACCGGATCCTGGCGAAGGAGATCCTTGCACCGCGCGAAGGTCCGGAAGAGCTGGTCGTCGAGATCGATGCGGTCGGTCAGGACGACGATCGTGGGATTCTCCATGGCCGGATGGAGGATGATCCGCCCCGCGTAGAAGGCCATGGTCAGGCTCTTGCCCGAGCCCTGCGTGTGCCAGACAACGCCGACGCGGCGGTCGCCCGGATCCCCGCCGGAACGTCCGCCCGCCTCGTAGCGCCCCTCCGGCTCGGCCCACGTCCGCGCCTGCACGCGGGAGGCCGCCCGCAGGGTCTCCTCCACCGCCACGTTGACGGCATGGAACTGATGGTAGCCGGCCAGCTTCTTCGTGATCTTCCCTGTGCCCGCATCCTCGAAGACGATGAAGTGACGGATCAGTCGAAGGAAGCGGTCAGGCTCGAAGACGCCCTGCAGGAGCACCTGGAGTTCCGCGATCTTCGACGACGCCAGGTCCTTCCCGCCGACCGTGCGCCACGGCTTGAACCATTCCTTCCCCGCGCCCAGGGCGCCGATCCGCGCCCGCACCCCGTCGGACACGACCAGCGCCGCGTTCGTGGCGAACAGGGACGGGATCTGCGCCTGGTAGGTCTGGAGCTGGTCGTACGCGCTCCAGACCGTGGCGTTCTCATCGGCCGGGTTCTTCAGCTCGATCACCGCGAGCGGCAGGCCGTTCACGAAGGCCACGACGTCCGGCCGCCGGTTGTGCTGGCCCTCCGCCACGGTGAACTGGTTCACCGCCACCCAGTCGTTGTTGTCCGGCCGGTCGAAATCCAGCACGCGGGCCTGATCTCCCGCGATGGCGCCGTCGTTCGTGCGGTATTCGACCTCGACCCCGCGCACGAGCATCCGGTGGACTTCCCGATTGCACTCCACCAGCGACGGCGCGTCCGCGTGGACGATCTTGCGGTACGCATCCTCCAGCGCCTCGGGCGGGAGCTTCGGATTCAGGCGCGCCAGCGCATCGCGCAGCCGCCGATGCAGGATGACGTCGCGATAGCCGGGATCGCTCCTCTCGGCGCCGGGCATGCCCACCGCAAGGTCAGGGCCGTGGAGGACGGAATACCCAACCCCCTCCAGCCACTCAAGGGCCGCGTCTTCGACGATGGATTCCGTGAAGCTCACACCCGGTCAATTGGCAGGAACAAGCTGAAGGATCTCGTTCGAGAAGCGCTCGGCCTCCGAGCATCTCGCGCGTACAGCGGGCCATGCCGCTTGAATCGCTTCCTCCCCCGCCCGGTACTCGTCAATGAGCTTCTGGTCACCCCTGACGAGTCCGTACCTGCGAAGCTGAACCTCGGCCCCCCACCGACATTCGACCTCTGCCATCAAAGCGAGGCGATTGTCGGGAAACAGACCTACGAGCACCCATGTCTCAAGGCTCTTCGAGGGCGTGCATAAGACTGCACGGGGCGGCGTGGCCGTCTCGTTCATCCAGCCGAGAACGACTGTACGCAACGCATCCGTTGTGGCACCGGGCGGAGGACACGCCTTCTCGCACGGTAGATCTTCGTTCGGCGCGTCACGGATCTTCGCATCGGAGTACCGCTTTCTTGCGACGTCGGCGTCCACCTGCACGACCACAATGTCGCTGGTCTGGAAGATCGGATTCCCGCGGGCCGGCCCGCCGGCCTGATCGACCACCTGTCTGCACCATCGATAGACACCGCCCCATCCACCACGGGTCGTCGGACGCAGGGTCTCATCCATCTCCGGACAGAGGGTCGTCGGTTCGAAATCCCTTCCATTCAACAGAGATCGGACCGCAGCCCGCAGGACGACATAGTCGGTCGGCCCCTCCATGACGAAAGCCACGCGCACCGGTCTAGACATGAGGCATCCCCCCGAGATGGCCCATCACCCAGAGACGGGATAGCGTCCAACCCTTGTCGGCCATCGCGAGGAGCTTGTCGTCCACCTGAACGCGTCGGATCGCGGACCGCCCCGCATCCGTCCGGGCCACGGTGAATAACCTCACCCGGTCATCTCGCAGCGGCAGACCATCGAGCACCTGGGGGTTGTGTGTGGTCAGAAGCACCTGACGCGATTCCGAGCCCTCGAAAATCCAGTTGCAGAACTTTCCGAAAAGGGACTTCGCAAGGCGCGGATTCAGGCCGTGATCGGCATTGTCGATCGCAAAGAAGCCGGGCGCAGACGGGCTGGCCGCAAGCACCGCCAGCAGAAGGACCAACAGCGCCCCTTCACTGGCGTCGTAACCCGAGAGCACGTTGCGTCCCTCGCGCATAAAGCGGTCGACGAAGCGGACGACGGTCGGCGAGGCGCCGGCCGCTGCCGAGACCGGCACCCGTCCCGCCGACTCGCAGCCGAAGTCCTTCGCCCATTCGATCAATCGAAGGGCCTCCCGGCAGACCCCGGCAACGTGCTTGCTCTCCTTCGCGAGGGCCATGATCTCCCCCACGGCCTCCGGCAACCGGCCACCGTGAATGCCCACGGGATGACGCGGCTGCGGTTCCCGTTCCACCCCGCGCAACACCGGCGTCGACGGCGAGAAGATGACGTACCCCTGCAGGTGCTTCAACAGATCCAGTCCCGCGGTTCCCGTCTTCATCTGCACCGCACGCGCGGCGGCCAGTCCGACTTCGGTGTTCGGGTTGCCTGTCATCGCCGGCGAGCGACTGGCCAGCTTCCGCCTGCCTTGCATCCACAGCTCCGTCTTGTAGCGCCATGTCGGCGTCTGCTCGCCGAGGGGATTGTACAGGGCCACTTCGTAGCTGGACTTCCCGTTATGCGCACCAAAGAAGATATGCGGGGGGATGCGCTCGGAAAACGCCGACTTGTAGAGCATCGGAAGGCCGGGGCGCACGCCCCGTTGCATCAGAACCTGGTCGTTCACCTTCCCGTCCGCTGCGGCCGACAAGACGCCGACAGCCTCCAGCAGGTTGCTCTTGCCGCTGCCGTTGGCACCGACGAAGACGTTCACGCGCCCCAGCGCGATCTCAACCTTCTCGAGCGTCTTGAACGACTCGACAACCAGTTTCGCAATCATGGCAGCATCCTATCCTCCGCGACTGTCCAATCCAACTTCCATCCGTCTGGAACGACTCACCTTCACGCGCAGTTCCCCGGAGATCAGCTTCGGCAACAACGCATCGCGCAGGGCGGCGAGGGTGCGGGATTCAGACCTCGTCATGGAGGCACGGGTCTCGACGGCCTTCATGATCTCATCAAAAGCCATTTGGACACTGGCACTTGGCTTC
>CAYODK010000133.1:12814-15747 GCA_964402695.1 uncultured Verrucomicrobiota bacterium
GACGGGATACGCCAAGAAATCGTCTCGGCTAAGGCCTAGGTTCGTGGTCCCAGTAGCGTGAGATCGACAGTACGCGCGACACATGGGCGTCAGCAATGAGTAGTACACAATATGGCATGAGCATGTCTTGGCCTTGAGGGCCAGCCTGACGGTGTCCTGCGTCAGCCGTCCTTTTTCAACGTGAGGAGGCACACGAGCGACCGCTCCAAGAAGGTCTGCTGACTGCGTGACATCCTTCAATGACGCATACAACTCGCCAGGGCCAAGAAGTATGTTGGCGGGTGAACCACCGCCATACGTGCTGAGATTGTCCTCTCGGAAGCCACCGTTACGCGCAATACTGGCAAGGCCTAGCAACACGGGCCCCGGATGACCCTTCAGATCACCGCGATAGGTGGTTCCGCGCGTCAATTGAACGAACTCGCCGAGAGGTAGATAAGCCCACCCTTTCGGGATCGGCCCGAGTTCCGAGGGTTGGAAGTCGTCGGGGAAGAGCTTTCCAAGGCTTGGAGGAACCGGGGGCGGGCCGACGGGCTTCCCCTCCTTCGTGGCCTTGTTCCAGCGCACGGGGTCGAAGTCGATGAACCACGACTTGAAGAGCGCCCGGGCCATCTCCTCCAGCGTCGCACTCATCCGCCGGTTGATCTCGATCTTGTCGTCCAGCGTGCCAAGGATATGCGCGATGGCGCGTTGCTCAACTACATCCACGGGGATGGTCACCTTGAGCGGGTTAATGTGATTCCGGTTGAGGGTTGGCACGCCACTACCCGCATTGTAAGGCGTGAGATCGATTGACGTCAGCAGGTAGTAACAGAACCGTCGATTATTACCCTTGAAGTCCTTGACCCAAAGTGTGGTATTCAGAGGCCAGAAGTCCTCATCAACGAACTGCCCGCCCCCGATGCTGCCCGAACGACCAATGACGACGCCTGGTCCCTCAACCATTGGCCGGTCGTGCATGCCCACACATCCAGTCGATGCAATGACAGGAAACGCCCCCCCCCGTCGATCCGATGCCGGAAGATCGAACCCGCGCTGAAGGGTTAGGACATCGCCAAGAGTTGCTTCTTTCCACTCACCCGCCATTCGCCGCCTCCTTCCAGAGCGGCGACTCGCTCCAGTTGGCGGGGAAGCCCATGTCGCGGAGCGGGATCATGGAGAACTCGGCAAGCAGGGATCGCAGGCGGACTGGCCACTGGCTCTGCGGTGCGATCCGCGCCAGGCAGTGGCGGCAGATGGTCAGAACCGCGAACACGCGGTTGTTGTCCACCTTGACGGGGGTGTGCCAGTCCGGGAACTGCTGGAGGCGCGGGATGATCGGCTTGACGCCGTTCTCCCGATTCCAGAGTCGGCCGTGATGGGCGCAGATGTTGCGGACTGTGTTGAGTGTCAGGAGCCAGGACTCGAAGACGATGTCCGGCATACCGAACGCGCTTGCGACGGACTGCTTCACCTTGTGAGGAGCGCCCCTGAAGAACGTCAGGACGGTGCCGAACGACATGACCTCGATGGCCATCCAGATCGGGAGGAACGGGTGCATGTCTCCGTACTTGTCTCGGAAGTGTTGAACGAAACGCTCTCTGCTTCGCTCGGTCTCTTCCTGCACATGTTCCAGAAAATCCTGATGAGCGAGGTCTGAGAACTTCGGAAGCGAAGTCGGGTCCGCGGCATAGGCGAACGGCCCATGGATTTCGGAATGGTGGTACGCAAGCTGCGAGCGAACCGCGACCTCGATTCTCTCCACAGCATCCATGATCAGAAGCCGGAGCCTGCGGTCGAAGGCATAGCGTTGCCAGACGGTCTCGAAGGTCGTGCCTGCGCGGAACGTATCGTCCGGGTTCCGGAAAGGATAGGAGTACCCGCTGAGGCGGTAGTAGTTGACCGACGCGAGCCGGGCGATCATCACGTCCCGGTCACCCTGCATGCCGCGCTCAAGCAGCCGATCGGCCTGCTTCTCGAACGTGAGGTGGCCCTTCTCGTAGATCATGCGGAAGGCCCTCGGGGAAAGAAAAACCCGCCGAGAGATAGCATGCCTTGCGGCAGAGGCCCGGCGGGTGTGCTGCCGGAACAATACAGCGGGGAACGCGCCGTTTCCAAGGCGAAATTGAAATTACTTTCGACGGCGTTCGGGTGGCGCTGCGGAGGGAAAATAACCCCGCAGGAGGCCTTGCGGCTGGTCCGGCGGGGAGCAATTGCCTGGGCCAACACTACACCAAGCGATGCAGCCCGTGCAACGTGTACTTGAGCAGTACCCCGCCGTTGGGCGACGCCGGGTGCCGCCGCGCCGTCGTCAGGGTCCATACCCGAGCCCCTCCAGGTTGGCGGCGATGGCTTTGTCGAGGTCCGCCGCGACCGCCTGCTGCTCGCGCAGGGTGGCGGAAAGGCGGCGCATCTTCTGGTCGAACGGTTCAGTGTCCTCCTCGACCGCCTCGGCGCCGACGTAGCGGCCCGGCGTGAGGACGTGCTCGTGCTTCCGGATCTCCTCGACGGGCGCGCTCTTGCAAAACCCGGCGACATCCGCGTACTCGCCCGCGCCGGGGTCGCCGCGCCAGGCGTGGTAGGTCGAGGCGATCCGGTCGACTTCGGCGTCGCTGAGTTCCCGGTGGGTGCGGTCGACGAGGGCGCCGAGCTTGCGGGCGTCGATGAAAAGGGTGTGGCCGCGGCGGTCGCGAAAGCGTCCATTGCGCTTGTTGCGGGCGAGGAACCAGAGGCAGACCGGGATCTGGGTGGAGTAGAAGAGCTGCCCGGGAAGGGCGACCATGCAGTCGACGAGGTCGGCCTCGACGATGGCCTTGCGGATGTCGCCCTCGCCGGACTGATTCGTGGACATGGATCCGTTGGCCAGGACGAAGCCGGCCATGCCGGCCGGCGAAAGGTGATGGATGAAGTGCTGCACCCAGGCGAAGTTGGCGTTGCCGGCGGGCGGGTCCCCG